>JAQTNF010000043.1:4756-33439 GCA_028713995.1 Deltaproteobacteria bacterium | reverse complement strand
ACACGCGCAGCGCCGCGCCTTCGCGCTACTCGACACCATCAAGCCGTAGGCAGGCACAGGAAACGCAAAACCACGCGATCTCCCCATGGCCAAAGGCTCTCCGCTGCTTTCACGGCTGGAACTTCAGTCTAACAGCGCGGCGCCGATCCTTGTCCGACATTGTGCCAAGATTATTGATGCGATCCTGTTCGGGATATCGTCGGACCATCCAGCCGGTATGTATTTCTGCTCCCTGGAGTCGAAATGCGATCTTCAGCTTCGAGATGGCGTCGTCGCAGATCCGCCAGTCCGTTGCTGGGAGTGCGAGGCCGAGGAGCACGAAATGCGTGCCCTGTGCGCTGCTCTCTATGACACCGGATTCATCAAGATAGCAGATGAACACGAAGGGTCCCTCAGGGCATAAAAAAGCGTCTGGGACCAGACCATTCGGTCCGGTACGAGTCGCAAGCGTCTCTCCCAGACAGCAAAGCTACTTTATGGCCTTTCGGCATGATCGTCAAGAGAGGCGCCCCGGCGTGAGTTTGTGTGCGTGGCGACGTGGATGACACCGATCCTTGCCCCGTCTCTGGCACTGGGTCTCCTGTGTGCTGCCGTTTGCCACGAGAGTAGTGGGCAGCGCTCTGGAGCAGAGCGAACTCACGCCAAGCGCAGCGCCACGATCCTGTCGCGCCCGGCGAGGTCGCGCACGATCTCGCCGGGCGTCTCGAAGCCGTCCGCCCCGAGCGCGCCGGCCACGTCGGCGGCCTGACGGGGATCGATCTCGAGCAGCAGGAGGCCGCCCGGAACGAGGTGGGAAGGTGCGTCCGCGACGATGCGGCGCACGAGATCGAGCCCGTCCGCGCCGCCCGCGAGCGCCATGCGGGGCTCGCAGCGCACCTCGGGCGAGAGCCCGTCGATCTCCGCGTCCGGAACGTAAGGCGGGTTCGAGACGATCACGGCATAGCGCACACCCGGCGGGACGGCCTCGAACAGGTCGCCCTGCCGCACGCGCACGCGGGAAGAGACCCCGTGCCGCGCCGCGTTGGCTTCGGCCACGCGACAGGCGTCGGTCGAGAGGTCCGTGGCATCGACGACGAGATCGGGTTTCGAGTGTGCGAGGGCCACGGCCACACAGCCCGAGCCGGTGCACAGGTCGAGCACGGGCCCCCCGGCGAGCCGGTCGAGCGCGGCCTGCACCAGGGTCTCGGTGTCGGGCCGCGGCACGAGCACGCTCCTGTCCACCGCGAAGCCGAGGGACCAGAACTCGCGCGTCCCTGTGATGTAAGCGGAAGGCTCGCCAGCGCGCCTGAGCTCGATCGACGCGCGGAACGCGGCCAGCTCCTCGGCCGCGAGCGGCTTGTCGAAGCCCGTGTACAAGGCGATGCGCGGGACGCCGAGCAGCGCGGCGAGGAGCAGCTCGGCCTCGAGGCGCGGCCGCTCCATGCCCCGCTTCGAGAAGTCCGCGGCGGCGAAGTCGAGCACCTCGGCGACTGTCCAGAGCTTCGCCAACTACAGCCTCGCTCCCCTGGCCTTGGGCGAGACCGCCTCGCGCAGCCCCTCGCCGACCAGGTTGATGGACACTATCGTGGCGAACAGCGCGACGCCAGGGAAGAGCGTCAGCCAGTAGCTGCCCTCGCTGCCGAACGCCTCGGTCAGGAGCTGGCCCCAGCTCGGGGTGGGCGGCGGCACGCCGAAGCCCAGGAACGACAGGGTCGATTCGATCAGGATGGCGCCGGCCACTCCGAAGGTGCACGCCACGAGCACCGGCCCCATGGAGTTGGGCAGCACGTGCCGCCACAGGATGTGCAAGGGGTGAAGCCCGAGCGCTCGCGCCGCGGTCACGTAGTCCTCGGTCGCCACGCGCAGCACCTCGCCGCGGGTGAGCCGCGCCACGTCGCTCCAGCGCGTCAGCCCGATGACCGCCACGAGCTGCCAGAGGGTCGAGACGCCGAGGAGCCCCTGCACGGCCAAGATGAGGAACAGGGAAGGGAAGGAGCTCAAGGTCTCGATGAGGCGCATCACGACGCGGTCCGTCGGGCCGCCGAAGTAGGCCGCGAGCGCGCCGAGGAGGATGCCGATGAGGGCGTACAGCACCACCGAGCCGAAGCCCACCAGCATGGCCGAGCGCGCCCCGTGCACCATGCGCGCGAGCACGTCGCGGCCCAGATCATCGGTGCCGAAGGGGTGCGCCCTGCTCGGCCCCCCGAGCCTCCCCGCGCGTCCCGCCACCTTGGCCTGGGTCGGCCCGAACGGCACGGGCGGGAGCAGCGTCCACCCGCCGCGCGCGGCCACGGCGCGCTCGATGGTGAAGTTGTCGTCGTCGGCGAGGGCCGCGGGGCGCGCGATGCAAGGCAGGACGTACAGCGTCCCGTCGAGCCGGCACGCGATGGGCTTGTCCGAGGCGATGAGATCCGCGGCGAGGGCGAAGAGCGCCACGAGCGCGAGGAAAACGAAGCCCGCAGCGTTGAGGGGCTGCGACGCGAACCTGCGCACGATCCGCCTCACGCGCCCGCTCGGCCTGCCGATGCGCGGCACCGGGATCCGCCCCAGCCGTTCGAGGAGGTCCCTCACCGCTCCACCTCCCGCCGCCGGCCCGGCACCACGCGCGGATCCACGAGGGCGTACACCGCGTCGGCCAGCACCACGCCCACCATGGTCATGATCGCGGTCACGGTGACCACGGCCATGAGCCAGGCGTGGTCGCGCGCCCGGATGGCTTCGAACGTCTCCTGCCCCATGCCCGGGATGCCGAAGATCTGCTCCACCACCACCGAGCCGCTCACGAGATACGGCAGCTGCACGCCGAGCATGGTCACCACCGGCACCACGCCGTTGCGCAGCCCGTGGCGGAGGATGGCCGCGGACCGGGACAGGCCCTTGGCGCGCGCGGTTCGCATGTAGTCGCGGTCGATGACCTCGAGCATGCCCACGCGCTGGTAACGGGCGAGCATGGCCATGGACACGAACGACAGGCAGAAGACCGGCAGGACCAGGTGGTGCGCGAGATCGGCGAGCCGCTCCCACGGGGGCCAGCCCTGCGACCCCGGCGTGGCGAGCCCCTGGGCCGGGAAGAGATCGAGGTGGCCGGCGCCTCCCAGGTAGCGCACGAGCAGCATGGCCACCCAGAAGGACGGCAGGGAATACAGGCAGAACAGGGCCACCGCCGTGACCCGGTCGAAGGCGCGGCCGCGGTACACGGCCGACAAGGTGCCGAGCGGGATCGCGAGGCCGTACGCGAAGAGGAGCGCCAGCACCGACAGGAGCAGCGTGACCGGCAGCCTCTCGCCGAGCTTCTCGAGCACCGGACGGCCATCGCGCATGGACAGGCCGAAGTCGAACGTGACGATCCGCGAGAGCCACTCAAAGTAGCGCGTCTGCGTGACGGCGCCCGCCACGCGACCGGCCCCTTCGTACGCGGTGTAGTCGGAGTCCCGCTCGCGCCACCACTCGCGCCACCTGGCCTTCACGAGCGCGCGTTCCTTAAGGGGGGTGCCTGGCTCGACGGCGTCCTCGCGCCCGGTCAGATCGCTCGCGAGCCGCGTGAGCCTGGCCAGGGCCGGGCCGTCCTCCTGCGCGCCGAGCGTCTCCATGACGTACGGCAGGCAGAACGTGTCGAGCGTGCGCAGCTCCGAAAGCGCCAGACGGTCGTCGTACCGCGCCAGCCTGCGCACGAGCCGCGCGGCGCGGGCCGGCATGAAGTCCGAGCCGTAGGTCTCGAAGTAGCGCTTCCAGAACGCCGATGGATCCGGCGACGCGGCGAGCGCCTTGTCGACGCCGATGTGGACCGAGATGCGCTTGAGCGCGTCGAGCGCCGCGACCTTGGTCTCGCCCTTGAGCGAGGGCAGCGAGGGGACGAGGAAGGGCACCACCGCCCCGCCGCGGCGGGCCAGATCGCGCACCGCCGCGTCGCGGGTGCGGGCGTCCGCGAGCCGCGTCACGGCGCGGTCGACCCGGGCGCGCAGATCGTCGATGTCGAGGTTCACGAACAGGGGCAGGTCGAGCCCGTAGGAGCGGCGCACGTCGCGTCCCGGATCCTCGCGCGGCGAGAGGGCTTCGCCGACCGACGAGCTTTCGGGCGAGCCCACGAGCAGGTTCAGGACCACGAAGGTGGCGAGCGTGATGCCGAACAGGGTCGGAACCATGGAGAGCAGCCGCTTGATGAGGAAGAGGATCACGGGTTTCCCCCTCGCGGCGAAGGCGAGACCCAGAGCCGGGTCGCCTCCACCCGCCCGTCGCGCACGACGAGACCGTGCACACGGTGGCGCACGAGGGCGAACGCGCGCGGCGCGAACGTGGCGGCCACGACCGCGAGGCCTTCGCGGCCCGGGTCGAACGCGGCAGCGGTGCCGGACGATCCGTCCACGGTCGCGATCGTGACGTCGAAGGCGCGACGCCGCAACCGCTCGGCATAGGTGCTCTCGTCGACGAGCAGGACGTTCACCTCGACGCCGGACGCGGCCATGTCCTCGCGCACGAGCTCGGCCTCGCTCTCGTACGATCGCCGCCCGTCCGGCAGGATGAGCGTGAGCGCGAGCCGTGCGCCGCCCTTGTCGCGGACGTTGTCGCCGTCGCGGTCGACCCAGCCCGCCGCCTCGAGGAGCCCGCGCGCCCCGCGCGGATTGAAGCGTGGTGGAGGAAAGGCCCGCGCCGCGCCCGCGTTGCAACCCATGACCGAGCAACGGACCGCGTCCCTGTCGATGAGCCGGGCGAGGGCGGTGCGTACCCCTGGATCCGAGCAGAAGGGACGGCTCGTGGCGCAGATCCAGGCCTCGACGCCGGGCAGCGGGTAGGTCCGCGTGCGCCAGTCCGCGGACGCGGGCAGCGGAGCTCCATCGAGGTCGGGCACGATGTCGACATCGCCGCGCCGCAAAAGGTCGATCGCCACGCGCCGGTCCCGCACCACGCGGTACTCGACGCTGTCGACGAAAGGCGCGGGGCCCTTCCACAAGGGGTTGCGCTCGAGCACGATGGCCCGGCCCTTGTCCCATCGCACGAAGCGCAAGGGGCCGGAGCCCACGGGCGCGCGCGCCGCCGGGTGCGACGGGATCGAATTCTTTCCGAACACGTGCGAGGGCAGGATGGGGACCGCGTCGAGCGCCGCGAGGAAGTCCGGCCGCGGCCGGTCCAGGGCGATGGCGACGGTCGCCGTATCCCTCGCCTCCACCGAGGCCACGTCCGTGAAGTCGGCGCCTTTCGCGCAGCCGCCGGCCGGGTCCGCGATCCATCCGAAGGTGAACGCCACGTCGGTCGCGGTGACAGGCCTGCCGTCGTGCCATTGCGCCGCGGGATCGAGGTGGAAGACGTACATGCGGCCGTCCGCGGACATCTCCCAGCGCGAGGCCAGCTCGGGCGCGGGCGTCCCGGTCGCAAAGTCGTACCGCACGAGGGACTGCTGCACGTCGTGGTCCACGATGCGTCGCACGATCCCGCCCGGCGCCGCGAGAGACAGAAGCGTGGTGGGCTCGTCCTCGACGCGGATGACGACCCTGCCGCCGCGCCGCGCAGGACCCGCGTCCGGCTCGGGCCCGGCATCCAGCCCGCCGTCCGGACAGCGGCACCCCGGATCCGACGGGAGATCGCCGCCGCACGAGCCCGGCCCGGTGCGCAGGCACGCCGGGACGAGCGCCGCGGCCGCGATGAGCGTGAACGCGCCTGCCCTCATGGGAAATGTATACGGGATGCGGGGCCCAAAATCGACTTCTCGCGCCGCGCACGAATCGTGATCCCAGCCGGCGCCGGCTCTGCTAGAATCGCGCAATGGAAACTTCAACCTTTGTGGAACGCCGCAAGCGCCTGCGGGAGATGGTGCCCGACGGCGCGATCCTGATCCTCGGCCAGGCGGAAGCCTCCCGCAACTACCCGGCCAACACCTACCCGTTCCGGCAGGACTCGCACTTCTCGTACCTCACGGGCGTGAGCGCCGCGGATCTGGCGCTGCTCATCCTGCCCGATGGACAGGAGGCGCTGCTCGGGCCGGCCGAGGACCCGGACGATCTCGTCTGGCACGGACCGCACCCGCTGCTCGCGGATCACGCCCGTGACGCGGGGATCCGGGCGACGGGCGACGTGGCCGCGCTCGGGACGCGCGTGGCTGAGCTGCGCGCCAAGGGGCTCAAGATCCACTATCTGCCGCCCTACCGCGGCGAGCGGGCGCTCAAATTGGCGGCCGTGCTCGGCAAGAGCGCGGACGAGGCCGCGGCCGGCGCGTCGCGCGAGCTGGCGCGGGCCGTGGTCGGGATGCGCTCGATCAAGACGGACAGGGAGGTGGCCGAGATCGAGAAGGCGCTCGAGGTGTCGGCGACCATGTACGAGACGGCGTTCCTGCTCGTGGGCGAGGGCCGCACCGAGGCCGAGGTCGCGGGCGCCATGCAGGGCGTGGCCCTCTCGTTCGACTGCCAGCAGTCGTTCGCGCCGATCGTGTCCGTGCACGGCGAGGTGCTGCACAACACGAGCTACGCGGGCACCATGCGCGCGGGCGAGCTCCTGCTCATCGACAGCGGCGTGGAGGCCGCGGGCACGTTGTACTGCTCGGACATCACGCGCACCTTGCCCGTGTCGGGCAAGTTCCTGCCGGAGCAGAGGGCGCTCTACGAGGTGGTGCTCGCGGCCCACGACGCGGCCATCGCGCTCGCCTCGCCCAAGGTCTCGAACCGCGACCTGCACTTCGCGGCGGCGCGCGCCATCGCCGCGGGCCTCAAGGACGTGGGGCTCATGCGCGGCTCCACGGACGACGCGGTGGCCGCGGGCGCGCACGCATTGTTCTTCCCGCACGGCATCGGCCACATGCTCGGGCTCGACGTGCACGACATGGAGGATCTCGGCGACGTGGTGGGCTATCCCGAGGGCGAGCCGCGCTCCAAGCAGTTCGGCCTCGCGTTCCTGCGCCTCGCCAAGAGCCTCTCGCCCGGCTTCGTGGTCACGATCGAGCCGGGGATCTACTTCGTGCCCGCGCTCATCGACCGCTGGATGAACGAGAAGAAGCACGAGGCGTTCATCTGCTACGACAAGGTCGAGCGCTTCCGCGCGTTCGGCGGCATCCGCCTCGAGGACGACCTGCTCGTCACGGCAGGCGGCCACCGCGTGCTCGGCCCCCAGATCCCCATCACCGTCGCAGAGGTCGAGGAGGCCATGCGGCGGGCGTAGCCTCACCCCTGGTCCTCTCCTGACGTACACCAGGAGAGGGGAAGCCCATCCTGTTCGAAAGCGAGTGATACCCTTCGGTCTCCCGGTGCCATGCACAAGGCTCAACCTGGGAGCGGACGGGCGTGAAACCCGGCTACTGCCACGCGTCCTCGGGTCTCACCCTGCTCCTCGTGAGCCCCTTTTCGAGGAGGTATCTGTGGGCCGCCAGGGCCGCCGTGGCACCGTCCCCCACGGCCACGGCGATCTGCTTCTCGCGCACGTCCGTGACGTCCCCCGCGGCGAAGAGGCCCTCCACCGTCGTCTCCATGTCCCTGCCGACCGGCACCTCGCCGTGCTCGTTCAGCGCCACGAGATCCTTCACCGGGTCCGAGTTGGGCGTGAGGCCAATCTCCAGGAACACTCCGTCCACGGGCAGGTCGAGCCTCTGCGCGCCGTCGGCGGACTCGATGCGCACGCCCGCGAGCTTCTCCTTGCCCAGGAAGGCCGTTGCCGCGAAGGGCGTGTGGACCACCAGGCTCGGAGCCGACAGGATCTCGTTGCGGAGCCTGGCCTCGGCCGTGAACTCCGCGCGCCTGTGCACCAGATGGACCTCGGACGCGAAGTTGAGGAGGTCTCGCACCGCGGTGAAGGCCGAGCTCCCTCCGCCCACCACCGCCACTTTCCTGCCGCGGTACAGGGGCGCGTCGCACGTGGCGCAAAAGGCGATGCCCTTCCCGATGAAGGCGTCCTCGCCCGGGATTTGCAGGCGCTTGTACTCCTTGCCGGCGCAAAAGACGGCCGCCCGGGCCTTGTACGTCACGCCGTCCTCGGTCCTGGCGACGAACACGTCGTTCTCGCGGGCGAGGGCCACCACCTTGCTCCCCGCGGCCTCGGCCACGGGATAGCGCTCCATGTGGGATCTGAAGAGCTCGGCCATGTCCTGCCCGCCGATGCCGTGGAGGCCCAGGTAGTTCTCCACGGTGGCGGTGTTGGTGATCTGACCGCCGAAGTCCCTGGCGAGCAGGAGCACGTCGAGGTCCTTGCGGGCGGCGTACACGGCCGCGGACAAGGCCGCGGGTCCCCCGCCCACGATGAGGATCTCGTACACGTTGCCCGGCTCGGGCCTGCGTACCCGCCTGTCCGGATTGCTCTCCCGGACGGTCTCCAGCAGCTTCTCGTACTCCCCGGGGCTCACGGCCTTGAGCACTTCCATCAAGGCGGCCATGGGCGGGAGCGCGCCCTCCATGAAGCGCGTCTCGTTGATCACCGTGCGCGGAACGCCGGAGACGTCGTACTTCCGCGCCAGCTCAGGGAACTCCCCGGCCTCCACGGTCTCGGCCGTGACGTTGGGGTTGGCGAGGGCCATCTCATTGGCCGTGTGCACCATCTTGGGGCAGTAGGGGCACGCGAGGGTCACGAAGACCTGCAGGCGCACGGGCGCGTCGATTCTGGCCACCAGGGTCTCGAGCTCAGGGGGGAGGCCCGTCTTGCCCGACGCGGCGAGGCGGACGGAGTCGATGAGGGAGGAGAACTCGTAGCCCGCGGAGACGCCGTAGTACTTGAGGGCGCGCCCGCGCGATCCGATGACCAGCGTCGCGGGGACCTTGTCCACGCCGTATTCGAGGGCTTCCTTGGCGTTCGCCTCCAGGTCCAGCACCTCGAGCGTGATCCGCTTCGATGTCTTAGCGACGACCTTCAGGATCTCGTGCTGGCTCGCGCAGCCCGGGCAGTCCTTGTTCCGGCCGAAGAAAACGACCTTCACGTCCGCGCCGAGGTCCTTCAAGGCCTCGCGGAGCTCCTTCTTGGTCTGTTCGTCCATGAGGTCTGACATGGGTGGTTCTCCTCGTCGCTGTTCGGAATGAGCATATCGTTGTCGCCGCCCGCCCGACAAGCTGGGCGTGGCGTCCTTCAAGAGGCCCGCCTGATGTGCTATGGACACGCCCATGGATCGCCCGGGTTTCCGCGTCCGGATGGTGTGGCTCTGGGGCCTCGTGCCGGCCATCGCGCTCGCCGAGATGGTGATGCAGTGGCGCATCCCGAGGCAGGAGCCCTCGTCCGACGAGTGGAAGGCCGCGGCACGCGCCATCGGGGCCGAGAAGGGTGTGAACGACCTGGTCGTGACGGCTCCCGCCTGGGCCACGCAGGGCCGCATGTCCCTCGGTGCGCTCGTCCCGGTCGCGGACTTCGGGCGCTTCGACACGACCCGCTACGACCGGGTCTTCGAGGTGTCCCTGAACGGCGCGCGTGCTCCCGAGACGGAGGGGCTTCCGGTCGAGAGCGAGGAGTCGTTCGGCCGCATCGCGGTGCGCCGCTACCGGCTTTCGCCCCGGGCGACCGTGCTCTACGATTTTATGCAGCACCTCGGCGAGGCGCATCGCGAGAACGGTGGCTACACGAACCCGGTGCTCATGATCGACCACTGGTTCAACCCTCGCTTCGTGATGCCGGTTCCGCTCAAGCGGCGGACGGTGGCCCTCACGTTCGAGAACGTGCCCACGGGCGGCGTGCTGCGCGGGTACGGCCTCATCGGCTACAGGAGCGGCAGGTTCAACAAGGGCGGCCCGGTGAGCCTGCGGGTCTTCGTCGACGGGGCGCACGTCGGCGGCGCGTCGTTCCGCAACTTCGGCCCGCTCGAGCCGTTCGAGCTTGCGCTGCCGGGGAGGCAGCCCGCCACCGTGCGCTTCGAGGTGAGCGCCGTGGACAACCTCTCGCGCGAGTTCGGCCTGGCCGCCGACGTGCGCAGGAAGCCGGGCGCGGCCCCATGAACGAGCCCTTCCACACGCGCCGACGCGCGCACCACCTCGTGGGCCTGGCCCTGGCCGCGGCCTCCCTCGCCTCGCTGCTCCTGTCCGCGAAAACCCTGGGCTACGCCCGCGACGAGGGCTTCTACTTCGTGGCCGCGCGCAGCTACCAGCGCTGGTTCGACGTGCTCTTCCAGGAACCGGGGCGCGCCGTCACGAAACCGACGATCGACCGATACTGGTCGTACAACAGCGAGCACCCCGCGGTCATGAAGACCCTGTTCGGGTTCTCGAACCGGATCTTCACGAAGAAGCTCGGCTGGCTTTCGCCGTCGACCTCGTTCCGCCTGCCCGGCATGCTGACCGCGGCCCTGTGCGTGTACCTCATCTATCTGTGGGGGGCGACCGTGTTCGGCGCGCGCGCCGGGTTCTTCGCCGCCGCGGCCTTCGCGCTCCTGCCGCGCCCCTTCTACCACGCGCACCTGGCGTGCTTCGACATGCCCATGACCGCGTTCTGGCTCCTCGTCACCTACCTCTACTGGCGATCGCTCGCCTCGTGGCGCCTCGGCCTCGCCGCGGGCGTGGCGTTCGGCTTCGCGCTCGGAGTCAAGCTCAACGCGGCCTTCATGCCTCTCGTGCTGGGTTTTCACTACGCCTGCCTCGTCGCCCACCGGTGCCTCAACCGGACGGGAGCCGGCGCGCCGTGGCCCAAGCCGTGGGCGTTCCTGTTCGGGCTTGTGGTCGCGCCGCCCATCTTCATCGGACACTGGCCGTGGCTGTGGCACGATACGCTCGCGCGTTTGAAGGAATACGTGGGGTTCCACTCGACCCACTCGCACTACAACACGGCCTGGTTCGGGGAGAACATCATCGGCGCGCCCACGCCCCTGGCGCTGCCCACGGTGATGACGCTGCTCACCATCCCGACCGTGGTCATCGCCCTCACGCTGGCAGGCTCCCTGCTGCGGCTGCGGCACCACCTGCCTCGGTTCGTGGAGCGTCGGCTCGCGGACGCGTGCCCGCCCAGGGGACCCGTTTCCACGAACGGGCTCGACCTCCTGCTCCTGCTCACTCTCGTGTTCCCCATCGCGCTCATCAGCCTTCCGGACATCCCCAAGTTCGGCGGCACCAAGCACTGGATGCCGGCCTTCCCGGCCATGGCGATCCTGGCCGGCGCCGCCGCCTCGCGGCTTTCGGATCTCGCGGCGTCTCTTTTCTCGCGGTTTCCCGCCAAGGCCGTGGGCGCCTTCACCGTGGCCTTTTTGCTCCTTGCGCCCTTGCAGCAGACGATCACGTCGCACCCGTTCGGGCTGTGCTCCTACGTGCCGCTCGTTGGCGGCGCTCCGGGCGCGGCCTCGCTGGGCATGACGCGCCAGTTCTGGGGTTACACCACCGCGGGCGTGCTCCCCTGGCTGAACGAGCATGTGCCCCGCGGCGGCACGGTCTTCTTCCACGACACGGTCGCGCCCTCGGTCGAGATGTTCCGCGAGGAGGGCGCGCTGCGCCGCGACATCCGCTCGACAGACGTGCGCCGCAGCTCGTTCGCGCTCCTGCACCACGAGCTGCACATGATCCGCAACGAGGCCTGGATCTGGAACGACTACGGGACCATCGTCCCCGCCCACGTGCTCACCTACCAGGGCGTGCCGATCGTGAGCGTGTACGAGCGCCCGAGCGGCGACGGGCGGCCGCGGCCGGAGATGCGCGGTGACGAATAGGGCCGTCGCGTGGAGAGCCCTTCGGGCCGGCCTCCTCGCAGGGCTCGCGACCGGCGCGTGCGACGCCGCGTGGTCGTGGGGCGACCTCGCGAGGTTCGTGCCGGGCGTGGCGGGCCGTTTCGCGGTGGTCGTGCACGCGGCGTGCCTGTATGGCCTCGCCGCCGCGGTCGTCGTCCCGGTCGTCGCGCTCACGGGCCTGGCCATCCTGCGCGGCACGCGCCTCGGCGGGACGGCCGGCCTCGCGCTCGAACGACACCTCGCGCGCCGCCTAGAGGATCCACGAAAGGCGCTCGCCCCCGTGTCCCTGGCCGTGTCCGGCACGGCGCTCGCCGCGGCCGCTCTCGCCGGCGCGTACGCCATCGGACTGAACACGATCATGACGCGCAACCATCGCGGGCTCGTGGTGGCGGTCGTCATCGCGGCCACCGTCGGCCTCCTCCTGGCCGCGGCCCTCGCCGCGTTCGCGCTCGGCCGCCTGCTCGAAGCCCTCCTGGCCGCGCTCGTCCGGGGCAGGCTGCTTTCGGCCCTCACCCACCCGGCCGCCGTGCCCGTGGCCGTCGCGATCCTGCTCGCGGCCTTTGGCTGCGCCACGGCCGCCCTCGCGTGGGAAACGCTCGCGCAGCTTCCGCTGCGACCGCTCGTGGCGTCGGGCGCGACGGCGATCCTCGCGGCCGCGTTCGCCTTGCTCCTCGGGAAGCTCGACGGCCGTCCGCCACGGCTCCCGCGCGTGGCCGGCTTCATCCTCGCGCCGGCCGCGCTCGCCGCGCTCTTCGGCCTCGCCCTCGCGACCGGATCGAGCGCGCCCGTGCGCAAGGCCGCGCGTGCGTCCACCGGTCTTTGCGGCCCGCTCTTGGGGCCCTTGCGCGCCCGGTTCCTCGGCACCGCGCTCGGCTCGCTCGGGCTGCGGCGCGGCGCCGAGCCCCTGGCCCGGCGCTCCGCCGACGACGCGAGGTTCGTCCCGGTCCCCGCGGACGTGCCCGAGGACGTGAACGTGCTGCTCGTTATCACGGACACGGTGCGCGCCGATCACGTGGGGGCGTACGGGTACTCGCGGCCCACAACGCCGGCCATCGATGCCCTGGCCAGGGAGGGCGCCTTGTTCGAGAACGCCTGGGCCCACGCCCCGTCCACGCGCTATTCGATCCCCGCGATCATGACCGGCCGCTACCCTTCCCAGGTGCTGTGGGACAAGAGCGTCTGGTGGCCGGCGCTGCGGCCCGAGAACCACATGCTGGCCGAGATGATGAAGGAGAACGGCCTCACCACCGCGGCCATCCTCAACTACCATTACTTCGACCGCATCCGGCGCCTGGACCAGGGGTTCGACCACTACGACAACACGAACGCGAGGCTGCACCGGGGCCGCGATCCGGCCTCCACGCGCGGGACGTCCTCGCGGGAGCAGGCCGACGCGGCGATCGCCTGGCTCGAAGCCAATGCGGGCACGCGCTTCTTCGCGTGGGTCCACTTCTACGATCCGCACGCCGGGTTCGAGGAGCATTTGGGGACGCGCACGTTCGGCACGGCGCGCGTGGACATGTACGACCACGAGATCCTGTTCACGGACGAGCAGATCGCGCGGGTCTTCGCGAAGATGAAGGACCTCGGCATCTACGACAAGACCGTCATCGTGGTGGTGGGCGACCACGGCGAGGGCTTCGGCGAACACGGAATCGAGGCCCACGGCTACCACCTGTACGCGCCGCAGACCAAGGTGCCGCTCGTCATCCGCGTCCCGGGCCTCGCCCCGCGGCGCATCTTGACGCCCGCGGGCCACGTGGACCTGGTGCCGACCCTGGTGAACCTCGTCGGCGGCGAGCCCGAGGCCACCATGTTCGGCAGGTCTCTCGTGCCCGAGCTCGCGGGCACGGCGCCCGCGGACGGCGACCGGAACGTCTTCCAGGAGGTCGTTTACGAGGGGCCCACCGAGCGGCGGGCGGTCGTCAACCGCAGGTGGCACCTCATCTACAACATGGTGCCCGACGACACGTTCGAGCTGTACGATCTCTCGGTCGACCCCGGGGAGAACCGCGACGTGTGGGGCACGGCCGATCCCGGGAGGCTCAAGGACGAGCTGCTCGCGTGGATCGCTGCCACACGGGTTCGGGCGGGAACGCGATTCCGACGCCCCGCGAATTCGGGTATCGTGCGCCCATGAACGAGCCGGTCACCGCTCCCGGATCCAGGGTCGTGTGGTTGAAAATCGCGATCCTGTTCGCCGTCGCCTTTTCCCTGTCGGCCGTGTGGGTGAAGACCGGCATCGGCTTCAACCCGAGGAGGCAGCCGGACGCGGCCCTGTTCGAGGGCGTGGCGGCCAACCTGGCCGATGGCCACGGCTACTCGTACGACACAAAGCCTCCCTACCGTCCCGAGCTGACGCGGTCGCCGTGCTTTCCGGCGCTCGCCTCGCTCGTCTACAGGCTCTTCGGAAGGGACAGGGAGGCCGTGTTCTGGATGAACGCGGTCTTCGTGTCGCTGGCCGTGGTGCTCGGCTACGTGCTGGCGCGCCGGCTCTTCCGCGACGAGCGGGCGGCTTGGATCGGGGCGTGCGTCATGTGCCTCACGCCGCAGGTGTCGGGCTCCTCGGACTCGTTCCTGAGCGAGCCTTTGGCCATGTTCCTCATCGTGCTCATCGCCCTTGTCGCGCTTCGCGCGGGGGGCTGGCGCGACCGCCCGTGGGAGGCCGCGGCCTTAGGGGGGCTCGGGCTCCTCATGGCGGCCCTGGTCCTTGCCCGGGCCAACTTCACGGTGCCGGTCCTGGTCGCGACCGGATGGGTGTCGTTCTCGCTGCTGCGCGGACGGTGGCGCTCGCCGCGCGCGTGGGCGGCGCTCCTCGCGTTCAGCGTCACGCTCGGGGGCCCGGTGCTGGCCTGGTCGGCCCGCAACGCCTCGGTCGGGCTGTCCTTCGCGCCCATGCCGGCGGGCGGGGCCGCCAGCTACGTGTACGAGACGAAGCGCTTCGCCGACCTGATCCTCGATCCCGACGAGCAGGTTCCCATGGTGAACCGCGTGTACTGGAGCCACTACCGCAAGCACCTGGGGCCCAAGCAGATTCTCGAAATCGAGCGCGAGAACCGCGTGTGGTTCAAGAACGTGCTCCGGCGGCACTGGAACCGCATCCTGCTCGCCACGCCGTGGCGCGTGGTGAACCTGTTCAGCAACCCGCTCGTGTGCGTCTACGATCAGCCCTGGCCGAACGACCTCGACGAGTGGGTCATGCCGCGCCTGATCTGGGTCTCGCGCGTCCTGTGGCTCCTGTCGTTCGTCGGGTTCTTGGTGGCCTGGCGGCGCAAAGAGGCGCGCTGGGTGTGGCTCGCATCTGTTGGGATCCTCATCCCGTTCCACCTGCTCACCGTGTGCCACTACCGGTACTCGACGTCGCTTCTGCCCCTCGCCATGCCATACTGCGGCGTGGCCGTGACGGCCTTCGGGCGCTTTCTGGTGCGGCGGTTCAGGCGGCGTTGAGCCGGCCACAGATGTCCCGTTCGTGTAATAGAGATCCGAAGAGGTTCCTGTGTTCCGAGCTCTCCTCATCGCATGCGCCGTGATCGTTTCGAGCTCCGCCGGCGTTCGCGCCGAGGCGGCCGCGGAGGCGCGTCCGGTGATCGCGGTGATCCGGATCGCGGACGACGCCGCGGGAAAGGCGCGTGAGCAGGCGTTCATCTCCGAGCTTGAGCTCGCCTTGGACGGCTTTGCGGTGCGCGTGGTCGATGCGGCGGAAGCGCGTTTTCAGGATCTTTCGCTCAAGGCGAAGCTCGACCGCATCGAGACCGTCACCCGGCCGCTCGCGGCCGTGGCGACCATCTGGATCGAAGGGGTCTCTAAGGACGTCATCATGCTCCACGTCGTGGCGCTCGGCACGGGCCGCGCCTTCATCCGCATCGTCGAGGTGCCAAGCAGCGCCACTGCCGAGCAGGAGCTCGCCGTCGCCGCCGCGGAGCTCGTCGGCCAAGTGTATCTGCTCAGCCCGTCGATTGCGATCCCGTCGCTCGAGACCGCCGTGAGCGCGGTGATGAAAAAGGCCGAGGCGCTACGCGAGAAGCCCGCGGAGATCGAGCTCGGCGCGGTTGCATTCATCAGGGTCGAGGGCGGCGCCTACGGGCAGGAGGGCACGTGGACCCGGGTCGGGGGCGGCCTCGCGCTGGAGGCGTGGCCGGTGGCGGGCCTGCTCCTGCGCGCCGGGCTCGCGGCGGTCGCGGGACCGTTCGCGAATTTCCGGGACGGGGCCGCGAGCGGCTACGGGCTCGCCCCGCAGATCGACCTCGGCTACCTGTGGTCGTATCGATTCCTCCGCTTCGGCCCGGTAATCGGCGCGTCCGCTGTCCGCTCCGCCTTGAGCCTGGCGCTCGAAGACGGCACGGCCCAGGCGTTCGGGTGGTGGTCGTTCCGCGGCGTCGCGGGGCCGGAGTTGCAGTTCTCCCTCGACGACACCGTGGCTCTTGTCCTGTCGCCGGCGGTCGGCGTCTGGTCTCACACCCGCAAGTTCCTGCGGGTTTCCGACGAGTCGACCGTTCTCGTCACGCCGGTGCTCGACTGGAGCGCGTCGGCCGGCGTGTGCTACATCTTCTGACCAGGGGAACATCTCGCGGCCTAAAGGCAATGAATGGTTGGAGGGCGACGTGGGCACAGGGCTGCCGAGCGAAACGTTTTCTGATGAAGCACTGATGTCTCGCCTCGCCCAAGGGGACACGAGCGCCATGGGAGCCCTGTATCAGCGACACGCCCCGCTCGCGAAGCGCGCCCTTGGACGCATGCTGCCCGAGGCTTCGGCGGCCGAGCTCGAGGAGCTTTTGCAGGACGTGTTCGTGGCGCTTCACGACAGCGCACCACGCTACCCGCTCGAGGCGGGGATGAGGCGTTGGATCTGGGGCATCTCGGCCAAGACCGCGCTGTTCTGGAGGCGGAAAACCTGGGTCCGGCGCACGCTGCTCAGGCGGCACCAGATCGTATCCCTCGGCATGGCGCGTCCGGCCTCGACCTCGCCGGAGCTTGCGATCCTGCTGCGCCAAGAGATCGCGAACGCCGTTGGGAAGCTCCCGCAAGAGCAGCGCGACGTGCTGCTCCTTCACGCGGTGGAGGGGTTTTCGGGCGATGAGATCGCAGGGCTCCTCGGGCTTCGGCACGAGACCGTGAGGACAAGGCTCTTTCGAGCGCGACAGAGGCTGATCGACGACGTGTCCCCCAGGGCGCTGTCCGAGCTCCTGACAGAGGACAAACGATGACCGCCTGTGGAAAATGGCAACGGTTTCGCGATCCGTTCGAGGCAACGAGGGACACGACGCTCAAGGAGCATGTGGAGCGATGCGACGAGTGTCGCGCGTCGCTCGCCCAGTGGACGGCGGTCGAAGCCGAGCTTGGGCAGAGCGTCGAGATGGTGGACGCGATTCCCGTCGACGACGCGCTCGTCCTTCGGCGCGTGCACGAGAGGATCGCGGGACGCGCAAAAAGGAAGGGACGGGCTCGGCGCTTGGTCTTCGCCGGTGCTGCGGCGTGCGCGGCCGCGATGGCGCTCTTCTGGGCGTTTCGCGGCCTCGACGAGGCTCCTTTAGCCCCGCAGAGCGGTCGATCCCTGGCGCTCGAGGGCGAGCTCATCACGGAGCCCGGAACAAGGACGGCGCCGCTTGTGCCCAAAGTCGGCGAAGACATCCGCGTGCCGAAAGAGTCCCGCGCGCGCTTCCGGATAGGCAGGCACACGCTGGGCGTCGCGGCCGGCGCCTCGTTCCGCGTGGCCGCGGCCGACCGCGATCGGGTGCGCGTCGAGCTCGAGGGCGGCGCGCTCGCCTGCGACGTCGATTTCGGGCAATCGCGCGGCGCGTTCGAGGTCATCGCAGGACCGATCTCCGTGCGGGTCAAAGGCACGCGGTTCCTCGTGGCGAGGGAGGGACGACACGTCGCCGTCGCTGTGGACGAGGGGCGGGTGGAGGTCCGGAGCGCAGGCATGGGGACACGGCCGGTCGTTTCCGGTCAGGGGCTTGTGGCCGAGGCGGGGAAGATCTCGGCGCCGCACCCGCTCGACTCGGCGTCGCGAGAGAGGATCCCGGCGCTCCTGCGCGCGGAGGGCAAGGTCCCGACGAACGGCCCGACGCCGCGGCCGCTCGAAGACAGCGCCGACGCGTCGGCTTCGCCGCCTTCCGAGGCGGGAGGCGAGAAGCCGGAGGGATCGCACCGGAACCGCGCGGGCGACGTTCCCACAAGAACGGTCAAGAACGGGCCGAGCACTGTTTCCGCGTCTGAAGGGCTCGCGACATGGCGCGGGTGGATCATCGCGGGTCGGCTCGGCGAGGCCGAGGGAGCGCTCGTCGGGCATTTGAGCAGGAACCCGAGCGACTCCGCGGCGTGGGCGCTCCTCGCGGATTGCAAGCGCAAGGCCGGAAGGCACGCGGACGCAGTGGAGGCGTACCGTCGCGTGATCGCGCTGGGGCCGGCCGATCAGGCCCGGCTCGCGCGGTTCAAGGCCGGCATCCTCTGCCAGGACAAGCTCGGGCGCCACGCCGAGGCCGTGTCCCTGCTCGGGGGATACCTCGACAGCTCGGGGCCGCGGGAGACGCTCCGCGCCGAGGCGCTCACGCGATACGGACGCTCCCTTGCCGCGCTCGGACGCGACGGCGAGGCGAGGCGGGCGCTCACCGAGGTCGTGGAGAAATACGGCGCCAACCCGGTGGCCGCCCAGGCGAGGGAGATCCTCGCCAGACTGAGATAGCCGGGAACATTTTGCGTGGTTGGGCAATGGTATTGAGCGAGGAGGGACGATCATGACGACGCTTTCGAGGACCGCGACATGGTGTGCGATGGCGGCGTCCATCATCGGGCTCTTCGCGTTCGCCGTCGCGCTCGAGGGTTGCGGAATCGACTTCAACACGGTCGAGTCCGGAGACGCGGGGCTCGGCACTGACACGGACGCTGGCACCGATACCGACACGGACGGCGACGTTGATTCCGATTCGGACGCGGACGCGGACGCGGACACCGATGCCGATGCCGACAACGATATGGACGCGGATGGCGATACGGACACCGAGCCCCGCATCACCGGGATCGACGGAGCGGGACCGGCGCTCGCGATCACGCCTCGGTCCGAGGATCAGGCCGATTGGGACGCGCACGGGACGGACCGGATCCCGGCCGCGCATCGCGTCGGGACCGTTGACCGGACGCTCGTCTTCACGGGACAAAACCTCTCGGGCGCGACCTCGGTCGTGGCCGAGGGGCAGGAGAGCCAGGGGAAGATCACGTTTTCAGTGGAGGGAGCGAGCATGACGCAAGTGACCGCGAAATTCCCGACGCCGCTCACCATCGGCGCGGGGCTGTTCCTCATGACCGTGACCACGCCGCAGGGCGACGCCACGGCCCAGGTGTTTTTTCTGCAAGGGCAGGACGGCGCTCAGGGCGCCAAGGGCGACCCGGGCGACAGCGTGCTCGACTGCGACGGCACGGACTGCACCCTGGATCAGAACCTGGTCGTGATCGGCGACGTGAGCGGCGCGAACACGAGCTTCTCCGGCACGGGCACGTTCGGCGCGATCGATGCCGACACCCTCACGGTCAAGACGTCCTATTGGCTCCCGGAATGTCCCATGGGATATGTCCGCGACACGACCGCGACAGGTATCGTCCTGTGCGGGAAGGACGTGGGCGGTGGCAAGGTCGACCGGATGGTCAAGGTGGGGAACTTCTGGATCGACACGTACGAGGCCTCGATCTGGCAGAACGCGGATTGCACCGGAACGCAGTACGGCGCTTCGAGCGACGACTTTTCGGCGAACTTCCCGGACAACGGCAACTGGACCACGCCGGCTTATTCCTGCTCGGTGACCGGGGTCACGCCGTCGGGCTACGTGACGTGGTTCCAGGCGGAGCAGGCGTGCGCGCTTGCGGGCAAGTCGCTGTGCACCAACGAGGAGTGGCAGGCGGCGGCGGCCGGGACGTACGACCCGGGCACGGCCGAGACCGGGACCCAGTGCCGGATCGCGACCACGAACACGACGCCGCGGGCGACCGGGCTGGCCGGGACGGCTCCGGGCGACACGGGGACATGCGTGTCCCTGTGGGGGGCCGAGGACATGATCGGGAACCTGTGGGAATGGACGGCGTGGTGGGGCGAAGGCGGGATGACGTGGATGACGTCGGACGGGCAGGAAGCGGCCGCGGTGTGGGGCGCGTCGTACGGGAGCGATTCCACTTGGGGCGTGAACGGCACGACGTACGGCGCAACGGCGTCGGCCGCGGGCCTGCCGGCGGCGGCGCTTCGCGGCGGGTACTGGAGCAGCGGCTCCAGGGCCGGTGCGTTCACCATGACCCTGTACCACGGGCCCTCGGCCGGGACCAACACCATTGGCCTGCGTTGTTGCCGCCGGAAGTGAGCAAGGAGGAAAACGATGCACAGGACAAGGAACCTTGGGGTCGTTGCGTGGCTGGCCTTTTCGTCTGCGGCGTGGTTGCTCGCCTGCCAGCACGTGGAGCACGTGGACGATGTCGGGAACGCGGATGCCGGTGAAGACGCCGGCACCGACACCGGCAGCGACGCGGACACCGACACCGATTCGGACACGGATTCCGACTCCGACACGGACACCGATGCCGACTCGGATACGGACGGCGACACCGACGCGGATTCGGACACGGACGCGGATTCGGACACGGACTCCGACACGGACACCACCTGTGTGGATAACGACAGCGACTGGTGGTGCGCGGACGTGGACTGCAACGATTCCGATAGTGCGGTCCACCCGTACGTCCCGGAGATCCCGGGCAACGGAATCGACGACGACTGCGACGGCGAGACGGATGAGGCCACCTGCACGGACTCGGACTGCACGAGCCCGTGCTCGTCGTTCATGCTCGGCAAGAGCTACATCGGCTGCGAGTACTACCCCACGGTCACGGTCAATGCTGTTTACACCAACTTCCCTTTTCACTTCGCGGTGGCGGTGTCGAACGCATCGAGCGACGCCGCCAACGTCACCGTGACGATGGGAACGAGCACCGTGGCGACGGAGACCGTGGCCGCGGATTCCGTGGCGGTCATCACGCTGCCGTGGACCGACCTGCGCACGACCAGGAGGGCCACGGCCAAGGTGGCGGACGGCGCGTACCACCTCGTCTCCGACCGTCCGGTGACCGTTTACCAGTTCAACCCGCTCGAATACACGAACGCTGTGGGCGAGTTCTCGTACACCAACGACGCGTCGCTGCTCCTGCCGGTCAACGCCTGGGGAACCCAGTACATGGTGGCCTCGCGCAACACGTGGGCCACCCTCCCCGGGTTCTACTCGGTGGTGGCCAAGGAGGACAACACGACCGTGACGATCACCCCGTCCGCGACCGGCACGGCGATCTGGCCCGGGGCCGGACTCACGAGCAACTCCGGGAACGTGACGCTCAATGAGGGCGACGTGCTGCAAGTGGTGTCCGGCGCGTCCGCGTCCGATGACCTGACCGGCACCCTGCTGACCGCCGACAAGCCGATCCAGGTCTTCGGCGGGCACGATTGTACGCAAATTCCGTCGGACGTGTACGCCAGCGACCACCTCGAGGAGGCCATGTTCCCCATTCCGACGCTGGCCAAGGAGTACATCGTGAGCCCGCCGTCGCTGCCGACCATGACGCAGCCCAAGGCGTTCTTCGTGCGGATCATCGCGATCGAGGCCGGCACCGCGTTGCAGTACGACCCGCCGAACGGCGCGTGGCCGACCGGGCTCGCGAACGTGGGCGACTACGTGGAGGTCGACTCGGCCGCGGACTTCAAGATCACGGCGGATAAGCGGGTGCTGGTGTCGCAGTACATGAAGAGCCAGGACGCGGGCGGCGGATCCGGGGATCCCGCGATGGCGCTCGCGGTGGCCACGGACCAGTTCCGCGCGAACTACCTTTTCCACGCGCCTACGAACTACACGTCGAACTACGTGAACATCATCGCGCCGACCGGAGCGAACGTGACGCTGGACGGGGCGGCCGTGACGAGCTGGGCCGTGGTGGGATCCACTGGGTACGGCGTCTCGCGCGTGCTGTTGCCGAACACCGGGGACGGCAACCACCGGGTGGTGTCGGACAAGAAGGTCGGGATTACGGTTTACGGATACGGGCAGTACACGAGCTACTGGTACCCGGGCGGGCTCAACCTCAATGACATCATCTGGTAGCTCGTGCGAGGTAAAAGGGGTCGCGGAGGCGCGTTCTTCACGGCGACGGGCCACGGCTTCGCCCCGGGCATGCGGCTTTGGCTGGGCGACGGACGCGCGCTCGCCATGGGCGGAAACAACCTCGTCGGCCAGGTGACGATAGCGACCAACGTGATCGAGGCCCCCTCCGCTCCCTTCGTGTACTTCCGCAAGGCCCCGCCCATTCCGTGACGGCCTTCGGGCGCTTTCTGGTGCGGTGGTTCAGGCGGCGTTGAGCCTGACTCCGACCGCGCGTCCGAGCGCGGCGCATCCTGCCAGATCGTCGGGCGTGGGCTGCCACTTGGCCTTCACGCCCTCGGCAACGAGCTCGATCTTGCTGCTCTTCAAGTGCTCCTCGAGCTGCCCCACGGCCTCCCCGCTCCACCCGTATGAGCCGAACGCGGCGCCGATCTTGTTCTTGAACTTGAGGCCGCGAATCTCCTCGAGGATCGGCATGAACGTGGGCAGGATGCCATTGTTGACCGTGGACGAACCCAGAAGGATCGCGCCGGCCTTGAAGACTTCCACGATCACGTCGTTGCGGTCGGCCACACCCATGTGGAACAGCTTGAACGGCACGCCCGCCGCTGCGAGCCCGTCGCCGACCGCCTCGGCCATGCGCCGCGTGGCCTCCCACATGGTGTCGTACAGGACGACCGCGCATTTTCCGGGCTTCTGGGCGGCCCACTCCGCGTACCTGGTCACGATCTGCGTTGGATCCTTGCGCCAGATCACGCCATGGCTCGGCCCGATGACGTCCACGGGCAGGGAGAGGCCCTTCAGCTCGTCAATCTTCTTCTTCACGAGCGGCGAGAACGGCGTGAGGATGTTGGCGTAGTACTTGAGCGCCTCCTCGTAGAGCTCGTGCTCGTCGACCTCGTCGTTGAAGCGGCCGCTCGTGGCGTAGTGCTGGCCGAACGCGTCGTTGGGCAAAAGCACGTTGCGGCCCGCGACATAGGTGAACATGCTGTCCGGCCAGTGGAGCATGGGCGCCTCGATGAAGGCGAGGCTCGTCTCGCCGAGCGCGATCCTGTCGCCGGTCTTGACGGTCTTGAAATTCCACTTCTCGTGGAAGTGGCCTGGCACGCTCTCGGCGCCGCGCGTCGAGACCACCACCTGGGCGTCCCGCGCGCGTTGCAGCACTGCCGGCAGCGAGCCCGCGTGGTCGGTCTCGGAATGGTTCGTGACGATGTAGTCGATCCTGGCCGGGTCGACGATCTTCGAGATATTGGTGATGAGCTCGTCCTTGAATGGGCCCCACACCGTGTCCACGAGCGCGACCTTTTCGTCGACGATTAGGTACGAATTGTAGGTCGTGCCGCGATGCGTGGACAGCTCGTGCCCGTGGAACCTGCGCAGGCCCCAATCGACCACCCCCACCCAGTACACGCCCTTCTTGATCTCCGTGACCATGGCTCTCCTCCGATCGCGCCGGCCCCGCGGCCGCGACGAAGATCTACCCCGTCCGGGACCATGGGACCAGCCCTCGCGTCGCGATCAGGAAAGCGCGCCCACAGAACGGAGAAGGAGCCCGCCGCCGTAGCTCGCGGCGTTGGCGAGGAACGACGCGGCCACCGCGCGCGAGAAGGTCACGGGACGCGCGAGAACGAAGAAGACCGCGCTCTCGATCGCGGCCACGAGGAGCTCGCCGCTCGCGATGTAGGCGCCGTAGTCGTGCACCACGCGCGGCCAGACGAACCACAGCAGCGGATGGGTGAGGCAGGTGCAGGCCGCACCCGCGAGCGCCGCGCGCCACGCCGGAACCGCGCCGCGCGCGAGCAGCGTCCAGATCGGGATCTCGACCCCTTGCGTGAACAGGAAGGCCTTGAGCCAGTAGGGAAAGACGGTGAGGAACACATGCGAATCCATTGGGACCTTCCTCGCGGAGCTTGGCTCCCATCCTACACGCATTACGCCTTTCGCGCTTGACGCCGGGCCGTTTCGTGACATTCACAATTTAAGTTGCATGGGAAGGAGGCTCAAAATGGGCATGTTTTGCTACCAGTGCGAACAGACGGTGAAGGGCGCGGGCTGCACGTCCGTGGGCGTGTGCGGCAAGGACGCGAGGACCGCCAATCTGCAGGATCTCCTCGTCCACATCGCAAAGGGCGTGGCCATGTACGCCAAGAGGGCGCGCGCGCTCGGGGCCAAGGACAAGGACTTCGACGTGTTCGTCGTCGAAGCACTCTTTTCGACCGTGACCAACGTGAACTTCGACGCGGCCTCGATCGAGGGCCTCGTGCGCCGGGGAGCCGCCTTGCGCGACGACGCGCGGCGGATGTACGAGCAGGCCTGCCGCAAGGCCGGCCGCGCTCCGGAGGCGCTCGACGGGCCCGCGACCTTCATCCCGTCCGCGGACATGGCCGGGCTCGAGGCGCAGGCGGCCGACGTCGGGATCGCGAAGCGCAAGGAGGCCGTGGGCGAGGTCGTGACCGGGCTCGAGTACCTTGTCCTCTACGGCCTCAAGGGAACCGCAGCCTACGCCGATCACGCGCATGTCCTCGGCCGCGACGACGACGCGGTGTACGCCTTCTTTCACGAGGCGCTCGATTTCCTGACCCGCACGCACGGCGCCCCGGAGCTGACCGCCATGGCGCTCAAGGTGGGCGAGGCGAACCTCAAGGCCATGGCCCTGCTCGACGAGGCCAACACCGGCGCCTACGGCCACCCGGTGCCCACGCCCGTGCGCGTGACAAAGGTCAAGGGCAAGGCCATCCTGGTCTCGGGCCACGATCTCAAGGATCTCAAGCGCCTCCTCGAGCAGACCGCCGGCAAGGGCGTCAACGTTTACACGCACGGCGAGATGCTCCCCGCCCACGGATACCCGGAGCTCAAGAAACACAAGCACCTCGTGGGCAACTACGGGGGCGCCTGGCAGAACCAGAAGGCCGAGTTCGACGCCTTCCCGGGCGCGATCCTCATGACCACCAACTGCATCCAGAAGCCCAAGGAGACGTACGAGGGGCGCATCTTCACCACCGGGCTCGTGCGGTATCCGGGCGTGCGCCACGTGAAGAACGGCGAGTTCGGGCCCTTGATCGAAGCGGCGCTCGCGGCGCCGGGCTTCGCGGCGGACGAGCCTGAGAAGACGATCACCGTCGGCTTCGGCCGCAACGCGGTGCTCGGAGTGGCCGACAAGGTCATCGATGCCGTCAAGGCCGGGAAGATCCGGCGCTTCTTCCTCATCGGCGGGTGCGACGGCGCCAAGCCGGGCCGCGACTACTACACGCGCCTCGCCGAGGCCGTGCCCAGGGACTGCGTCATCCTCACGCTCGCGTGCGGCAAGTACCGCTTCAACAAGCTCGACTTCGGGGATATCGACGGCATCCCGCGCCTTCTGGACATCGGCCAGTGCAACGACTCCTATTCAGCGGTTCAGGTCGCGGTGGCCCTGGCGGGCGCGTTCGGGACCGACGTGAACAGCCTGCCGCTCAGCCTTGTGCTGTCGTGGTACGAGCAGAAGGCCGTGGCCGTGCTGCTCACTCTCCTGCACCTGGGCCTCAAGAACATGCGCCTCGGCCCGAGCCTGCCGGCGTTCGTGACGCCACCGGTGCTCGACGTGCTGGTCAAGAGCTTCGCGCTCACGCCCGTCGGGACGCCGGAGGAGGATCTCGCGGCGATGCTCGGGGGAAAGAACCCCTGAACCGCGCACGGGACCCGCTGTTTTCCGGAATTTTTCGACAAACGGTAGTGAATAAGGCTCAAAATCGCACGTCCAACAAAATGCGATAGGGGAGCTGTTTTTTTTTGTTGAAAAGAGAACTGGAGAGTGGCACTATGAGCTACTTTCACTGGCATGAAGAACGTGCCTTGACCGCTTAGGCGGGGAAAAAAAGGAGAATGGAAAGCATGAGCAAGAACATTTGGCTGGTTGTACTGTGCGCGTTGGCCCTCGGGTTCATGGCTGTTGGCTGCAGCGACGACGACGACAACGACACTGTGCCGGATTCTGGTCCAGACGCTCAGCAGGACGCTGAGGTTGATGGCGGCGACACCGATGCTGATACCGACAGCGACACGGACAGCGACACGGACAGCGACACCGACGGCGACACCGACGGCGACACCGACACCGACACGGACAGCGACACCGACAGCGACGCTGGTGAGCCGGATGCGGGAGACGCGGCGGTGGATGCCAGTTACGACGCTGGCGACGCTGGCGACGCCGGCGACGCTGCCCTCTAGTCCGTTTCGATCCTTCCCAAATCTTTAGCTTCCCCGAGATCGCGACGACAAATATCTCCGAACGTTGACAGAGATAGGCCTATCTCCTAATCTTTCAATCCACTGTTCGATGGATGTGACAGCGGGTCGCCGCGTCACACAAAGGAGAGCCGCATGTCGGGAAAACACGTTCTCGCGTTCGAGGCCGACCCCCTTTACTCGCGCATGCTGACCGAGCAGTTCGAGGCGCGCGGCGAAACGATCGAGATCGTCACGGACGGCGGCGAAGGGCTCGACAAGGCGGCGGCCAACCCGCCGGCGCTCATCTACCTCTGCGTCGAGCTGCCTCGCGTGAGCGGCTTCTCCATCTGCAACAGGATCAGAAAAAGCCCGGATCTACAGGCGATCCCTCTCGTCATCACGTCGGCCGAGGCGACCCAGGAGACCATCGACAAGCACAAGAAGCTGAAGGTCGCGGCGGACGAGTACCTGCTCAAACCGTTCGGAGCCGACAAGCTCATGGAGGTCGTGACGCGGCTCATCGGTCCCGGCGACGCGGCGGGTGCGGGTGACGACGCGATCATCATTGAAGACGACGGCGACGACGACGCCGTGCTGCTCGAGGACGTATCCGAAACGAGCGGAGAGATCGTGATCGACGACATGGAGGAGGTCAAGGGCGGCGCGATCTCGGTCGACGAAGAGGTGGAAGCGTTCGCGGACGAGGCCTTCGCGGCCATCTCCATCGAAGAGACGCCCAGGAGGGAGGCGCCGGCAAAGGCGGCCGCGGAGCCCGCGAAGCGCGCCTCGATCGGTCCGTCCGAAGAGGAGAAGAGGCTCAAGGCCGACGCCGAGAAGCTCCACGCCGAGAACGACAGGCTCAAGGAGCAGGTGCGCAGGCTCGAGCGCGACGTGGTGGAGGCCAAGGCGAGCAAGGGCGGCGGCGTGTCGAGCCGCGAGTTCCTGGACCTGCGGGAGCTCCTCAACAAGAAGGACCGCGAGCTCCTCGACCTCAAGGACGGCGTGAACAACCGGGAGAAGCAGCTGCTCGATCACAAGGAGCGGCTCACGCAGTTCGAACGGGACAAGGCAGACCTCGAGGACAAGAACATCGGTTTCGAGAAGAAGATCGGCGATCTGGAGGAGCGCATCAACGGGCTGGTCTCGGACAAGGATCTGCTCGCGCAGAAGTCCGCGGATCTTCAGGCGCGCATCGAGCGGCAGCAGGGCAAGCTGAGCGGGCTGGAGGGAGAGCTCGACGAGGAGAAAGCGGCGCACAAGGCGGACGTGGAGCGGCTCCTCGCCGAGAAGGAAGAGGAGAAGCGTGTCGTCGCGGCCGACATGGAAGCCGAGCGCGAGGCGGCGCTCGCGGAACAGGCTGCGGAGCAAGAGATCAGGCTGAATGCGGCGTTGGGCGAGCAGCGGGAGGAGCTTCTTGCCGAGGCCGAGAAGCGGCGCGAGATGGACCTCGCCGAGCAACGGATGCGCCACGAGAGCGCCGTCGAGGAGCTCAGCGAGGGGCTGCGGCGGGACAAGGAACAGGCGCTCGCCGACCAGGCGGCCGAGCACGCCAGCGCCGCGGATCATCTCAAGGAGGAGAACCGCCGACAGCTCGACGAGCTCAAGAGCAAGCTCTACGACCTGGAGCAGAGAGGCGAAGATCTCGTGGGCGAGCTGTCCGAGGTCAAAGAGTCGCTCGCGAGCGCGCGCGAGGAGCTGAAGAGCACGCTCGAACAGCTCGACGTGGCCACGCGTGATCTTTCCGACACGCGCGCCCGGTTCGAAGAGACGCAGGAGACGCTCAAGTCGACGAGTTCCAACTTACAGAGCACTTCGGCCTCGCTGGTCGACTCCAAAGGACGCATCGCGACCCTGGAGAGGACCGTGGCCGAGCGGGACGGTCGCGTGGGCGAGCTCACGGCCGAGCTCGATGAGGCGAACGACGCGCTCGCCCGCGACGCGGCGATCGTCGGGAAGGCCAGCCAGGCCCTGGCTATCGCGGCGCAGCTCCTCGACGGCCTGCGCGGCGAGGGCGCCGAGTAGACCTCACCTCTTCCGCTTCGAATCCCTGCGGGAATCCAGACTGGCTGCGGCAGCGCGCGCAAGGGCGTCCTTGAGGCCCGGATCCGCGATCGTGTCCACCGCCCGGCGAACCTCGTCAGGCAGAGGCGCGGCCGCGCGCGCGGGTGCGGGTTCCAGGACCGCGGCGGGCTTCCTGCGCGCGGGCGACCGATCGAGGACGAATTTCAGGTCGCGCACGACCATGGGGCCCGCCTCCTCGGCCAGACGCGCAAGGAGGCGCTCCTTGAGGAACGAGAGCTCCTGCATCCACGTCGAGCTCGCTACGGCGATGGTGAGGACGCCGGCGCGGAAGGTGCGCGGGGAGGAGCGACGCGCCACGTCGTCACCCACGATCTCGCGCCAGCGCGCCCAGATCTCCGGGTGCAGGCCCGGCTGTCCACGGCCCAGCTCACGCATGGTCGCCGTAATCTGGACCGTCAGGTTCGAGAGCTCGCGGTCCCTGGGCTTTTTCCTGCTCATTTCGACCCGACGATACGCCGGGTCGTGCCGGGTGACAACGAGTGCCGGGGGGCGGTATCCTGCCTCGCGATGACGAGGCGCAAGGGAAACAGCGGCCCGCTCCTGGTCGTGGCGTGCGAACCGTCGGGCGATCGCGCCGCCGCGCGCGTGGTCGAATCCGGCGGGCCGGAGGTACGTTGGGTGGGTATCGGCGGCGATAGGCTTGGGGCCGCGGGCGTCACGCTCGTGGCGCGCGCCCGGGATCTTGGGACCGTG
>JAQTNF010000043.1:0-4746 GCA_028713995.1 Deltaproteobacteria bacterium | reverse complement strand
CAGGGCATGGGCCGCGGTGCGACGCGCGGCCATGGAGCATCGCCCCAGGGTCGCGCTTCTCGTGGACGCGCCTGATTTCAACCTGCCGCTCGCCCGGGCGCTCGCCGCGCAAGGGACGCGCGTGGTCTTCTACGTGGGGCCGCAGGTCTGGGCCTGGCGGGCCGGTCGGCTCGGGCTGCTCGCGAAAAGGACCGACGTGGTCGCGCTCGTGCTGCCGTTCGAGCTTCCGCTCTACGAGCGCGCAGGGGTGAAGGCCTCCTTTGTGGGACATCCCCTGCTCGACGAGCCGGCCGCGGCGCCGTCCGCCGCGACCCGCGCGTCGCTCGGCATGGGCGCGGACGATACGATCGTCGCGCTGCTTCCCGGCTCGAGGCGAGCCGAGGTGAAGCTGCTCGGCGGACCCGTGATCGCGGCCGCGCGCGAGCTCGCGAAGCGGGGCCTGCACCCGGTGTTCTCTCCGGGTCCGGGGGCGGCGGACAAAGGCATGTTCGAGGCGGCGCATGACGCGGGATGCGGCGTGCTCCCGGGGCGGCTCGCCACCCGCGACCTGCTCGCTGCGGCCGACGTGGCTCTCGTGGCGTCTGGCACGGCAACGCTCGAGGCGGCGCTCGCGGGCGTGCCGACGGCCGTTGCATACAGGATGGACCCCGTGAGCTGGGCCGCTGCGCGCCTGCTCGTGCGCACGTCCTTCGTGGCCCTGCCCAACCTGGTGGCCGGCAGGCGCGTCGTGCCCGAGCTCCTGCAGGGCGAGGCGACCGGCCCGTCTCTCGCGAAGGCGGCGCTCGGCCTGCTCAATCCCTGGGAGCGCAAGCGACAGCAGGAGGGCTTCGCGAAGGTGAGAGGTTTGCTCGGAGGCCCCGGCGCGGCATCCCGCGTATGGCGCCTCGTCGAGGAGCGCCTGACGTGAGGGCTCTCGCGACGGCCGCGGCCCTCGCCCTCGGTGCGGTCCTCGCAAGCCGCGTGGTCGTTTCGTTGATGCTCGGCCTGGGCGACGCGGAGGCGCTCTACTTCTGCTACGGACGAAACCCGCGCTCTCGTACCTGGATCATCCGCCGCTCGTGGGCTGGCTCCTCTGGCTCGCCACGGCCGTGGGCGGCAAGACCGTGCTCGCCGTTCGGTCGATGCCCATCGCCATGACCCTCGCGACCGCCCTGTTCACGTACCTCCTCGCCCGCGATGTGTACGGGCCGCGCGCAGGCGCCTGGGCCGTGCTGCTCCTCGCCGCGACGCCCGTCTTCTCCGTGGGCCTGACCGCCGCCGCCCCGGACGCGCCGCTCGCAGCCGTGTGGACCGCGTTCGCATGGCTCCTTCAGCGCGCGCTCGCCGACGATCGGGACGGGACCTGGCCCCGCCTCGGCCGGCCCGCGGTGCTCGGGCTCCTCGTCGGCCTCGCGTTCCTGGCCAAGTACACCGGCGCTCTTCTGGCCGTGGCCGCGATCGCGATGCTCGCGGGCAGGCGCGGTCACCCCTGGCTCAAACGTCCAGGCACGTGGCTCGGTGCGGCCTTGGCGCTCGCCTGCGCGCTGCCCGTCTTCGCATGGAACGCCCAGCACGGATGGGCAGGAGCGCTCCACAGGCTCGTGTGGACGCAGGCAGGCGCGGGTTTGGGCCTGCGCAACGCAAGCGCCCTCTTGGGCGGCCAGCTGCTCTACGTGGGGCCTTTCGCGCTCGCGCTCCTTGCGCTCGCCGCGGTCCACGCGTGGAAGGAGCGCATCTCGCGGCCGGGCGCTTTCGTGCTCGTCGCGGCGTCTCTGCCAACCCTCGCCTTCACGTACGCCCTCGCCCTGTGGTCCGACGTGGCAGAGCCTCACTGGCCCGCGGTCGGATACCTGACCCTGTTCCCGGCCGCAGGCGCGCTCGCCGACGAGGCGCAAGGCGTGGCCCGCAGGCTCGCCCGATGGACGCTCGGCTTCGGCGCCCTCACGTTCGTCGTGCTCCACGTGGTGGTGCTCACGCCCGCGCTCCCGGCGCTCGTGCCCCGGCAGTCGTACGAGCCCAAGTACGATCTCGGCAACGAGCTGCGGGGCTGGCCAGAGGCCGCCGGAGCCCTGCGCCGGATCGATAATCGCGGGAGGATCGTGGTGGGAGCCCACTACACGGTCTGCGCGCAGCTCGCGTTCGCGCTCGCACGCCCCGGCGATCCCGAGGTGCGCTGCGCCTCGAAGGAGATCGACGACTTCGACATCTGGCACGGTCCGTTCACGCTGCCGCGTGAGGGCGCGCTGTTCGTCACGGACAATCGTTTCGACGACGACCCGGCCCGCGTCTTCCCGAACGGGCGCAGCGAGGGGCCGCCCGTCGTGCTCGAGATCGAGCGCGGCGGCAGGTGGGTGCGCAGGTTCGAGATCTTCAAAGTCCGTCCATGACGGCGCCCCGCATTTTTTAGGAAACTTTTTTCGCGCATGGCCGATGAACGGGTCATGGGAAAATACGTCTTCATCCTGTGGGCGGCGGCCGCTGCGTGCGGCTGCCTGGATCTCAACCTTCTTGACGAGGTACGGGCCGCCTCGGGCGACGGAGGGGAGGGGACCGATTCCTCGAGCGGAGGAAGCGGTCCGCCCGCGACGGACGCGGACGACGAGAGCCCTCCCGCCGTGAGCGCGGCATCCTGCGCACCCGCGGAGCGGGCTCTCGCACAGGCCTGCGTCGCGAAGGGACCGGCCTCTGCCTCGATGCGCTTCGTCACGGACGAGCCCGCGCGCGTGGCGGCGAGCGCACCCAACGGCACCAGGGCCGGGGTGATCTCGGCGGAGTGGGCGACCGAGCCCCATGTGGCGGTGTCGGGCCTCGCGGCCGGATCAAAGGTCGAGATCTCAATCGCAGTGACCGACGTGAACGGCAACGAGGCGACGCTGGCGCTCGAGGTCGAGGCCGCGGGCGGGCCGGCCGTGGTCGTCACCGAGGTGCTCGCCGATCCGCTCGGTCCTGAGCCGGCCCAGGAGCTCGTGGAGATCGCCAACGTGGGCGGGGAGCCGGTCGACCTCGGCGGGTGGACGCTCGCCGACGGCGCGGGCGGCGATGCGATTCCCGAAGGGACCGTGCTCGGCCCGCGGCAGGTGGCCCTGCTCGTGCCGGAGGACTACGATCCGTCCGCCGGGCAGGATCCCATGCCCCCGGCCTCCGCTCTCCTCGTGCGGCTCGCGGGCTCGCTCGGCGGAAACGGGCTCATGAACGGCGAGGCCGAGCCCGTGGAGCTGCGCGACGGGACAGGGGCCGTGGCGAGCGCGTATCGCGGCGAGTGCGGCAAACCCAAGCCGGGCCTGTCCGCGGCGCGCGTGCTCGCGGATCTGCCCGAGGGCGACCCCATGGCCTGGCCGGCCGCGCCCTCCTCCCCCACACCCGGCGTGGCGCCCATGCTGCCGTGAGGGGCGGGTTGACGCACCACGAAGCGGTGCATATATTAGGTGCATCGAGGTACACCATGGTCACGCGGATGTCCGTCACGGTCGATGATTCCCTGGTCGAGGAGGTGCGGGCGATGCTCGACGTGACCACCAAGTCCGAGGCCATCCGCGTGGCGCTCGAGGAGCTGCGGCGGCGCCGCAGGCTCACCACGGCGCTCGGCAACGCGGGCCGCATCGCGCTCGCGGCCGATCAGACGGCGCTCGCCGCGCTCAGGGAGGAGCCGTGATCCTGGTCGACAGCTCGGCGTTCATCGAGTTCTACAGGCCCGGGGGTATTGTCCGCGCCCGGCAGGCGGTGGCCCGCGCCATCGCGGACGACGAGGCGGCGGTGAACGGCGTGATCATGGCCGAGGTTCTCTCGTTCGCTCCGGGCGCGGACGCCTTCGCACGCCTCGAGCGCGACTTTGCCGCGTTCCGCTGGCTCGATCTTGCGCGCGCCGAATTCGAGCTGGCCTGCCGGCTCGGGCGCGATCTGCGGGGCAAGGGCGTTTCGGTCCCGGCCACGGACCTCGTCATCGCGGCTTCGGCGATACGGGCGGGTGCTGTCCTCTACCACCTCGATCGCCACTACGACCTCGTGGCCAAGGCGTCGGAGCTCAAGGCCAGGAACCTCACGGGCAAGTGAGCAAGAAGGAGGAACCATGACCCTCTCGAACCCGGTCCTCGACGCCATTCGCGGCCGCAGGTCGATCCGCGACTACAAGCGAGGCGCCGTGTCGCACGAAGAGCTCGAGGCCGTGGTGGACGCGGGGCGTCTCGCGCCGTCGGCCATGAACGAGCAGGTCTGGGAGTTCGTCGTGGTGACGCGGCCGGCCGTGCTCAAGGAGATCGCGCGCCTCGCGCCCGAGAACGGGCCGTTCATCGCGGACGCTGCCGCGTGCATCGTGGTGGCGGGCGCGCGCACGCACCGCTCCATATACCTGGACGGCGCCGCGGCCGTGGAGAACATGCTGCTCGCCGTCCACTCGATGGGGCTCGCCTCGTGCTGGGTGCAGGCCATGGACAAGGACTACAGCCGGCCGATCGCGGACCTGCTCGGCATCCCCGAACGCTGCGTGCTCGTGGCCATGCTGCCCGTGGGCGCGCCCGCCTCGGCCGGGGACTCGCCTTCGAAGCGCCCGCTCGAAAGCGTGCTCCACTGGGAGCGGTTCTGAGTGGACCGACGGTCGACTCGTGAGAGGGACGTCGACCTTTCATCACGCCGACTCCCCGCCGTTTTCTACGCAACTTTCCTCCTCGAACGGCCGATATACGCTCCATGTCGAGCCGCATCCGCGTCGTGGAACAGAACCTCCTCTACAGCACCACCCAGCGCTGCAACGACCGACTGTTCCTCTTCAGG
>JAQTNF010000042.1 GCA_028713995.1 Deltaproteobacteria bacterium | reverse complement strand
CGGAAACCGCCCCCACCGCCGAACGGCGTCTCCGAGCGCTCGATTTCCGCGAGAGCGAATCCGACCTCCGCGAAGTCGGACCAGTCGGCAAGTCAGCGCGGCGGGCTTATGCGCAACAGGCTCCTAGTTGGGGATGCAGCAGACGCGGCCGTTACGGCACGTGTAGGAATCGTTCTGCGTCTCGTTCCCCTGGCAGCCCGTCGCGCTGTCGCGGCAGGCGCCGCCGTTGTCGACGCAGCGGACCGAGGGGCCGGAATCCACGGTGGTGCCTCCCTCGCAGCAGGTCTGCCAGGGGTTCGGGCAGTCCATCTCGGGGTGCGGGGTGCCGGTGCAGCCACCGGGGCCTCCGACGCATTCGAACGTGCACGGCGTGCCGGTGTCGGTCCCGGCGGAGGTGTCGGGCTCGCAGCACATCTGCATTCCGCCGCCGCAGTCGTACTCCTGGTGCAGGATCCCCGTGCAGTCGAACGGCGACCCGCATTCGAACGGGCAGGGCTCGGTGGTCGAGCCGGTGTCGGTGGACTGCGAGCAGCACACGTTCATTCCGCCGCCGCAGTCGTACTCCGTGTAGATGTCGCCGTTGCACTGGTTGTAGGCGAGGCAATCGTACGGGCAGCCGGTCGAGCTCGTGGTCGTGTCGCTGTCGGAATCGGAGTCGGCGTCCGAGTCCGCGTCGGTGTCTCCGTCCGCGTCGGTGTCTCCGTCCGCGTCGGCGTCTCCGTCCGCGTCGGTGTCTCCGTCGGTGTCTCCGTCCGCGTCGGTGTCTCCATCGGTGTCTCCGTCGGCGCTCGTGTTCGTGTCCGTGCCGGTGTCCGTGTCCTGCGAGCCGTCAAGGCCGCCGTCCCCGACGCTCGACGGTGTGTTGTCGCCGCATGCGACAGCGCCAATCGCGAGAACCGAAATCAAAAGACCCAACCAAGTTCTCCGCTTCATGACAATACTCCTTTCGTCGATAGAACCGTCGACGCTGGCCGACGGTAGGTCACTTCTTACCCATATCATGTCTATGAGTGGCTGTCCGCGCCACGCACGGCTCAGGAAAATCGAGCCGGGCCGGGGTTCAAGGCGTGAGGTGCAGGTGGATGGTGCCCGCCTTCACGGTTCCGGTGCCGGGGCCCAGGAACACGGGCTTTTGCGCGATGCCGACAAAGTCCACCCCGGGGATCGGCTCGCCCGTTCCGCCGCCCTCTACGAAGAGGATCACCCTCAGGTAGTGGGGGCCGGTGAGGCCGGCTTGGGTGGAGACGAGGTCATAGGGCTGGCCCGCGCCGATGGCCGGCTCGTCGTACTGGGCCCCGAGCGCGTCCGGCTTGGTGCGGGGGTCGGGTTCGTGGAGGAACGCAGCCGCGATCCGCGCCGGAACGGCGTCGAAGACCGGGGGCACCACGACGGTCGCGACCACAAGGTCGGGCTCGAGGCCGGAATCCGCGTCGGAGCCTGTGCCCGTCTCGCTGTCGGAGTCTGTGCTCCGGCCGGCGTCGCTGCCCGTGATCACGTCCACGACCCCGTTCCCGCACCCGCACGCGAGCGCGAGAAAAACGAGCGAGGACGCTGTTGCCGCGAATCGGCCCATGGCGTTCACCAGACCACCAGCTCGAGCGCCAACACCGCTGCGAGGAGCGGGCGGCCCAGGTCGGCGATCTCCTTCCCGTCGACGCGCACCGAGGTTCCGGGGAACGCCCATCCCCCGAGCGCATCAAGGCGCAGGCGCAGCCTCCCCACGAGCAGCACCGCGAGCCCGGCGCGCAGGAACGGTGCGGCGCGGACGATCGTCTCCTCGTGATCCTCGTGACCCTCCCTGGCACGGCCGTCCAGCAGGAAGAACACGGCGGCGCAGCCCGCGGCCAGGGAAGGGAGCCATCGGCCCGTCCCGGGTGAGAACCCCAGGCGCAGCCCGGCCCCGGCCAGACCCAGGTTCAGGCGCACCTCGCCGCCGTTGGTCGAGGTTCGCGACGCCACGAGCGGCGTGAGCCCGAGCACCTCGATCCCGAGCGGGTCGAAGATCGTGGCCCACGCGCCCGCGAAGACGTTCACGGTGGGCGGGAGGTCGAACCCGCTGCCCGCAACGGCCGGCCCGACCTCGAGCGCAAGCCTTGTCGTCGCCTTGGTCTCCGTGGCGACCGGCGGGGCGGGCTGCGGCTCCACGGGCTTCTTCACGGCGGGCGTGGGTGCGACATCGCCCTTGGGCTCGCGCGTGGTGCGCAGCTCCATCAGGCTCGCGCGCAGGAGCTCGACCGCCTCGGTGGCCACGATCGCCTCGGACTTGGGGGTGTCGTTCGGGATCACGACCTCGCGCGACACGACCTTGCCCGTGACCCGATCCGCGATCCACACGTGGAGCGTCCCGGTCCGGGGGACGATGCGGATCGCCGCGGCCGCGCCGGTACGTCGCGCCAGCTCTTCGAGCGCGATCGGATCTTCGGGATCGAGGCGCACGGCCCGCGCGCCGAGCCCCATGGCCTCGAGCTCCGCGACGATGCGCGACACGAGGGACGGGCCGTCGCCCTCGTGGACGACGATGACCACGGTCTCTTCTCCGTGCGATGGGATGGCGACGGACAAGGACAGTCCGGCGAGCGCGGAGCCGAGGAGAGCGGCGCGCCGTCGCGAACGGTCAGGGCGTCTGCGCAGGGGCGGCCTCCTCGAGGATCTGCCGGACGAAACCGGCGTGGGGCCCGTCCGGGAAGCTCTCCAAATAGCGCCGGGCGGCCTCGCGCGCGAGATCGCGGTTTCCGGCACGGGAGTGCGCCTCCACGAGCCGGCCGAGCGCCTCGCGGGCGAGCACCGTACCGCCGCCGCTCTCCTCGATGTAGAAGCCGAGCCACTTGGCGCTCTTGGAGTAGAAGTGCTGCTGGTCGAACGCCATCCTGCCCAGCGAGAACGCCGCATCCACCGCCGCGGGCGTGCCCGGGAAGCGCTCGCGCAACGCGAGGTAGCTGCGCTCCGCGAGATCGCACCTGCGCGCCAGGCGCGCGGCATCGCCGAGCAGCAGGAGATCGCCCGCGGTCGCGGACGAAACGACCACGTCGAGGTCGGCCTCTTGCGCGCGGTCGAGGGCGGCGTCCCAGCTTCCGGATCTTGCCAGGTCCTGCCAGCCCCCGCCGGTCGCGGCTTGCGGCTCGGAGCTTTTCGGCGGGGCCGGCGTCGGGGGTGCGACGTTGCCTGTCGCCCTCGTCGCGGGGGTGCAGGAGACCGTGGGCTCGGCTGGAGCAAGGGGCTCGGGAGCCGCCGCGACCGCCGGGATCGCCCCCGAGCCGATCTCGAGGCGCCGCTCCGCGACCCATGCCCGGATGCTCTCGCCCGCGACGAGCTTTCTCCCGTCCGCGATGAGCGGCCCACGGACGATCACGTGCCCTCTTTCGAGGACGATGGAGAACAGCTGCGGCCTGGGCTCCCACGTGACCGAGAAACGCGTTCCTTTGACCTCGACCGCGTAGGGACCCACGTCCACGGTCCAATGGGCGCCGGGCCTGCGCGTCACGGTCGCCCGGGCCGTTCCCTGCTCCAGGAACACCCTCGCGCCGTTCGCGTCGAGGGCGATCACTCGTGCCGCCGAGGCCGGTCCGAGCACGACGGACGAGCCGTCCGAGAAGCGGATCCTGCGTCCGTTTTCGGTCGGGGCCGAGATCCACTCTCCGGCCGCGATCGGCGCGCCGCTCTCGTCCACGAAGGCTCGAAGCGAATCGTCATCGTTTGGCGGAAGGATGAAGAGGAGGGTCACAGCGGCCGCCGTCGCGAAGCCCGCGGCCAGCGCGTAACCCGTGACGCGTCGAGGCCTCGCTCTTCGTCCACCGCCCGAGACGGCCTGTGCGAGGAAGCTCTCCCGGGCCCGGACCGTGTCGTCGCGGCCGCCGAGCAGCGCGTCCTGGGCGCGGGCGATCTCTTTTCCGAATCGCCGGAAAACGCTCATGGGTTCCTCCTTCCGGAGAGTTCGGCGAGCCGCGCCCTGAGCAAGGGGTGTCGCCCCGCCAGCGCGGTGAACCTCTTCTCGGCCCGCGCAAGAACTCGCTTGACGGTCGCGAGCGAGACGCCGCACGCCTCGGCGACCTCGGCAAGCGGGAGGTCCTCCACATGGCGCAACGCGAACGCGATGCGCTCTTTGACGGGCATTCGATCGAGCACCTCGTACGCCCCCTGAAGCATCTGGCGCGCCTCGTGGTCGGGCCCCGCAACCGCCTGCTCAGGGACCAGCTCCGGCTCGCGGATGAGGAGCCATTTTCGGCGTCCACGGCGGCGCAGGCAGGCATGGGCCGTATGGACCGCCACGCTGGTGAGCCAGGCCTTGAGGCGTGAGCCGTCCTCGACCGAACGGATAGAACGGAGCGCCTCGAGGAACACCTCCTGGAGCACGTCCGCGAGATCCTGGTCGAGGCCGAGGATGCGCGCCAGCACGCGCTGGACGTGGTCCGCGTACCGATCGTAGAGCTCCGCGGCCGCGCCCGGATGGCTGTCCTTGAGCCCGGCGAGGAGCGCCCGATCGTTCCCGACGAAGCGCAGAGCGCGCACGACCGCGTCGTTGGAGCCGACCTGGGTGTCTTGCGCGTTCGTGTCGAATCTCATCTCCGGCCGTCCCTGCCAACCGCATCCTGAGCGTTCATGCCACAGGTAAAGTGTTTTCGCGACCTTCGCACGGCTCAAGTACAGTGCCCATGTATTAATATTCTTTTCTTGAGCCGTGAAACGGGTCTTGGGCGACAAAGCTAAAAATGCGGGTTTGCATTGCCAACCCGCAGGTACCGGAGGCATGATCCACATCCATGGACGTCAAATGCGCAAAATGCGAGTTCGAATACTCTCTCGATGAGACCCTCGTCGGTGCGGGCGGAACCTCGGTCCGTTGCACGAACTGCGGGCACGTCTTCAAGGTGTTCCGGCGTACCGGGTCGGGCATGGACACGTGGATCCTGCGCAGGAAGGACGGAGAGACCACTCCGTTCGAGCACCTGGGCGTGCTGCAAGGGTGGATACTCGCGGAGGAGGTGAGCGAGGACGATGAGATCTCGCGCGCGGGCAAGGAGTGGAAGCGGCTCGGCGACTTCTCCGAGATGAAATCGTTCTTTGCCGAGGCGCACAAGGCCGCCGAGGTCCGCGCCTCGCTCGCGCCCGTGTCGCCAAAGGGCGTGCGGCCGGCGAGGATCGAGTCGTTCAGCACTCCTCCTCCGCCCCGGAAGGCCAAGCCGGGCGGCGAACCATCGAAACCCGCCACGCAGACTTCTCCGGATTCTCCGTCGCCGGCGAGGACGGGGCGCTCGAAGGCGACGTGGATCGCGGCGGCCGTCGTGGTCGCGGGGATCGCCATCGCGGCCTGGTTCGCCGTCTCCGGCTCGCAGGATCGCGGCAAGCTTGCGACCGAGGAGCAGGGCGAAGCGCCGGCGGTCGCGGAGCAGGAAAAGGTCAGGCCTTTGGTGAGCCCGACGCCCGAGGCTCCTGTCGCGGCGCCTGCGCCCAAACCGGATGCAGGCGTGGCGGCCAGGCCCGAGCCACCACCCGAGCCCGTTCCGGCGCCCGCACCTCCCGAGCCCCCTCCAGTCGCGCCTGCGCCGGCCCCCAAACCGGCGGCGCCCCATGCTTCGCCCGCCGCGCCGGCTTCGCAGGGCAAGCCCACTCCATCTGCGCCCGTTGCGCCCGCTGCCAACAGCACGGACGCCCTGCTCGAGCAGGCCTCGGCTTCAAAGGCGGGCGGCAACATCACCGAGGCGATGGCGCTCTTCCAGAAGGTGCTGACGAAGCAGCCGTCCAACGTGGACGCCCTGTCGGGCCTGGGCTCGTGCTACCTGGACAAGGGCTCCTACGGTCAGGCCGCGGCCTCGTTCCGCAAGGTGCTCGCCATCAGCCCGTCCAACGGGCCGGCCGTGCTCGGGCTCGCCGAGGCCCTGAAGGCGCAAGGCCAGAAGCAAGAGGCGCTCGCGCTCTACAAACGGTACCTGTCGGAGAACCCCACGGGTCGCGGAGCCGCCACGGCCCGCTCGAACGTCGCCAAGCTCGAGGCGGCGCTCGGCCTGTCCGCGCCGGCGCCCGCGGGCGAGACCCCGTCCGCCGAGGGAAAGCCGACCGACTAGCCGCAGCTCGAGGTGTGGCAGGCTTTGTAGGAATAGCCGAAGAACACATCCGGGCAGCAGAACTCGCCTTTGCCGCAGTCCTTGTTCTCATGGCACATGGTGAGCTCCGGCGACAGGCACTCGCCTGCAATGCAGTTCGACTGGTTGATCGCGCCGGACGGCAGGCAGCAAGCATGGCCAACGCCGCCGCAGTCCTCAGGGCCGTCGCAGGTCAATTTGAAGTCGCCCGTGCACGACGCCACGATTGAGTTGCAATCCTGGGACCAGGGCGACTCTGTCACACAACAAGCCTCATGCATCGTGATGCAGACGCCGTTGCCGCACGGCACGCCCTCGTAGCTCCCCCCGTCCGCGTCCGTGTCGCCATCGGTGTCGGCGCCCGTGTCGCTGTCTGTGTCGGCGCCCGTGTCGCTGTCTGTGTCGGCGCCCGTGTCGCTGTCTGTGTCGGAGTCCGTGTCTGTGTCGGCGTCCGTGTCACCGTCGGTATCACCGTCGGAGTCTGCTCCGGCGTCTGCCGTGTCCGAGCTCGTGTCGGTTCCCGTGTCGGATCCGATCCCGGTGTCGTCGTCGCTCGATCTGCTCGAACAGGCCGGCGCGAACAGCATCATCAGAACAAAGAGTGCACGTCGCATGGATATCCCTCCTTTGATGATGGTATTGTAGCATTCCTATCGCGGGCTATGAACAAGTCACTCAAACATGCGCTTCTTCGCGGGCCATTGTTCTGGGCGGGCTGCCTGATCCTCATTGCGATGGCCGGGATCGGCGTCTGGCGATTGTCCGGCGCGCGGGGCGACCGGACGGACGCAAACCTCGCGCCCGGCAGCAGGGACTTCACGATCTTCCTCCTGGGTGGTTCGACGGCGTTCGGCGAGCCCTACGCGCCCAGGGCGGATTTCGGCCGGATCGTGAGTCGGCTGTGGGACGGCCGGTTCAACGGGCGGCCCATCCGCGTGGTGAATCTCGGCGAACCGGGAAAGCCGGCGCGGGACGCGATAGCCCATGCCCGGCGGATTTCCCGCACCCGGTTCGAGGCCGGAACGGCGGTCGCATTCCTGTACCTGGGCAACAACGAGTTTCTCCGCCTCGACGGCCGCCCCGACCTTCGTGCGCAGGGGCGCCCCCTGTTCGATCAACCGACGGTCACCCCGGCCGAGAAAGAGCAGGTCTTTCGGGACTACGCTGCCACCATCGAGGAGATCATCGACACGCTCGAGGCCGCCGGCATCGGGGTTATCGTCTCGACCATCGCCGTCAACATGAAGGACTGGGAACCGAACCGTTCCGTGCTGCACGACCCGGCCGACGGGCCGGCCGTGAAGGGGCTTCTGCTCGACGGGGACCGCAAGCTGGAAGCGGGCCAGACGGAGGCGGCCCTCAAGGATTACCTGCGGATCCTGGAGTTGGAGCCCGCTTTTGCCCTGGCGTGGAAGAAGGCGGGGGATTGCCACCGCCTGAGCGGCCGGTTCGACGATGCGCGCACCTGTTATCAAAAGGCGGTGGACGAGGACGGCAGCCCGTACCGCGAGATCTCGGAACAGACCCGGATCCTTCGGGAGATCTGCGCCCGCCGCCGGGTGCCGGTGGTGGATGCGGTGAAGATCCTGGAGTCGGCCACCACGGACGGGCTGCTCGGATTCGAGTTCCTGTGGGACAACTGCCATCCGACGCTGGAAGGCTACGCCCGGATCGCCCGCGGGTTCGCCGAGACCATGCGGGAGATGTTCGGCGAGCAGCGGCGTCCGGCCGAGATCGACATGACCGCCCTGGAACGCGCCCTCCGGATCGACAGGAGCTTCACGCGCGAGGTCATCGCGGGCCGCGGCCAATACTGCTACATGATGGCCACCATGACCTGGAACCCGAGCGAGCGGCTCAAACGGGGAGAGCTCTACCTGAAACAGGCCATGGAAATGGGACCGAGGGACGCCGGCATCCTGTGCTCGCTGGCCATCCTGACCGCGCTCCAGGGCCGGGCCGAGAGCTCGCTCGCCACCTGGAGGGAAGCCTATCGGCTCGACCCGAAAACCACCTTGCAACGCGCCGGGCATCCTTTCGTCCGAGAGATCCTGCGGCGGGATGGGATTGAGGATCTGCCGGCGATGATCAGGTAGGACGGCGATCGAGAAGACGTGATGCGGGGAAAAGCGCGAAACGTCTATTCGCGAGTGAGCCGTTCGATCAGCTTGTTGTCCTTGAAAAAGTCAAAAAGCATCCCGGCGACGGCCTGGCTTCCCGGCTCGGTGAGGTGGATGCCGTCCGGCCAGAACCAGGGGGCGATTTGCTCGTGCGGACGATTTCCGGTTTCCCGGGCGAGATCCGCGAGCAGCACCTTTTCCCTCGCGGCGACATCGCGCACCGCGCCGGCGTAGCGTTGGTGCAGGGGGACGAGGTCGTTCAGGTCGTCGAGCCATCTTCCGGCGAGATAAGGGGGTTCCTTGCCCTTCTGATGGGAGGTCGGCGCCGTGAGCAGGATGGGCTCGATGTCGTCGGCGCGCGCCGTACGAACGATTTCCACGAGATTGGCGCGAAAATCGTCGAGAGACACGCGTTCCGGATGGCGTTTCTCGTTGGAGATCCGGCTTTTCAGGTTGACGATTGTCTGGTTGAGCAATTGAGCCACCCTGAGGCGATCGAGGGCCCTCATGCCTTTTATGTGGAGCTTCCCGATATCCTTGTCTTGGATTCCCAGGCTGATCCAATGATCGTTCCAGCCGTAATACACGGTGATGAAACGGGGTTTCATGGGCACGACGTCGCGTTCGAGCTGAAGCGCTCCCTGGTAGGTGCTCCAGCCCGCTACGCCGAGATTGACGAATTTCGGCGCGGGCCTGTTGGAATAGGCGGCGACGAGGTCCATCAAGTGTTTGTCATACGACGAGAGTTGCGTGCAGGAGCATCCCATGAATGCGACGGCGGGATGCTTTCCACGCCATGACGCGACCTTGGGGTAATAGTCCCTCGTGACCCAGAAGAGATCCCGGTCGGCCTGAAACACGCCCTTGATGGTTACGGGATCCGGCCACCCGAACTGAATCTCGGGGGGGGAGAAGAGGAAGGAGAATCCGTACAGGCGCAGGAACAGCTCCGTCGCTCCCAGCGAAACGCAGAGCCCAATCAACAGGGTCAACGATGCGAAAATGATCGGTTTGGTTCTGGTGCGCATGCCTCTGCCTGACCGTTGCCGTCCTAGCGTGCGTCCGTGCACCCGTCGATGCGGCGGAAGAAGAAGAACACTCCCGCTTCGGGCGTCCCCTTTTCTTGGGCGTAGCACTTCCTGAACAGTGGTTGCGCTCCCATGTCCCTTACGGCCATGAGCGGCGCGCCGGGGTTCACGCCGCCGATGACGATGATGTATCGCGGCCGGCGGCCGAGCACGTACCGTGAATCGTATCTCTCATGCCCGGCCCATCCGCTTCCGAAGCCAGGGGCAGGGCGATGCGCGATGTGCTCGTCCGTCATGCCCACCATGTCGATGACCGTGCGACCGCTGTAGAACTTCATCGGGCCGACGATGATCGTCGCGATCGACTCGTCCTTACGCGTGTGCTCCCTGGCGAAGGCCGCGACGCCGCGGGTCAAAGCGTTCCCCGAACGCATCCCCGGAAGAAAGCTCCGCTCCATACGCCACAACGAAAGACCGGCGGCCGCCCACAGGAGGAGCACCAGCAGGAAGGTCGCGCCAGCGATGCGATTGGAAGAGGTGAGCCGGGCCACGCCCCGTCCGATGCCGGCGATCGTCAGCGCCGCGAGCGTCGGGACGACCGCCACGAAGAAACGATGGAAAAGGAAATAGTCGCCGCCGACGAGGACGATGTAGCCGAAGTACGCGACAATGAAGACGTACACCGCGGCCGCTCGCCGGCCGATCCCTGTCACCGGAGCCATCAACGCGCCGCCGACCAGTATCGCGCCGTTCCCCGAAGTCACGAAGTCCTTCAGATAGACGAGGCCCCGCAGCACCTGGTCCGGCGTGTATCCGACCTTCGCGTAAAATGTATTCGGAAACGGATGGCCGTAATACCAGAGGCGCCAGGCGCAGTACGGAAGGAAGATTGCGAGGAACCGCGCGGCATAGCGAACGGCGACGGGCCAGCGCGCGGTCCGGAACACGTCGGCGCACACCACCGCCGCGAGCAGGCAGCCTTCCGGCCGTGTCATGGACGCGAGAGCCAGCCAGATCGGCGTGAACGTGGAGCCGGCGCCGTCGCGCACGTGCCGCCAGAGGACGAGCGTCGCCAGCAACGCAAACAACACCGTCTCCATCCCGGACGGCGCCCACCACCCGACGGCGGGATAGCTCGCGACGAGCAGCGCGCCGAGCACCGCGCCGTTTCGTTTTTCCCGTGGCATGAGCTCGCCCGCGAGTCGCCAGGTCACCAGCACCGTCCCGACCGCGGCGAGGATTCCGAGGCCCATGCTCCACGGAACGACATCGGCTTTGAGCCGGAGGCCCAAGGCGGAAAGGGCCACCCACGAGAAGGACGTGTAGCCTTCGACGCGCTCGCCGACGTTGAAGACCAGGCCGTTGCCCAGCACCCAGTTTTGCGCGTAGGCAAAGGCGATGTACGCGTCGTCCAGCGTCCAGCGAAGATACAGGCTCTGCGCCACGACCGCCGCGACGGCGAGCAGACACACCGCCACAGGCCAAAGGCGGAGCGGCGCGGCCGCGCCCGTCTTGTGCGCTTCCCCCGCGCCTCTTTCATCCGACTCCCGCATGTCCGTTGACATCCTAGCGTGCGTCCGTGCACCCGTCGATACGGCGAAAGAAGCCCATTCCCGCTGCGGACGTCCCCTGTTCTCGGACGTAGCATCTTCTGAACAGCGGTTGGGTCCACATGTCACTTGCGGCCCCCAGGTCGGGGTTCACGCCGCCGATGACGATGTACCGCGGCCTTCGGCCGAGCACGTATTGTGAATCGTACCTCTCATGCCCCGCCAATCCGCGCCCGAAGCCAGGGGCGGACCGGTGCGCGATGTGCTCGTCCGTCATGCCCACCATGTCGATGACCGTGCGGCCGCTGTAGAACTTCACCGCGCCGACGAAGATCGTCGCGATCGACTCGTCCTTACGCGTGTGCTCCCTGGCGAAGGTCGCGATCCCGCGGGTCAACCCGGCTCCGAAACGCATCTGCGGCAAAAAAAACCGCTCCGCACGCCACAACGAAAGACCGGCGGCCGCCCACAGGAGGAGCACCAGCAGGAAGGTCGCGCCAGCGATGCGATTGGAAGAGGTGAGCCGGGCCACGCCCCGTCCGATGCCGGCGATCGTCAGCGCCGCGAGCGTCGGGACGACCGCCACGAAGAAACGATGGAAAAGGAAATAGTCGCCGCCGACGAGGACGATGTAGCCGAAGTACGCGACAATGAAGACGTACACCGCGGCCGCTCGCCGGCCGATCCCTGTCACCGGAGCCATCAACGCGCCGCCGACCAGTATCGCGCCGTTCCCCGAAGTCACGAAGTCCTTCAGATAGACGAGGCCCCGCAGCACCTGGTCCGGCGTGTATCCGACCTTCGCGTAAAATGTATTCGGAAACGGATGGCCGTAATACCAGAGGCGCCAGGCGCAGTACGGAAGGAAGATTGCGAGGAACCGCGCGGCATAGCGAACGGCGACGGGCCAGCGCGCGGTCCGGAACACGTCGGCGCACACCACCGCCGCGAGCAGGCAGCCTTCCGGCCGTGTCATGGACGCGAGAGCCAGCCAGATCGGCGTGAACGTGGAGCCGGCGCCGTCGCGCACGTGCCGCCAGAGGACGAGCGTCGCCAGCAACGCAAACAACACCGTCTCCATCCCGGACGGCGCCCACCACCCGACGGCGGGATAGCTCGCGACGAGCAGCGCGCCGAGCACCGCGCCGTTTCGTTTTTCCCGTGGCATGAGCTCGCCCGCGAGTCGCCAGGTCACCAGCACCGTCCCGACCGCGGCGAGGATTCCGAGGCCCATGCTCCACGGAACGACATCGGCTTTGAGCCGGAGGCCCAAGGCGGAAAGGGCCACCCACGAGAAGGACGTGTAGCCTTCGACGCGCTCGCCGACGTTGAAGACCAGGCCGTTGCCCAGCACCCAGTTTTGCGCGTAGGCAAAGGCGATGTACGCGTCGTCCAGCGTCCAGCGAAGATACAGGCTCTGCGCCACGACCGCCGCGACGGCGAGCAGACACACCGCCACAGGCCAAAGGCGGAGCGGCGCGGCCGCGCCCGTCTTGTGCGCTTCCCCCGCGCCTCTTTCATTCTTATTGGCCGTCACGGCTCCGAAAGGCTCCGCACGCACCGGAACCCCTGGATGTAGCCGCCCGCCGATGGGACGACGCCGATGCTGGTGCCCGCCCGGAGCTCATCCGGGTTCGAGGAGTAGGCGCCGCCGCGGAACACGCGGTACGTGCCAATCGCGAGCCCGGCCGGATCGGTGACCGGGTCCGGCGACGCGGGCTCCGCGGAGGTCCAGTCGTTGCACCATTCCTCGACGTTCCCGGCCATGTCGTACAGGCCCCAGGCGTTTGGAGCTTTTTGGGCGGCAGGATGCGGCCCGGCGCACGCGGCGCCGCAGTCGGGGCCGTCGGGGCCGGTGTTGCCGCAGTCGGTAAGGTCGTCGCAGCCGGCATAGGACACGGCGCTATTGCCGCAGTACCAGGCGATCTCGTCGACGAGAGGATTGATATCGACGCAACCGCAGAGGGAGGGATCGCCGTGCCCGTTGTAGAATTCGGTCGCGCTCCCGGCCCGGTACGCATACTCCCACTCGGCCTCGGTGGGCAGACGGTAGCCGGGGCAGGAGTAGAAATCGGCCTGCCGAAAGGCCGGATTCTCGACGCACATGGTGGCGTCGCTCTCGCCCGTGCAGTCGTAACAAGAGGCAAGACCGCTCATCTCCGAGAGGCGGTTGCAGAACGCTGCCGCCATGAACCAGGTCACGTTTTCGACCGGGCAGTCGTCCCCGCAGGCCGTGAACTTCGCAGGGTTTGTGCCCATGACGGAGCGATACTGGCCCTGGGTCACCTCGGTGGCCGCCATCTCGAAGTCGTGGGTCAGCGTCACCGAGCGCTGGACGGACTCGAGCATCATGCAGGAGTCGTCCGGGGACGTGCCCATGACGAAGGAGCCCTTGGAGATGGGCATCCACTTGATCCCCGTGCCGCCGTCGAGCCCGCCATCATCCACACCGCCGTCCCCCGCCGCGTCGGCCCCGTCCTGTCCGTCCTGCCCGGCGTCGCCCGAGCCACCGCCGTTGTTTCCACCACAACCTCCGGCCATGATCGAGCACAGCGTCAACGACACGACACAGCGGCGGCTACGCATCATGGGGCCTCCATTGATCGTTAGGGTGTCCAGAAGCTCACGAAAAACGAATAACCCAAATCGTAGATGTCTTCGACAATGAAATAGACAGGTCCGTTCTCGGCGGCGGTATAGGTGAGAGAGCTCGCGGCCATGGACGCGGAGCACTGCTTGTCCCCGCCGCAGGCCCGCTGCACCATGATCTGGAAGCTCGAGTCGGAGAGCCCGCTCAACCCTCCGAGCCCCATCTTGATTGTCTCGTCCTTGAGCATGTCGCGCCGGAACACCACCTCGGGGCCCTGAGTGGAGGAGGAGGCGCAGGTCGCATCGGTGAACTGCATGTCGTCGAGGTAGATATCGATTCCGATCGGGAAGTCCTTGACCCAGGGCAGGGAGCTCACCACGAACGGGTTCTTGCAGTCCACGCCCTCGTCGACCTCGAGCGCGAAGAGCGCGACGTGGAAGTTGTCGCCCATGGCCGTATCGGTGCGTTCCACGTGCAGGTACACGGTGCGCTCACCTGAGGCGTCGTTGCTCCACGCGAGCTTGCCGGAGCCGCTGGCCAGGCAGGTGCTGTCCCCACAGCCCTCGTGCAAGGTGAGGTTGGCCTTGTTGTACGAGGTGGAGATCAGGCCGTCCTCCACGGCGGCGAGGGTCAGGCCGCCCGGCACGGTCACCTTGAACCAGACATCCTCACTGCCCGACAGGATCGAGGACGGTGAGCACCCTGTTCCCGTGGAGGAGCCGGTGTCGATGAACTTGAGCCATTGGCCGGACTTGGCATAGGGCAGGGCGCCGGGCGCCACTTCGAACGCGGTCTTGCACGTGAAGCCCTCCGGGATGGGGAGCAGAGCGAAGGTGAGATCCGGCGGGGTCGCGATGCCGTTCACCTGTTGCACCACCACGAAGATCGTCTTGGCCGCATCCGCGTCGTTGGCGTACGTCACGGTGCCCGCGGAGTAGCCGTCCGCCGTGTCGAGACAGGTGCTCACGCCGCATTCGGCCACCACGTGCAGGACGTGCCCCTGGACGCCGGACACGAAGTCGTTGTTCACAACGCCCAGAATCTGGTGGGGCGGGACGTCCACCCGGAACCAGATGTCGTTCCCGAGAACCGGCGTCGGGTACGAGGGAATGGGGCACGTGGTCGCGTCCGCCGTGAAGCTGTCGAAGAAGCCGGACCACGCGAGATCGTCCGTGGTCCATGGCGCTTTGTCGGTGGGCACCACGATCGGATAGGTGCACGAAGAGCCTGCTGGAACCGTGGAGTTGGTGATCCTGATCTCGAAGTCGCCCCGCATGGCCCATCGAGTCCCCACCACGGCATAGAGCGACATGGGCTTGGTCCCGCCGTTCACGTAGTACGCGCTGTCCCGTCCCTCGATACGGCTCGTGGCCAAGCACTCCTTGGCCGCGCAGGAGGAGAGGATGTTGATCGTCGAGCTGATGAACCCCGGCTCCTCGACGAGCAGCCGGTTGCTCGGCCGCACCATCGCGTGGAAGAAAACGTCGGGTTTGCCGGCGACCAGGTCGCACGAGGCGTTGGCGGAGTCGAAGTCGTTCCCGTAGTCGTCCCACGAGCCCGTGTACACGGCCACGCCGCCGTCCGGCGCGTCCACCTCGATGGCGTGCGCGCAGTCATCGCCCGGTCCTCCGTCGAGGAAGCCGGTCGAGGTGGTCGTGTCGGAGTCGCCGTCCGCGTCGGAATCGGAATCGGAATCGGAATCGGAGTCGGCGTCCGCATCCGAGCCGGTGTCGGTCGACGACGCGTCGCCGTTGGTCGAGGTGTTGCTCGGCGGGGCACACCCGGCGCACGCGGCAACGGTCGCGAGGAGCACGGCCATGCCGAAGAAGCTTCTTGTTCGTTTCATGATTCCCACCTCGCCTGGAATTCCAAAACGAATACTGTCTTAACGACTCCTGCGAAGATACCAGAAAGCGAGTCAGGCGAAACGCCGGGCAAAATCCCGTTTGGGCAAAATCCCGTTGGTCTGTTGCGACGGCCACGCTATAGTAAAAAACCCCATGCGCGGACGTGGGCTTTCACCGGAGGCCGAATGCAGATTGTTTCTTGCGGCAGGACCGACATCGGAAAGCGCCGCAAAAGCAACCAGGACGCCTTCTTCTGCGACGACGAGCTCGGCTTCTACATCGTCGCGGACGGCATGGGCGGGCACGCGGGCGGCGACGTGGCGGCCCAGGAGGCCGTGGAGGCCGTGCGCGACATGGTCAGCCGCGGCAAGGATGTCATCGAGCATTTCCGCATGAGCCCGGTCACCAAGGAGACGTCCGGCGCCATCTGCCGCCTCATGGAGAGTGCGGTCCAGTCGGCCACGTACATGGTCTACGGCATGGCCGCGCAGCTCCCGGGCTACCACGGCATGGGGACCACGGTCTCGGCGCTCCTGCTCGTGGGCGCCTGCGGCGTGACGGCCCAGGTCGGGGACACGCGCATCTACTGCCTGCGCGACGGCGAGGTCGTGCAGCTGACCGAGGATCACACGCTGCTCAACTGGCAGATCCGCGAGGGCGTCATCAGCCCCGAAGAGGCCCAGCACTCGCCTCACCGCAACATCATCACCCGCGCGGTCGGCAACAAGGACTACGTGGAGGTGGACACGCAGGTCGTGTCGGTGACGCCGGGTGATCGTTTCCTCATCTGCTCCGATGGGCTGCACGGTTACCTGCGGCGCGGGGAGATTCCGGACATCCTCGGCCGCGTCCCGGATGTCGCGTGCGAGGAGCTCATCCGGCTCGCCAACGATCGCGGCGGCAAGGACAACGTCACGGCGGTCGTGGTCCAGGTCCTCGGCTGAGCCGCGTTCAGGTGAAGATCATCTGCTCGAGTACGGTCGGCAAGGACGCCATGTCGCAGGGCAGGGCCAGGAAGTGGTGGATCGCGGCCTGATTGACGGCCTTCTCCATGAGCTCGCTCGTCACATTCTCGGCGACCAGGACCCGCCGCATTCCCGGGAATTTGCCGCGCGCCCACGCGAGAAAATCCACTCCGCTGTCGTTGCCGACGTAGTCAGTGGCCACGATCATGGCCACCGGGATCGACTCCAGCGCGCTACGGGCTTCGGCCGTCGAAGGCGCGACCCGCACCTCGACTTTGCACTCCAGGAAGCCCGCCATGAGACCCTTGCACGACTTCTCCGGCGACCCGACGAGGAGGATGAGGGGCCTTCCGGTGAGCGTATCGTCGCAGACCACGCGATCGCCGCCCATGGCCGCGGCCGCGGAGCAGGCGCGTACGGCCTGATCGACCAGATCGTCCACGGACGAAAGATCGCCCGCCGGCCGACAGGCCACGCCCAGGCTGGCGCGGATCGAGATCGGGTGGTCCACGTCCCCGTATTCGGAGCTGGCGAAGAGCTGGCGCAGCCTCTGGGCCAACTCCGAGGCGACCTCGCGAGATGTATCGGGGAGCACTACGGCGAACGTGTGGTCGTCGAAGCGGGCGATGCTGTCGCGGCTGCGCATCTCGCTCTCCACGAGCCGCGCCACGGCCACGAGGACGCCCTCGGCCAGCTCACGGTTGTGGCGCTCCTCGATGAGGCTGAACCGGTCGATTTCGATGATGACGACCGAGAGGCTGGACTCGTCGCGGTAGCTCGCTCCGGACTCGGCGTTGAGCCTTCGCTGGAAGTGCTGCCGCGTGCCGATCCGTGTGACCGGATCGGTTCCGCCGCCGACCTGGCGCTTGGCGACCCGCGATTCGATGAGCTCCCGCTTGCCCTCGTCCTTGATCATGGACAGCACCCGGTCGACAAGGAGCTCGGGCGGTTCGGATTTGACGTGCAGGCCGGCCAGCCCGGCCTTGAGGCAGCGCGCCAGCACGGCCGGCGCCCAATGCTCGCTCACCACCAGCATGGGCGTCGGCTCCACGCGCTCGCCTTGCATCTCGAGACACAGGCTGACTCCGTCCACCTGCGACATGTCGTAGTCGCACACGACCGCGTCGATCTCCGGCGTCCGGGCGAGGTCGCGGGCCTCGGCCGCGCTGCGCGAGGTGACCACGCTGAATCCCACCTCCCCGAGCGCCTTGCGCACCATGTTGAGGTGCGCCGCGTCGTTGCTGACGTACAGCACGATGGGAGGAATGGAATCGCGCTCTTCTTCGTATTTCATGGCCCCCCACTATGACCCAAGCCGGGGGCCCGTTCAACCTCAGATCTCGTGGTGGGGCAGGGCGCTCGAGACCGCGGCGCGCGCGACGAGCCTTGTCATCGCCTCCCGCACGTCCTCGGTCGCGTCGACGAGCTGGAAGCCGATTTCGAGACCGCTCGGATCGCGGTGGCACTCCCGAACCGACACGGCGATCTCGAACCCGTCGGCGGCCGGTCCCACGCGCAGGCGACCGCTGGCCACGCCGGCCATGGGCTCACGGAACGCCACGAGGAAGCCGCCTTCGGAAGCGTTGCGCACCTCGCCCGCCAGCGAGCGGCCGTCGGCATTCAGCGTCGCCGGCAGGTAGACCGGGAAACGCGGGCTCTCCCGCTCGTAGGTCTTCGCCGGCGGCAGACGCATATCGACGTCGATGTCGGTTTCGGGGGCCATCGCGAGCAGGCCCTGGGCCATGTCGCGGAACGTGATCGCGTTCGCCTCGACGCCGGCCGACAGCATGAAGGGGCGTCGCTCGTTCACCGAGCGGAGCATCTTGTCGCCGCGCCACAGGAGCCCGGCGATCGGAGCGTCGACGTGGAGGTGGTCGGTCACGAGGCGTGAGACGGCTTCGATGACATGCGCCTCTTTGGGCGCGCCGAGCATGTTGCCCACGAGGCGGATGCGGTACTCGGACAGGACGCGCGACGCGATCCGGCCCTGCTCCAGGTCGAAGCGTTCCAGCCTGCCGATCATGTCCTTGATGAGCTCGGCGCCCTTTCCCGCGTCCCCCGTCTCAAGCTGCTCCCTCGCACCGGGCGCGACGGCGCCCGCGATGCGCCTGAGCAAGGCGGCCTTGAGGAAACCGTAGGCGTTGTGGACCGACGTGATCTCGGGCGTGAGCACGACCAGCTTGATCGCCGCGGAGTTGTAGAGGTCGAGGACGTTGAACGACGATCCGGCCCCGACGTCCACCACGATCGCGTCCGCGGGGAGGTTGTGGATGTGGCGGATGAGTTTTTGCTTCTGCGCGTGGTTCGGGTTGGCGCTGCCGAGGACGGCCATGCCGCCGCAGACCACCGAGAGGCCGGGCTGCTGGGTCGGGACGAGCACCTGGTCGAGGCGCTCGACCTTGCGCGAGACGAAGTGCTCGAGCAGGGCGGCCGGCCGTGCGATGCCGAGGAGGGTGTGCAGGTTCGCGGCGCCGAGGTCGGCGTCGACCGCGATCACTCGCTTGCCGGACTGCGCGATGGCCACGGCCAGGTTGGCGACCACCAGGCTCTTGCCGGTGCCGCCCTTGCCGCCGCCCACCGCGACGGTCAGCTTCATGCCGACGGCTCCGAAGCCGCGAACTCGAGCAGCGCCCGCTCCTGGGCCCGCAGCTTGTCCATGATGATCGACAGGTGCGAGCAGGCCGTCATCAGGTCGGCGTACAGATCGTGCAGCTCCTCGAGGGTCGGTGAGGTTTTCGAGTCTCTGTTCGCCCAGTGCCTCATCTCCCGGGACAGGCGGGTCAGATCGTCGGCGATGCTCGCGACGATGGTCGCGGGCGTGATGAGCGTGTCGGCCACCCAGTGCGGCGGGACGAGAGACGGAGTGGAGGGCATGCGCGACTGGCGGACCGGCCGCGACTCCGTCCCGGAGACCGCCTCGCGCTCCCTGGCCTTGGAGACCAGGATCGCGCGGTGGGCCTGGCGTCCGACGAAGTCCAGAGACTGGGTGATCTCCGGGGTGGCTTCCGTCAACTGCAAAGCGAGCGCGAACTCGAAGGTGTCCCATCCGCCGATCGGCACCGAGTAGAAGTAGTTGCCCCGGGACGCCATGGGCGTCCGCCTCCCGAACAGGAGGTCCGGCGCAACCGCCTCGTTGTGGGCCGAGACCAGCTCCACGAGAGACGGCGTCTTGCGGTCGCTGAGGCGATAGATCGCGACGGCGATCACCTCGGGCAGGCGGGTCATCTCGGTCGCAGTCCGATGGACGATCTCGGCCACGTCGAGATTCGGGCCGAGGCGCTGGTCGAACTCGAGGATCTCCGACTCGAGCGCGAGCCTTCGCCGCGTCGCGAGCAGGAACTTTCTCTGCCGCAGGGCGTTCTCCAGCGTGATGATCAGGTCGTCGCCCCACGGTTTGACCAGCTTGTACGCTCCGTGCGGGCCGAGCGCGGCCTCGTGCACGTCGCAGCCGTCGAATGCGGTGAGGATGATGCGCACCATGCTGGGGTAGCGGATCGCGCACTGCTTGATGAGGCTCAGCCCGTCGATGCCTGGCATGCGCACGTCGCTGATGACCACATCGAACTCCTTGTTCTGGAGGTAGACCAGCGCCTGCTCCGCGCTCCCGACCGGGGTCACTTCGTATTGCTGGCACAGCTCGGCGTGCAGGGCCGACAGCACCTCGGGATCGTCGTCGACTACCAGAATGCTCTCAGTTGTTTCGCCCATCATTGTTCCCCTTCCCGGTGCGCGACCGGAAATGCGATCCGGAATTCCGCTCCGCCGTGGGCGGACTTTCCCACCTCTATGGTTGCGCCGTCCGCGTCCAGGTTGCGGCGGACCAGGGCGAGCCCCAGCCCGGTTCCCTGAGGACGCGTCGTGTAGAACGGCTCGAAAATCCTGCTCTTCAGGGGCTCCGGGACGCCCGGTCCGCTGTCCCCGACCGCGAACACGACCTTCCCATCGATCCGCGACGCGCGCATCTGTACCGTACCGCCGGGGCCCGCCGCCTCCACCGCGTTCTCGAGCAGGTTGACGATGACGTGCTGGATCTGGGAGGGGCGTCCCGCGATCTTCGGCAGGTCGGGCGGGAGCTGGACGATGAGCCGGCTCAACTCCAGGCGCTGCTGCATGAGCGCGAGGGCCCCCTCCACCTGTCCGGCCAGATCGAACGCGGTCTTCGGCTTGTCCTGCGGCCGCGAGCTCCGGTAGAGGCGGCGCGCCTCCGCCATCGTGTCGGTCAGGCGGTCGAGCGATTTCCGGAGCACCGCGACGGCCGTGGCGATTTCGGGCCGCTCGTCCGGGGCGGTGAGCCTCGCGATCTGCCGCACGGTTCCCACGGCGGCGGCGAGGGGGTTCGAGAACTGATGCACCAGCTCCGCCGTCACCTCGCCGATGGTGGCCAGCTCGCCCGCCCTGCTCAGCTCCACGGACAACGCGCCGAGCTCCCGATTCTTCCGCTTGAGGGTCTCCTGGGCCAGCGCGAGCTCCGCGGATTTCCTCTCGAGCTCGGCGAACGCGCGCCTGATCTCCTTGTGCTTCGCGATGAGCTCGCCCTCCAGGCGGCGCTGCTCGGTGCGGTCGGACACGAGACAGAAGGCCACGCGGCTTCTTTTAAAGACGGGCGGGTGCGAGACGTGGACGTCGACCGGCATCGGAGAACCGTCCGCACGCCGCAGCCCCACGTCCTCGTGGAGACCGGGGAGGCGGATCATGTCCGCGTCGAGTGCCTTGAGGGCCCAACCCGAGACTTCCCCTTCGCATGTGATCGTCGCGACCGGATGCCCGAACAGGCACGATCTGTCGACTCCGAGGATCTGCTCGAGCGGCCGATTCGCGGCAAGAACGGCGGTCGTCTCTCTGTCGACAAGGAGCCATGGTCCCGGCACGAACCGCAACGCGGCCATTCGCGTCCGAAAGAGGTGGCGTCGGCCGGAAATCGAGCCGGCTGACGGCTGTCGTGAGGTTCTTGTGCGTGTCTTCATCGGGATCTCACGTTAAGAAAAGAAAACTAAAAAAAGATATCGTCTTGCGAACCCGGAACTTGAGCCGGACAGCGGTCTCCGATCCGTCGGTACGATGCCAAGTGTCGAGCCGACGTCGCATGAGCACGATGGAGCCTGTGGATATGGACGTTCAGAATTGGTGGCGGGGGTGGATATGACACCACTTGAGGTCATATCCACCCTTTTATGACACATATACCGGAACCTTGTAAGGAATATGGCAGGATTTTTACTGTCTGCGAGAAAAATTACAAAAACATGGAATAACAAGGTCGGCGGCGGGATTTCTGATGGGTCAATACTGCCTCGTTCGATTCAAACAACGCCCATCCGATAGAGCGGGGTGGTTTCGGCAAGAGCTTGTGTTGGGTAGCTCTTTCGCGCACTTGGCGCATCGGTCGGCCTCATGAGCAAACCTCCGCGATCTTCGGCACCGTTTGTGCAAAGCCCTCGCTGTCGACGAGGGCGAGAGCGGAGCTTCGAACGGGTCGAAAAAGGAGAGCGGGATGAGCGACGACAGGACCGCGGGTTTCTGTGAAGACATGATCGGAACCTCTTCCTCACTGTTCGCGACTCTCGAGCGGGCCAAGCGCGTGGCGCCCACGGACTGCACGGTGCTCATCTGCGGCGAGACGGGCACCGGCAAGGAGCTGCTCGCGCGGGGCATACACCGCGCCAGCCTCCGCGGCCGCAAGCCCTTCGTGGCCGTCAACTGCGCCGCCATCTCGCGGGACCTGCTCGAGAGCGAGATCTTCGGTCACGTGCAAGGCGCATTCACGACCGCGTTGCGAAGCCGGGAAGGCTCCTTCCAGGTGGCGGAGGGCGGCACGATTTTCCTCGACGAGGTCGGCGAGCTGCCGCTCGCGCTCCAGGCCAAGCTCCTGCGCGTGCTGCAATTCAAGGAGTTCACGCCCGTGGGCGACTCTCGCGTGCGGCGCGCGGACGTGCGGGTGATCGGGGCGACCAACGCGGATCTGGCGCGCATGGTGCGCGACGGGCTCTTCCGCCAGGACCTCTACTACCGGTTGAACGTGATCCAGCTGCGGATTCCGCCGCTTCGGGAGCGGTTGTGCGACATCGAGCTGCTCACCCGGCACTTTCTTGTGCAGGAGACGAAACGCTACGGCCGGGATATCGAAGGCATTTCGTCCGGCGCGCTGCGCCGGCTTGAGGCGCATCACTGGCCCGGAAACGTGAGAGAGCTCGAGAACTCCATGGCGCACGCCGTGCTGATGGCGGCCGGCCCGGTGATCGAGGAGCACGATCTCCCCCATGTCGAGGCGCTTTCGAGCGGGGAGATCGGCGACTTCGTGAGCCCGCTCACGGGCGACGGGATCGACCTCCAGGCCGTGCTGCGCAGGATCGAGGCCCACTACATCGGCGAGGCCCTGCGCAAGACCTCGGGGAACAAGAACCAGGCCGCTCACTTGCTCGGCCTCAACCGCACCACGCTCGTCGAGAAGCTGAAGCGCGCCGTTCCCGACACCCTCGACGCCACCGGTTGACCGTCATATTTCCTGCGCGAAGACCGTCACCCCATTGACAATCCGGCCCCTTTCCCGCGGTCCGTGGCCGGGGAAATCGCCCGCTTTCGAAGCGTCCGCCCTTGGGTCGTGATGGCATGCGACTTGCGTTTGCCGCCTGCCATGAGGTGCAGCGTCCACGCGGCATTGATCTTCGTCGCGCTCGCCGCGGTTGCGGCCCGTGCGGACGACGAGAGGCTGGATTCGTTCGAGCAGCTGGTCGTGGTCATGCTCGACGATCCGAAGGTCGAGGTGCGCAAGTCGCCCGACGAGCAGGGCGTCGAGCTGCGCTTCGCCCGGTGGGATCCGCGGCACGAGGATCGCGTCGAGCTCGCCCTGTCCGTCACGCCGCTCAAATACCGGCTCGTGCCGCTTGCCACGACCGGCATGATGGTCGAGATCTTTTCCGACAAGGACATCCTCGAGTTCGCGACGGAGCGCAGGCGCGGCATGACCCACGTGCTCATCGGGCGCCTGCGTCCGGAGCGCCTCGTGCAGCGCACGCTCCGCGAGGGCGAAGGTCTCGAGCCCATGTCTGCCGACGTGACCGAGGCGCTCGCGGCCGGGAAGTTCGACAGGGCGCGGGAGATCCTGTCCGTGAACGTGGCCGCCGAAGGACGCGAGAACCTGCTCGATCGCGCCCGCTTGGCGCTGCTCGAGTGGGTGGCGCTCGGACCCAAGGCCACGGTGTGCCCGCGTCGCCCGACCGAAGCGGTCGATCCCGCGACCTTCGAGGCGATCTACCTGTCGGCGTTCTGCTCGAGCGCCCTCGGCGATCGGGATCTGGCCCTCGCCGATCTGCGCTCACTGCTCGCGTCCCGGCCGCCCGCGGACGTCGAGAAGAGGGCCGAGGCGCTCGCGAGGCGGCTCGCCTTCGGCCGGATCGAGTCGGCCCTGCGAAGCGGCGGGCGCTTCCAGATCACGAAATCCGTCATCGAGAGCTCGAAGGTGGTCGCCGACGATCCGGCGATCGCATCCCTGCTCGATCCGATCTTCAGACAGATGTCGCGCTCGGGCTTCGCGACGGTCCTGGCCCGCATCGCGGAGCGGCTGTCCGGAAGCGAGGACATGGCGCGCAGCGCGGATCTCGCGCCCTTCGTTTCCGAGGCGTACCTGGCGGAGGGTGAGCACGTGCGCGGCTCGGCGATCGCCTCCTTTTTCCTGGCGAAGCCGCTCCCGGATTGGATCGGCGGTCGCCTGCACCGGGTCCGGGGCCACGCCCTGCTCCAGCAAGGCAACTGGGCCGGCGCGAAGATCGATCTGGTCGCGGCGCGCGGGCTGCTCGCCGGAGTCACCCTGGAGGACGAGATCGCCGTGGCCGAGGCGTCGTTGCGGCGGGGCGACAAGCCCGGCGAAGCGGTCAGGGGCTTGAGCGCCGCGATCGTTTCCGCCGGAACACGCATCCCCGCCGAGCTGGCCGGCTGGCTCGGGCGCGTCATGACCCAGGCCGAGCTGGTCGCGGCCGTGAGCGCACCGGCGCGGAATCTCGATGCCCTGCCGGCGTACGTTCTGTATCAGGCCGGGCGGGCGGCGCTCGAGAGGGGCGATCGCGAGACCTACGCGCGGCTGATGGTGAAGGCGGGGCGGGGCAGCGGCGGGTGGGGCGTGATCGCCCGGATCGACGCGCAGACGACCGCGTTGCGGCTCGAGGTCGATGGGCTCAAGGGCAAGCGAAAGGCGGCGCGATGAACACGATCTTCTCGGGCATCGACGGCATGGCGCGGGCGCTCGACTTCCACGTGGCGCGGCAGAACGCCATCTCCGCGAACATCGCCAACGTGGACACCCCCGGGTACGTTCCACGCGAGCTCGTGCGCCCCGGGGAGAGCGACGGCGGGAGGCACGTCCTGCCCCTCGCCACGACCGACGGGAGCCACATCCGGGCGTCGGAGGAAGGCGGCGGAAACGGCTTCGAGGTCGTGGAGCAGCGCGAGGTCACGCCCGGCAACGATCTCAACTATGTGAGCCTCGATCGCGAGATGGCGCGAATGACCGCCAACGCCGTGCGGTTCGAGGCCGTGGCCAAGCTCGTCGCCCTGCGATTGGGCGGGCTGCGCTACGCGGCCACCGATCGGTGAGAAGGAGGTTGCCATGAACGTCTTCAGTGCGATGGAGATCATCTCGAGCGCGCTGACCGCGCAGCGCACGCGGCTGAACGTGACCGCGGCCAACCTGGCCAACGCGGAGACCACGCGGACGCCCGAGGGCGGACCGTACCGGCGCAAGGACCCGGTCTTCGGCACCGACCCCGTGTACCTCAGGTTCCATGAGCTCGCGAACGATCCCCTGGCCCGGGAGATCCCCGGCGTGAGGACCGTCGACATCGTCGAGGATCAGAATCCGCCGCGCATGGTCTACGATCCGGGGCACCCGGACGCGGATCCCAACGGGTTCGTGGCCTACCCGAACGTCACCGCGGTCGAGGAGATGGTCAATATGATCATGGCCTCGCGGGCCTATGACGCGGGCGTCACGGCCCTTCAGGCGGCCACCGGCATGGCCAAGTCGTCAATCAAGATCGGAGAGTGAGGAAGATGCCCATCGGCAACATCACGATGACCCCCGAGTTCGGCGCGATCCAGCCCGGCGCGGCGGCGAGACCCCGGGAGAGCGGGTTCTCCGAGCTGTTCACCGACTATTTGGCCAAGGCGAACGCGACGATGAAGCAGGCCGAGAGCATGGACGCGGCTTTCGCGGCCGGCGAGACGAACAACATCCATGAGACGATGCTGGCCGTCGAGGAGTCCGCGATCTCCTTGCGCCTCGTGGGCGCCATCCGGAACCGGTTGCTCGATTCGTACCACGAAATCATGCGGATGAGCGTGTAGCGAGGAGCCCCTAGATGCCCGAACAGGTTGAGCCCGTTTCCAAGGAATGGCTGAGCAGAGCCCTCGCCGACGGCCGCGGCTTCTGGCAGAGGCTGCCGCGGATCATGCGCGTGGGGATGATCCTGACGCTCGTCGTGGCGATCGCCGGCGGAGCCATGCTGGCCGTGATGGATCGCACCGAAATGCAGGTGCTCTTCTCGGGGCTGAGCGCGCAGGACGCCTCGTCCATCGTGACCCAGCTCAAGGCTAAGCGGGTGCCGTACCGCCTGGAGGGGGAGGGCAACGCGATCCTCGTGCCCGCCGAGCAGGTGCACGAGCTGCGGCTCGAGCTGGCCGGCGCGGGCCTGCCGTCCGGCGGCGGAGTGGGGTTCGAGCTCTTTGACCAGCAGCGCTTCGGCATGACCGAGTTCGAGGAGCGCGTGGCGTTCACGCGCGCGCTCGAGGGGGAGCTGGCCCGGACCATCGGACGGCTCGAGGTGGTCCGCGGCTCGCGGGTCCACCTGGTGCTCGCCAAGCGCTCGATGCTCGGCGCCCAGTCGTCTCCGGCGCAGGCGTCCGTGGTGGTCGAGCTGAAGCAGGGCCGGGAGCTCTCCGAGGGGGCGATACGGTCCGTCGTGCACCTGGTCGCGTCGAGCGTGGAGGGGCTCAGCCCCGATCAGATCACGGTGGTCGACACGCGCGGCCGGCTGCTTTCATCGAGCGGCGGCGAGTACGAGGCCGGGGACAGCGGGATGGACTTCAAGAAGCGTTTCGAGCGCGAGACCGAGGCGCGGGTGCACGAGATGCTCGGCAAGATCGTGGGCCCCGATGCGACCGTGGTGCGCGTGGCCGCCGACTTCGACTTCTCGAAGCGCGAGAGCACCGAGGAGCACTTCGATCCCGAGCGATCGGTGCTGCGCAGCGAGCAGCGCGAGACCGAAACGACCGGTTCGACGTCGCGCGGCGCCGAGGGCACGCCGGGCGCCCGCTCCAACCTGCCGGGAGGAATCCCTCCGGTCGCGTCCGCCGAGGGCGCGAGCACGAAGCGCGAGACCGAGACGCGCAACTACGAGGTGGACAAGGTCGTGAGCCACATCGTGCAGCCCGGCGCCCTCCTGACGAGGCTCTCGGTGGCGGTCCTCGTGGGCGGGACGAACAAGGAGGGCACGCCGTTCGTGCCCCGCTCATCCGAGGAGCTGCGCAAGATCGAGACGGCCGTGCGCGGGGCCATCGGGTTCGACGCGAAGCGCGGGGACACGATCAACGTGCAGTCCGTGCCGTTTAAGGCACCCGAGGTGGTCGAGCCCGTCCCGATCCCGGGGCCGCCGGTCCTTCAAAGGTGGCTGCCGGTCGGCGTCGGGGTGGCCGTGGCCGCCGCCATACTCCTCGCGCTCCTCGCCCTTCGCAGGCGCGCAGAGGCGCAATCGATCCCGGCCGAGATGCTGCCTCTGCCGAGGAACGTGCGCGAGCTCGAGATGCTCATGCAGCAGCCGCGGGCGCTCGCGCTCGCCGGGGGGCAGAACGGGAACGCGAACCCGGGCTCGCCGAACGCCCTCGTGGGAGAGGTGCGGCAGGCGTTCATGGACGAGAGTGAGAGCGCGTCGCGCGTGCTCAAGGCGTGGCTGCGCGAGGCGCGCAAGCCCGAACAGAAGCCCGGAGAGTGACCCCGATGACCCCGATGACCCCGATGACCGCGACGCAAGCCATCGACAAGCCGATGAGCGCCCTGTTGCTCGTCCTCTCGCTCGAAGAGGAGGCCGTCTCGCGCGTGCTGCGCCACCTCGACCCGGAGGACATCAGGACCCTGCACCAGCTCGCCTCGCGCGAGTTCGCGCCCACCGGGCCGAGGCTGACCGCCGCTTACCAGGGCTTCCTGGCCGCCACGCGCGAGCCGGTGCTCCCCACCGGCGAGGGCAGCGCGTACATCGAGCGCCTCGCCCAGCGCTCCCTCGGGCGGGAGGAGAGCAAGATCATCTTCCAGACGCGCGACACCGAGGTGCCGTTCTCCGATCTCGAGCGGCGCAACGCCAAGGCCGTGGCGACGGTGCTCGAGGGCGAGAACCCGCGGGTGATCGCGGCGATCCTCTCCGAGATCTCGGCGGCGTACGCGGCGAGCGTGCTGGCGCACTTCGAGACCGCTTTGCGCGTGAAGGTGATGCTCAGGCTCGCCTCGCTCGACCAGATCCCCACGCAGACCATCGACGCCCTGCACCGGGCCGTGCGCGAGCAGCTTTCGAACGTGGAGGCCGAGAGCGGCATCCCGGTGGACGGCATCGGCCGGGCCGCGTCGATCCTGCAGCGGCTGCCCATGGCCGAGGCCGAGGATCTGCTGGGCGGCATCGGCGAGGGCGATCCGGGGCTGGCGTTCAAGCTGCGGCGCCAGATGTTCAGCTTCGAGGACCTCGTCAACGTGCAGGGGCGCGGCATGCAGACGCTCGTCAAGGAGGTCAGCAACGACCAGCTCCTGCTCGCCCTCAAGACGGCCAGCGACGCGCTCAAGGACAAGATCCTGACCTCGGTGTCCAAGCGCGCCGCGGAGATCCTCATCGACGACCTCTCGGCCATGGGGCCGGTCAAGCTGAGCGACGTGGAACGCACGCAACAGGAGATCGTGGACATGGCCCTGCGCCTCGAGGCCGAGGGCAAGATCGTCATCGCCGGCCGCGGCGGGGAGGAGCTCGTATGAGCACCGGATCATGGCCGCCGGCCGCACAGGGGCGTCCCGCGGGCTCCAAGGCCGTCGATTGGATCGTGAAGAGACCGGTTCCCTCGGAGCATCCGGCCTTCGCCACTGCCACGGGCAAGCCGTCAGACGCCCGGTCAGGCGCGTCCAAGGATCCGGCCCGGGCCGCCCCGGAGCAGCCGGAGGCCGAGGCAAAGGGACGGGCCCGACCCGAGCCCGAGCTGGCGGTCAGGATCGAGGAGATGGATCGCTCGCTCGATCTGCTCGCGCGGGCCATCACGCAGGTCGCCGAGGCCGGGAAGCTCGAGCGGCGGCGCGCGCAGGAGCAGACGGTGGAGCTCGGCTTCGTCGTTGCCGGAGAGCTGGCGGCCGGCGCCATCGAGGCGCAGCCGGAGAGGGTCGCGGAGCTGGTGCGCGGCGCGTTCGAGCTCCTCATCGGCGAGGGTCCCTTGAGGGTGCGGCTCCATCCGGATCTGTACAGGCGCATGGAAGGGAAGGGGCTTCTCGCCGGGCTGGCCGGCGACGCGGAGGTCGCGGTGCGGCCGGATCCCGCTCTCGACGAAGCGGGCTGCGTGGTCGAGTCCGACGTGCGGAAGGTCGACGCGGGCGTGCGGACGCGCCTGCAGCGCCTCAGGCACCTGTTCGAGCAGAGCGGAGGTGGCGCGTGACCTTGGGCATCGAGGGCGAAGACCTGGGCGACCGGCTGCGCCGGCTGTCCGCGCTCGAGGTGCACGGAAGCGTGGTCGGGGTGGCCGGGCCGGTCGTGCGCTGCCGGGGGGTGGCCTGCGTGGTGGGGCAGCAGGCCGACCTGTGGCCGTCCGGTGGGCTTTCGCCCATCCCGGCCGAGGTGATCGGGATCGACGGACGCGACGTGCTCCTCATGGCCCTCGGCCCTCTCGACGGCGTAGGCCCGGGCTGTGCGGTCGGCACGCGCGGCCGCGACGCCCTGGTCCCGGTGGGCGAGGGGCTGCTCGGACGCGTGGTGGACGGACTCGGCCGGCCGCTCGACGGGCGCCCCCTGCCGGCGCTCACGGACCGTCGCCCCTTGCGCGGCGAGATCGTGCCCCCGCTCGATCGCGCCCGCATCAGGATGCCGTTCTCGACCGGCATCCGCGTGATCGACGCCATGCCCACCGTGGGCCTCGGCCAGAGGATCGGGGTGTTCGCGGGCGCGGGAGTGGGCAAGAGCACGTTCCTTTCCATGATCGCCAGGAACAGCGACGCCGACGTGTGCGTCGTGGGGCTCATCGGCGAGCGCGGTCGCGAGGTGCGCGAGTTCGTGGAGGACTCGATCACCGACGCGAACCGGGCCCGCACCGTGACGGTGGCCGTGACGGGTGACGAGGCGCCCCTCGCGCGAATCCGCGGCGCGCTCCTCGCCACGACCATCACCGAGTTCTTCCGCGCGCGGGGCGCGAAGGTCCTCCTGCTCCTCGACTCGCTCACGCGCTTCGCCATGGCGCTGCGCGAGACGGGCCTCGCCGCCGGGGAGATCCCGGCCAGCAAGGGCTACCCCCCTTCCGTGTTCGCGGAGATCGCGAGGCTGCTCGAGCGCGCGGGCTGCGACGACGAGGGTTGCACCACCGCGGTCTACACGGTGCTGGTGGAGGGCGACGACATGTCCGACCCCGTGGCCGACGCGACGCGCGCCCTGCTCGACGGCCACGTGTGCCTCTCCCGAGACATGGCCAACCGCGGCCTCCTGCCGGCGGTCGATGTGCTCGCGAGCTCATCCCGCCTCATGCCGCAGGTCGTCGCTCCGGAGCACCTCGCGGCCGCGCGCCAGATCATGGCTCTTCTCGCGGCCCACCGTCAGGCCGAGGATCTCATCCGGATCGGGGCGTACCAGCCGGGGAGCGATCCGGTCGTGGATCGGGCGCGCAAGCTGCTTCCCGTGTTCGAGAAGTTCCAGCAGCAGGCGCTCGGCGACGCGGCGAGCCTGCCCCATGCGGTCGATGCGATGTTCGACCTCGCCAGGCAGGGCGCGGCACCGGGCCGCGGGCTGAAGGGGGATTCATGAGCCGGAAGGCGCTGGAGAGGGTCGAGCGGCTGCTCGACTTCCGCCGGAAGGAGCGCGACCGGGCGGGCGCCGAGGTGGGGCTCGCCATGGTCCGGCGCGAGCGCAGCGCGGATGAGGCGAGGTGCGCCGAGCGGGTCGCGGAGGGCGAGATGTCGGACGTGCGCGGCTCCATGGAGGGCCCGGTCACGCGCGAGGATCTGGAGCTGGCCCTGGGATGCGTGCTTTCGGCCGAGGAGGAGGCCGCACGGAAGAGGGACGAGGAGGCCGCGGCCGAAAACGAGGTGGAAACGACCCGGAAGCGACTCCTCGACACCCATATCAAGGCGCGGCAGATGGAGCTCCTCCTGTCGACCGTGACCGCAAGGTTGCAGCGGAGCGATCGGCTGCGCGGGCAGCGGGAGATCGATGATCTCGTCACCACGAGGAAGGTGCGCAGGTGAGCACGGTGCGTATCGCATGGACCATGTGCGTGGCGGCTTTGGCGCTCGCGGCGACGCCCGGCTGCAATTCGAAGGCCGAGCCGGTGAAGGCGGGTGCGACCGAGGCGACCTCGGCCGCGGCGGTCGAGACGACAGAGGACAGGGCGGACGCCGGAACGGCCGCGAAGCACGACGCCGGGGATACGGCCGCCCAGCGCGACGCCGGCACGGACAGACCCCGGGCCGGGGTTGCGGCGCCCGCGGCAGGGCCCACGACGGGTGAGGACGCCATGGAGGCGCTGGCCGAGGCGCTGGCCGAGCGCGTTCGCGCCCTCGATCTGAGGGAGCGCGACCTCATCCAAAGGGAGCAGATGCTCGAACGGCTCGAGGCCGCCGCGCTCATGAACGAACAGGAGCTCAGGAAGCTGCACGACGAGACGGCGTCCATGCTGGCCAAGTTGCAGGGCCGCCGGGAGAACGTCCGGGAAGGCAAGACGGGCGCCCTGACCGCGGAGGAGCGGGAGGTCCGCATCGGCCAGCTCGTGGCCACCATCAAGGGGATGCGCGCGGCCAGCGGCGCCGGCCTGCTCGCGTCGCTCCCCACTGGAGACGCCATCACCGTGCTGCAACGGATGGGCTCGCGCCTGACGGCCGAGATGCTCGGCGCCATGGACCCGGACAAGGCGGCGTCCATGGCCCGCGCGATGATCGGGGAGTCCCCTGCCTCAGGGCGCGACGGCCAAGCGGATGGTGGCGTCAGATGACGTCGATTCCGCAGAGCGCCGCTGCTGTTTCCGGTTCGCGCGACATCCTATCCGGGGCCGTGCCGTGTCCCAGGGCCTCCGACCGCGAGGCGTTCTTCGCCCTGCTCGGCGAGGCTTCGGTGCAGGCGGACGGCCGCGGCGGGAACCGGACCGATGTCGGGAATCTGCCCCCGTGGTGTCAGCCGAATGGCGCTTGCCCGGACAACGCCGATCGAGGCGAACCGGACGAGCGGAGCCGGGACGCGATGGTCGAAAACGCCGAGGAACGGGCCGCGCGTCGCGACAGGCGCCTGTCCGGACGCGAAAAGTCCAGCAATGACGGGCGGATGTGCGTGCCCGGGGCGCCGCCGGAACCGTGTGGGACGGCCGGAATCGCCGCGGGTGCGATGCCTGGAGGACGCTTCGGCCGGCAGTCCCGCAGGCTGGTACGGGTCTTGCTCAGCTCGATGGCGGCAGGGAAGCCGAGCGTTGCGTTGACGCTCGACCTCGGAGAAATCGGAGAGGTGCGTTTCGATGTCAGGGTCTCGGGAATCGACGTTTCGATCGTGGCGTGGAGCGCGAGCCCGGCTGTCGAGCGGATGCTTGCGGCGACCGTCAAGGAGCTCGCGGCGCACCTCGCGGCGGTCGGACTCTCGCTCCACCGGCTCGATTTTCGGGATGGCGCATAGAGGGCGAAACACGCGCGCAGGAGCGCAGGGGAACGGGCGATGCAGGTAGACGTCACAGGCGACACGAAGTCCGCGGCAGCGAGCGCCTTGAACCCCGTGGGCGGCAAGGAGCTGGACAAGACGGCGTTCCTCAAGCTCCTCGTGGCCCAGCTTCGCAATCAGAATCCCCTCGAGCCCATGAGCAACACGGAGTTCGTCGCGCAGCTGGCCCAGTTCTCGAGCGTGGAGCAGCTCGTGTCCGTGAACGAAGGGTTGAACACGCTTCAGATGCAGCAGATGGGCATGTCCAACGCCCAGGCTGCGTCCTTCATCGGGAAGGATGTCGAGGTCCGTTCCGACACGCTGGAGGTGGGCTCCGATGACAAGGAGCTCAAGGTCGGGTTCAAGATCGAAGGCGACGCGGCCACGGTCCAGGTGAACATCCGCGACGCCTCGGGCGCGGTCGTCCGCACGATCGACCTGGGAGGCAACCCCAAGGGCGACGTGACGTTCGATTGGGATCTGCGCAACGACCAGGGCGTGGTCGTGCCGCCCGGTTCCTACAGGATGGATGTGGTGGCGAAGGACGACGCCGGCTCCCCCGTCAACTGGGAGGCGCACGCGCGCGGCGTGGTGAACGGCGTCAGTTACGAGAACGGTTATCCCGAGCTGATTGTGGGCGGGTCGATCAAGGCCGCGCTCGGAGACGTGGTCGGGGTCTACCCGGCCGGCGAAACAGTCCTGGGAGCGCAAACGACCCCGTAGGCCAAAGGCCGCGGTCATCGAAGGAGCATTTGAATGACGATTCTCAAGACCCTCTATACCGGCGTCACCGGGCTCACCGTCCACGGGGAGGCGCTCGGAGTGGTCGGAGACAACGTCGCCAACGTCAACACGGTGGGTTACAAGGCGGAGCGCGCGGTCTTCGCCGACCTGCTCGGGCGTTCGATGTTGGCGGTCGATTCCCCGGGGTCGGGCGTGATGTTGTCCAAGATCACGCGCAACTTCTCGCAGGGCACCCTGCTCACCACCGACTCGCCCACGGACCTGGCCATCAACGGCAAGGGCTTCTTCATCTGCCGGGGCAACGTGGGCGGCATGAACGGCAACTTCTACACCCGCGCCGGCCAGTTCACGCTGAACACGGACGGCAACCTGGTCAACCCGGCGGGCATGGTGGTGCAGGGCTACCTCGTCAATCCGAGCGGCACGCTCGACAACCAGCTCGGGGATCTGACCATCGCGGACTCGATCCTGCCGCCCAGGGCGTCGACCACGGCGGAGATCACATCGAACCTCGATTCGGCTTCGACCGTGCCGCCGACGTTCGATCCGCTCGCCCCCGGAACCACGTCCAACTTCTCGACAGCGCTCACCGTGTATGACTCCCTGGGCGCGGCGCACCGCGTCGACGTGTACTTCGCCAAGGTGTCCGACAACACGTGGGACTGGCACGCCCTGGTGGACGGCGGCGAGCTGGCGGGGGGCACGGCCGGCGTGCCGCAGGAGTGCGGAACCGGGCAGCTTGTCTTCACGTCCGACGGCTGGCTCGACCAGGAGACCGTGACCGCGGCGCCCTCCTTCGATTTCGTGGGCGCGACCGCCGGACAGGCGATCGCCTTCGACTTCGGCGACAGCATCACGACGGACGGCGGAACCGGCCAGAGCGGCAGCACGCAGTACGCCGCGTCAAACAGCATCCGCAGCCAGGACCAGGACGGCTACAGCACCGGCGAGCTCACCGCGGTGGGCATCGAGAACAACGGCGACGTCATGGCCATCTACTCGAACGGCGAGCAGCGCATGGTGGGGCAGGTGGCGCTCGCGACCTTCGAGGCCGAGTCCGAGCTGGCGCGCGCCGGCGAGAACATGTGGGCCGAGACCCAGGACTCGGGATCCGCGCGCGTGGGCACTCCCGCGGCGGGCTCGGCCGGATCGGTCACCTCGGGCGCGCTCGAGCAGTCCACGGTCGACCTGGCCAAGGAGTTCGTCGACATGATCGCGTACCAGCGCGGGTTCCAGGCCAACAGCCGCACCGTGTCCACGGCCGACGAGCTGTACCAGGAGATCGTGAACCTGAAGCGTTAGGCCTCCTGCCCGATATAGGAACCAGGCCATTTGCGGCGTGATGCGCGGAAACAGCGCGCCGAATCAGCGCAATCAGCATCCCGCTCCCTTCGTAAAGTCAGTAGTAACAGCGACTTACATGCTCAACGCCCATGGCATCGTCCTTGCTCAAGAGAAGAGCCGGAGGATCGCCATGGAAACGAATTGCAGGAACCTGTTGTCCGTCGCGGTGGTGCTCGCCGTCCTGTCCCTCGGTC
>JAQTNF010000041.1 GCA_028713995.1 Deltaproteobacteria bacterium | reverse complement strand
TGGAGCCCGAGGATCGCCGGGGCGAGGTCGTCTACCCCTCGGGGCTGTCCACGAGCCTGCCCGCGGACGTGCAGGACGCGCTCGTGCGAACCATCCCGGGGCTTCGGCGCGCGCGCATCGTGCGCTACGGCTACGCGGTGGAGTACGACGCGGTCCAGCCGCGTGTCCTCGCGCCCACCCTGGAGGTGGACGGCATCCGCGGGCTCTACCTGGCCGGGCAGATCCTGGGCACCTCGGGCTACGAGGAGGCGGCCGCGCTCGGGCTGCTCGCCGGGGCCAACGCGGCGCTCGCGGCGAGGGGCGCGGAACCGATCGTGCTCGGCCGCGACCGGGCCTACGCCGGCGTGATGATCGACGATCTGACGACGCGCGGCGTGGACGAGCCCTACCGCATGCTCACCTCGCGCGCCGAGTACCGCCTGCTCCTGCGCGAGGACAACGCGGACGAGCGCCTGCTCGACGAGGGCGTGCGCACGGGGCTCGTGGGCGAGGAACGCGCCGCGCAGGTGCGGGCCCTTCGCGACGCGGTCAAGGAGGCTTCGGCGCGGCTCGCGGCGACCGTGCTCACGCCGTCCGCGGCCACCTGTCGCGCGCTCGAGGACGCCGGGCTGCCGGCCGTGGGGAAGCCCACCGCGCTCGTGGACTTCCTGCGGCGGGCCGAGGTGCGCGCGGCGGACCTCGCGCCGCTCGCACCCTGGCTCGGGGAGCTTCCGGGGCGCGTGCTCGCGAGGCTCGAAGTGGACGTGAAGTACGAGAAGTACGTGGAGCGGCAGGAGGCCGAGACCCTGGCCCTGCGCGGGGCGGAGCTTTTCCCCCTGCCCCGGGAGCTCGACTTCGGCCGCATCCCGGGGCTGCGCGCCGAGATCGTGGAGAAGCTTGAGGCCGCGCGACCCGCCACGCTCGGCCAGGCCGGACGGATCCCGGGCGTCACGCCCGCCGCTGTCCAGATCCTGCACGTGTTCTGTCGCAAGGGCCCGCGTTGACGGCTTTGGCCCGGACGGCCGCTTCTGGTATGAAAGACCGATGAAAAAGAACCCAAGCCGCGGGCTGCTTTGCCGCCGGGAGTTCCTTGCAGCGGGAGGTGGGCTCGTGGTCGGTGCCGTGCTCGGCTGCCAGGGCGAACGCAAGCCGGGCAAGCCAGGCGCCCCGGCCGCGGCCGGACCCGGCCCCGGGCCGTCCGCCGGACCGTCGGCCTGGGAGGGCACGGACAAGATCATGGACCTCGCCGAGTCGCTGCACCTCGCCGATCTCGACCACCACGGTCAGTTCATCGACTTCGGCACGGCGGCGCGCTTCAAGTACACCCTCGGCGGCTGGATGAGCGGCTTCGACAACGATACGGCCATGAACGGGATCTCGTTCACCTGGGCCTCCGCGTCCCCGTCGCGCATCTACTTCTCCCTCAAGGAGCCCGCGGCGCTCAACATCGGCCTGCGCGTAAAGCGCGGCGGCTGCGAGTCGTTCTCGGTCTACATGAACGACCACCCGCTCGCGCGCATCAAGCTGACCCGCGACGGCTGGGAGGAGCACGAGACGACCTGCCCGGTGGAGGACACGATCGCGGGCGAGAACCTGCTCAAGCTCGTGTACGAGACCGCGGAGCGCAAGATGGACGGCAAGCCCGCGTCGTTCGCCGTGGACTACATCTGGCTCACGCCGGACGCGGGGGGCGCGCCGGCCAGGGCGGGCGCGAACCCGCCGCGGCTCGAGGGCCTGAGGCAGCGCTACAAGGCCGGGGAGCGGGATCGCGACGCGTTGCTCCTGCCCTCGCCCACGACCCTCTCCTACTACATGGACGTCCCGCAGGGCGGGAGGCTGTGCTTCGCGGCCGCGCCGGTGATCGACGTGAACGACGCGCGCAAGGTGCCCAAGGCCACGGTCAAGGTCGTGTGCACGCCGGTCGACACGGGCCAGCCGGTCGAGCTCCTGTCGCGGACGTACGCGGGCCAGGGCTGGAGCGAGGAGATGGTGGACCTCTCGTCGGTTGCGGGGAAGCTCGCACGGATCGACATCGCGACAGACGGCGACCCGGGCTCGCGCGTGGCCCTGGGAGAGCCCTCCATCCGCATGGCCAAGGTGAGAGTGGAACCGCTCGCGCGCAAGGCGAGGAACGTCATCATCCTGCTCATCGACACGCAGCGCGCCGACCACCTGACCGTGTACGGCAAGACGCGCGTCCGTTCGCCGGTGATCGAGAAGGTGGCCAAGGAGTCCACCCTCTTCGAGCGCTGCCAGTCGTCGTCGAACTGGACCAAGCCCGCGTGCGCCACGGTGCTGACCGGCCTCACCCCGGACTCGCACAAGGCGCGCAGCGAATCGGCGCGGCTCCCGTCGTCGGTGCGCATGGGCTCCGAGGTCTTCGGCGCGGCGGGCTTCTCCACCGCGGCGTTCATCGCCAACGGCTACCTGGCCGCGGAGTTCGGCTTCAACCGCGGGTGGAAGAAGTACGTCAACTTCATCCGCGAGAACCGGCCGACCGAGGCCAAGAAGGTGTTCGGAGAAGCGCTTGCGTGGATCGAGGCCAACAAGGCGAATCCGTTCTTCACCTACATCCAGACCATCGATCCGCACGTGCCCTACGATCCGCCCGAGGACTACCTCAAGATGTACGATCCCCTGCCCTACGAGGGCCCGGTGCGCCCGCGCTCCACGGGCACGCTGCTCGAGGATTTCAAGCGCAAGCGCGTGGAGCTTGGGCCCCGCGACCGGGAGCGCCTCATGGCGCTGTACGACGGCGAGGTGACCTACCACGACCGCGAGTTCGGCGTGTTCCTCGACGGTCTCAAGCGCGCGGGCGTGCTCGACGACACCACCATCATCGTGTGCGCGGACCACGGCGAGGAGTTCTTCGAGCACGACTCGGTGGGCCACGGCCACACGCTGCACCAGGAGCTCCTGCACGTGCCGCTCATCGTGCGGGCGCCCGGGATCGTACCTGCCGGCGCGCGCATCCCGCGCGACGTGGGGCTCGCGGACGTGCTGCCCACCGCGCTCTCGGCCGCGGGCGTGGCCGCGCCGGACGGCCTCGAGGGCATCGACCTCATCCCGGTGGCGCGCGGGGCCCTGCCCGATCCCACGGCGGCCGCGTTCTCGAGCTTCTTCTCCGAGGCCGACGACCGCAACATCTCGTGGGCCGTGCGCAAGGGACCGTGGAAGCTGCGCATGCACGGGCCCGCGCGCTCGTTCGTCTACGACCTCACCGGGGACCCGCGCGAGACGACCGACGCCGAGGAGAAGTACCCGCTCGCGCTGCGCGCCCTGCGCATCCACCTCGGGCAGTTCATCGGCGCGCCGCAAAAGGGGCGATGGGCCTCCGGCGCGCTGGCGCAGGAGGTCGTCTCGAGGCCCGAGGCACGAAACGAGAAGACCGAGGTGCCCGAGGATCTGAAGTCCCAGCTGCGCGCGCTCGGGTACATGCAGTAGGCGGGTGAGACATGAGACAACGCTACAGGAAGGCCCGGGCCGGGGAAGCGGCTGAGCAGGCGGCAAAGAGCCCGGGCGACGCGCAGCCACAGAGCTGGCCGTCCGAGGTCTCGGTGTTCGCATACACGGAAGAGACGTTCGAGGAGCGGCGCGGCGTGTCCGTCGAGGACGTAGCCGCCTACTGCGACCGACCCGGCGTCGTGTGGATCGACGTGGACGGGCTCGCCACGCCCGGGGTGGTGGAGCGCATCTGCGGCCTGTACCGGATCCACCCGCTCATCGTGGAGGACACCCTCACGGTGACGCAGCGCCCCAAGCTCGAGGTCTTCGACGAGTACGCCTCGCTCGTCTTCAAGATGGTGTACCTGGCCGACGACGGCAGCCGCACCGTGACCGAGCACGTGAGCCTGATCCTCGGCCGCGGCTGGGTGCTGTCCTTCCAGCAGGGGCCCATCAGGGACGTGTTCGAGCCCGTGCGCGACGCCATCCGCACGCGCAAAGGCCGCGTGCGCAGGAGCGGGGCCGACCACCTCGCGTACTTTCTCGTCGACGCGGTGGTCGACAACTACCTCAAGGTCCTCGACAAGATGAACGAGCAGATCGAGGACTTCGAGGACGAGATGCTGTCTTCACCCACGCCGGCCACCTTGCACGCGGTGCACGCGCTACGCAACGAGATCATCTTCCTGCGCAAGTCCGCCTGGCCCCTGCGCGACATCCTCGACCGCCTGCCGCGCGACGCGGACGAGCTCTTCGCCCCGACCACGTTCCCGTACCTCAAGGACGTGTCCGATCACACCTCGCAGGCGCTCGACCAGATAGACGTGATGCGCGACATCGTCACCGGTCTGCTCGAGATGTACCTGTCGAGCATGTCCTACAACCTGAACAGCGTCTTGAAGCGCCTGACGCTCATCACCACCATCTTCATGCCCCTGTCGGTGCTGGCGGGCATCGGCGGCATGTCCGAGTGGACCATGATGACCGGCTCCGAGAACTGGCGGTGGAGCTACCCGCTCTTCATGACCGGGCTCACGGCCGCGGGCGTGGGGAGCTACCTGTGGCTCAAGAAGAAGAAGTGGGTGTGAGGGGCGCCGCGCGCTGGGCCCGGCTTCCTATTCCACGGTCGTAGGGGCGCAGGTGGACACGCCCGCGCCAACGATGCGCTTGCCCGTGTCCGCCATCCACACCTCGGTCTGGCCGTTGGCGGCGTCCACGCGGTAGACCTGGGTCGAGGTGTCGGACGAGCTCTCGTAGAAGATGTAGAACGCGCCGCCCCAGTAGGCGAAGGCCCACGCGGACGGGCTGTTGGTGATGTAGGCGGGCAGCGGGTACGTGGCGATGAGACCGCCGGACGTCTTGTCGATGTTGGAGACGTGGGGCTGGCTGGCCGTGGGAAAGAAGCCCCACAGCTCGCCGAGCCCGTTGCCGGTCAGCTCCGGATCGCCCGCGATGGGCCCGAGGACGTTGATCTTCCATGCGGGGTCGAGCCACGCGAGCTGGCTCGAGTTGGCCACGTAAAGCTTCTCGGTGGTCACGTCGGGCCCGTCCGTGGCGTAGCCCATGCCGAACGTGGAGAAGCCGTTCTGCCCGCTCTGATACGGAGTGGCCTTGCACGCGGCGTCCGAGGTGCTCACCTCGAAGATGGCGCCGCCCGACAGGAGCACGTACGCCACCGCGTCGCGCGTGACCGCCATGGAGAAGGGCGAGCTCGCGCCGCACGTGATGGTGCCGATCTTTTCGAAGATCTTGGTCGGCGGGTCGAGCTTGTAGAGCGTCTGATCCGAGTCGACGAGGTAGATCTTCTTGGCCGCCTCGCTGCACCCGTCCGAGTCCGTGTCCGTGTCCGTGTCCGCATCCCCGTCCGAGTCCGCGTCCCCGCCGCCGCCGTCCGCGTCGTCGTCGCCGCGGGAGCCGTCCCCGCGCCCGCAGGAAAGCGCCCCAAGCGCCGCTATCGCAATGAGGAGATGTCGTGTCATCGCCCTGGCCTCCGTGACTGGATCCGCCACGGATTCTACTGCAAACAAGGACGGCCCCGAAGAAGATCCGGATCCGGGTGTCGCTTGCGCGCGGCCCTGGGTGTCGGTACCCTCGATCATCATGGGTGCATCTTCACAGTCTCGCGCGCGGGCGCTGCTCGCCACAGCGGTCTTTCTCGCCCTGTCCGCGGCCGCGGCGGCCGGCGTGGCGGAGGCCGGACCGGGCAAGCGCGTGGTGCTCGTCGCTTCGCGCGTGGACGCGACGTTCGGCGAGGATCTCGCGCGCACCCTGCGCGCCCAGCTGAGCGATGTCCAGGTGGTGCTCGACGTGGCCTGGGTGGACGCGCCGGCCGGGACGATCGCCGAGCAGATCGCCTCCTACAAGCCGCTGTCGGGCGACGGCGCCGTGGCCACCTGCTGGCTCGCTCCGGTGCAGCAGGAGGAGATCGCGCTGTTCATAGCCGACGGTCCGTGGAAGCGCATCCTGGTGCGTCGCGTGGGACCCGAGGACGGCGGAGGGCGGGTCGAGGCCGTGGCGCTCATCGCGCGCTCGGCGGTCGAGATCCTGCTCGAAGGCGGCACCATCGGCGTGGCGGCGCCCCCGCCGGTCGCGGTTCCCGAGCCCGCACCGTTGCCCGCGGCCTTGCCCCTTGCGCCCGAGGAGCCCGCCCCGGAGCGCCCCCTGGTCGGCCTCGATGTCGGGTACGCCTTTGCCGTGCGCTCGGCTGAGTCCCCGGCCGTGCACGGGGTGCGCATCGACGCGGCGGTCTCGCCCTTGCGCCACCTGTTCCTCGCCGTGGGCTACACGGTCTGGCTTCCCATCGAGCTGCGCGCCGAGGCCGTGGCGGTCGACGTGTACAGGCACCCGCTGCACCTGGGCGCGGCCGTGGAGTGGGAGGCAGGCCCGCTCCTCATCGGACCGCGCGCGTCGGTCATCTTCGATTACGTGATGCAGGAGGCGTCGCTCCCGCGGGATGCTCCGGACGCCACGGCCCGCAGGAACCAGGATCTGCTGGTCTCGGCCGAGCCGCTCCTCGAGGTGCGCTGCCCCCTGGGCGCGGGATTGTCCCTGGTCCTGTCCGCGGGCGTCGAGATCAATTTCAACCGCGTCCGTTACGTCTTCGACGCCGCGGATGGCGAGAAGACCGTGGAGGAGCCGTTCGTGGTCCAGCCTCGCGCAAATCTCGCGCTCTCTTTTTTAGCGGGGTGAGCGGGAAAGGACATCCGTTGGGCGGTTCTGGCGGCCACTGAGGAAGACGAGATGGTGACGGAGGCCACACTGCCCGGACCCATGGGGTCGCCGAACCCGCACGCCGACGACCTGCGCCTCGCACAAGCCGCCGCGACCCGGGACGCGGCAGCGGCGCGTGAGCTGCTCGGCCGGGTGCTCGACCGGGTCCGGGCCACGATCCGTTATGTGTCCGGCGACGACCGCGATCAGGACGACATGGTCCAGCTCGCGCTGGTGGAGATCCTGAGGTCGGCCGGCGCGTACAAGGGGATCGGCGCGCTCTCGGCCTGGGTCGACCGCATCGCGGTGCGCACCGCGCTCAAGCAGCTCGCACGGCGCAGGCGGCGCGAGCGCGTCGTGGCTCTCGAAGACGGGACCGACGCGCCGCCTCCCGAGTCGTGGGCGGCCGACGAAGAGCACGCGCGCCTCGCCATGCGGCGCAGGCTGGCGCACCACCTCGGGGCCCTGACCGCGGAGCGCCGCGCGGTCGTGACCCTGCGCATGGTCCACGGCTACGGCATCGACGATATCGCGGAGATGACCGGCGCGCCGCGCAACACGGTGCGCGACCGGCTGGCGCACGGACGAAGGGAGCTCGAGCGGAGGCTGACGAGGGACCCGGTGTTCAGGCACTGGGTGGAATCGGGAAGACGATGAGCGATTCGAAGAACGAAGACGGGAAGGTGACGGGCGAGGCGCTCGCGCACGCGGCCGAGACGTTGCTGCGTTACGAGGATGGACGGCCGCACCTGGAGCCGCTCGACGATCTGGCGAGGCGACGCCTCCTGGACGGGGTCCTGGCGCGAGCCGCGAGCGCGACCTCGGGCGGTGCCGAGGATCGCCGCCGCGCGCGTATTCGCGGGGCAGGGCTCGCCGTGGCGCTCGCCGCCTCGCTGGCCGCAATCGTCGCGACCGCGATCGTGACGGGCCGCACGCCGCCTTCACCCCCGACTTCACCCCCGAAGGCCGCGCTCGCGTCACGGGCGGTCGCCGTCAAGGCGCCTTCGGCCAGGGTGCTGCTCTCGTCCGGCTCGCCCACGCGAGAAGGCGCACCGCTCTCCCTGGGCGATCGCCTGGCCGCCGGGGACACGCTGACGGCGGCCGACGGGCGTCTGGCGCTCGGCATCGATCCGGGCATCTGTCTGCTCGCGGAGCCGGGCTCACGGCTGCGCCTCGGCCGGCTCGACACGGGCGCCGTCGAGGTGCTTCTCGAGGACGGCGAGGTGCTGGCGTCGGTCGATCCCGGACGCCGCGGGCCGCGTTTCTCCGTGGCCACGCCCGCGGGCCGGGTCACGGTGCGCGGGACCGTGTTCGCCGTGAGCAGGGACGCGTCGGGCGACCGCGTGGAGGTCTTCCGCGGTGAAGTGGCCGTGGACGACGGCGCCGGCGAGGCGCGCGCCGTGGGCGAGCGGTCCGCGGCCGTGCTCGGGCGGCCGGGAACGAGCCCCGTTCTGGCCGAACGCGCGCGAGGGGCGCTCGACCTGGCCCTGGCCCTCGACATCCTCTTCTCTGGCGGCGAGGCGACCATCCCCGTCGCCAGCATCCCGCACATGCGCCTCACCCCCGAGGCGCCGGCGGCCGGGGTTGCGGCTGCGGGCCCGTCCCGTCCGGCCGCGGTACGGGAGGCACACGTCCCGGATGCGGCGTCCCTGCTGCAGGCCGCGCAGTCGAGGCGCGCGGCCCAGGACTGGAAGGGCACGGCCGAGGCTTACGAGACGCTGATCGCGACCCACGGTGCGAGCCCCGAGGCGCGCGTGGCGCTGGTGTCGCTCGGCTCGGTGCTGCTCGAGCACCTGCAGCGGCCGCAGTCTGCGCTCGATCGCTTCGGGCAGTACCTCGCCGGCTCTCCGAGGGGCTCGCTCGCGCCCGAGGCGGCCTGGGGCTCGGCCCGCGCGCTCGCCCGCCTGGGGCGAAGCGTGGACGAGGAGCGCATGCTGCACCGCATCCTCACCGACTATCCGGACTCCCTGCAGGCCGAGAAGGCGCGCGCGCGGCTCGAAGCGATGAGCGTGAATTAGGCGCCTTGCGCGGATCGCGCGCTCACGCCGCGTCGACGTCGAGGCGGCGGCGCATCTTTCGCAGGGCCTGCTCCTGGAGCTGGCGGATGCGCTCGCGCGACAGGTTGTAGAAGCTGCCGATCTGCTTGAGCGTGCGCTCGTCGTCGTCTTCGAGCCCGAAGCGCCACGAGATGATGCGGCGCTCCATGGGGGTCAGCGCGGCGAGCACGGTGTTGAGGTTGTCCTTCCACGCGGCGAGCACGGTGGACTCGAACGGGCTCCCCACGTGATCGTCGGCGAGCAGATCCACGTAGCGCCGGTCGTCGCTCGCGGAGATCTCCCGGTCGAGGGAGCAGATCGGCGCGACCGTGTGGCGCCGCGCCTTCACGATCTTGCGGCGATCCATGCCCACCTCTTGCGCGAGCTCCTCCTCGGTGGGCTTCCGGCCCAGGCGCACGCCCATGGACGCCTCGGTGCGCGCCAGCCGGTGCTGCGTGTCGAGGGCGTGCACCGGGACGCGCACGGCCTGGCCCTTGTCCGCGAGCGCGCGGCCGATGGCGTGGCGGATCCACCAGGACGCGTAGGTGCTGAACCTGAAGCCGCGGCGGCAGTCGAAGCGCTCCACGGCCTTCATGAGGCCCAGGTTGCCCTCCTGGATGAGGTCGATGAGCGGCATCTGGCCGCGGTCGTAGCGTCGCGCGATGACGACCACGAGCCGCAGGTTGGCCCGGATGAAGGCGTGCTTGGCGTGATCCACGCGCGAGGCGATCTCGCACGCCTGCGCGGCCCATTCCCGCATCCGCTCCCCGCTGCGCTTCGTCGCGCCCTCGGAGAGATCGACCGCCACCGCGTGCGCCGCGGCGACCAATTCCCGATCGATGTCCACCTCGTAGAGCTCGGCCGCGGCCCTGGCCACCTTCTCCTTGTACTTGTCCGTCGACCGCGCCTCCTTGCCGGCGAGCCGCAGCGCGTTCGCGAGGGCCGGCAGCTTGCGTCCCGTTTCCAGCCGCGATGTCGCGGCCTCCGCAACGGCCGCGGCGGTCAGGGGCTCGCCGAGGAGCACGGCCCAACGCTCGACCTCGAACGCCGCGATCTGCGCCGTGGCGCGAGCCTCCTCGTCGCTGCCGAGCACCTCGTGCTTGGCCAGCTCCTGGAAATACCTGGTCAGGGACGGATCGCACCGCCCATTGCGCAACATGGCGATTTCGCGCGAGCTGCCGCGGCCTTTGCCACGGACTTTCAACGGCACGGGATGAACGCAGTTTTTCTTAATGTTTTCTGCATATTCCATTGTCACCACCCTGCGCGCCAACTGGACGCGTCCTACTTATGGGTTCATTGTTAACCATTTTGATAGACTTCTGCAACTATTGCTTTCGATAATTGCTATTACCTTCCTTCCCTATTGTTCAACGTTGGCGGTTGCGCGGAATTCCCGGGTCTTCTACCGTGCGGCTGCCATGGATCTTACAGGGTCACACGCACGCGCCGGTTTCGCGTCCGTGCCCTCGCTCGCGAGGCTCGCGCGACCCGAGATCGGGCGCTTCGCGGCTGCGGCCGGGTGCATGGCGCTCGCGGCTGCGGCCACCGCCGGATATGCCTGGCTCGTGGGGCCGGTCGTGCGCGCTCTGTTCGGCGGCGGGCCCCTGCCAATCGCGGGCGGCGCGGGCGCGGGCGTTCTGCGCGATCTGTCCGCGCGCCTCGGCTCCGCGGATCCCCTGCTCCTCGGCGGGCTCATCGTGGCCGCGGCCGCGCTCAAGGGCGCCGCGTTCTTCGGCGAGGCATCGCTCGCGGGCGAGGCCGGGCAACGCATCCTGCTTCGCTTGCGCGCGCGGATGTACGCGGGCCTGCTGGCCTCGAACCCGCTCGACCCCATCGCGCGCAACCGGGGCGACCTCGTCAGCCGCTTCACCACGGACGCGGCGGCCGTGGAGAGCGCGATCGCCGGCGGGCTCGTGGCGGCGCTCGGCGCTGCCTTGCAGATCGTCGCGCTGGCCGGCCTGGCCCTGGCCCTGGATCCCGTGCTCGGCCTCGTCGGCCTCGTGGCCTTCCCGCCCGCGGCGCTCGCCATCGTCCGCATCGGACGCGCTCTGCGCGAGCGGCGACGAGCGGTTCACGCGGACGCGGCCGAGGTTGCCGGGGTCGTGGAGGAGACCGCGGCCGGGCTTCCTGCGGTGCGCCTGTTCGGCGCCGAGGGCCTGCTCGGGAGGAGGTTCGAGGACCGCAGTGCGCAAAGCCTCGCGAGCGCGGTGTCGGCCATCCGGCTGCGGGCGCTGAGCTCGCCGCTGAACGAGATCCTGGGCGCCGCGGCCCTGGCCGCGACCCTCTGGTACGCGAAAGGCCGCATCGTGCAGGGAGCGCTCGCGCCCGACTCGTTCCTGTCGTTCTTCACGGCGCTGTTCCTCCTGTACCAACCGGTCAAGGCCCTGGGTCAGGCCATGCACGCGGTGCAGTCGGGTCTGGCCGCGCTCGAACGGCTCGAGCCCCTGCTCGCGGGCGTGGCGTCCGATCCCAAGGCCGAGGCCGCGCCGCCCCTCGCCCCGAAGCGCGTCTGCCTGTCGGCCGCGCGCGCCGGGTACGCGGAGGGCAAGGACGTGCTCAAGGGCGTGGACCTGGAGATCGAGGCCGGCGCACGCGTGGCCGTGGTCGGGCCGTCGGGCGCTGGAAAGACGACCCTGCTCAACGCGCTGCAGGGCTTTCTGCCTTTGCGCGGGGGCGCGCTCCTCGTGGACGGCGCGCCTGTGTCCCTCGATCCTTGCACCGCGCGGCGGCTCTTCGCGCCCGTGCCGCAGGAGCCCCACCTGTTCGACGACACGATCCGCGTCAACGTGCTGTGCGGCAGGTCGTCCGCCTCGCCCGCGCAAGTCGAGTCCGCGTGCCGGGCCGCGGGCGTGCTCGAGTTCGCCCGCGATCTTCCGCTCGGCCTCGACGCGCCCGTTGGTCGCGGCGGCGGGGCGCTCTCGGTCGGGCAGCGGCAGCGTGTGTGCCTGGCGCGCGCGCTCGTCAGCTTAGCGCCCGTGCTCCTGCTCGACGAGGTGACCGCGTCGCTCGACGGCGCGACCGAGAAGGCGCTCACCGGAAGCCTCGACCGCTTCCTCGAGGGGCGCACGGTGCTCGCGGTGACGCACAGGCTCTCGACCGCGCGCTGGGCCGACAGGGTCGTGCTGCTCGACAACGGCGTCGTGCGCGCCGCGGGCCCTTCGGCGTCGCTGCTCGACTCGGACCCGCGCTTGGTGGCGCTGTTCGGCGGGCAGTGAGGCCCGCGCATCACTGCGCGGCGGGGCTCGACAGCACCATGTGATTCTTCTCAATCACGGCGCGAAACGCCGGCTCCACGCGCGCCCAGTCGACGACATCGATCTTCATGGGCAGATCCGACTCCGCGAACTCCAGGTCAAGCGCCGCGAGCGTCCCGGGATCGAGTGGACCCTCGGCCACGAGCGCGATATCGACGTCCGAGAACTCCTTGGCCGCGCCGCTCACCCGCGATCCGAAGATCCACGCCTCCACGTCCGGAACGAGCGCGGCCAGGATCCTCCGCACCTCGGCCAGGTGACCGGTCTGCAGGTCAATCGACATTTCGCTTCTCGATCTCGCCGAGCAAGGCCACGGCGTCCGGATGGAAGGCGAGCGCCGTCTCGAACACCGCGCAAGCGTTCTTCGCGTCGTAAGTATGCGAGGTCAGATTTCGCTGGTGTCGGTAGGTCCACCACGGCTCTACGCGCGCCACGAGGCCTCGCTCCGCGGCCTCGCGGATGAGCTCCTTGAAGGAGAGCCGGTCCACGGCCGCCGGGTTCGGCAGCACCTGCTCAAGGTGGCGCTTGAGCATCTTCCAGCACAACTCGAACGAGTACTCGAATCGCTGGATGACCGCGTCGCGAAGCTCCTCGTCAGCCGGTGCGGCCGAGGCGCGGATGATCGCCCGCTCGAGAGTAGCAAGCGCCAGATGCAGCGATGAAAGATCGAGCTTCATAGAAATCAGGATAGACAAATCGCCCTATGTTGTCGAGGTTGGGGCAAGCGGCTTGACGCGGGGCCCGAGATTGCCTAGCCAAGGATCCATCATGCACTCAGCATCCAAGCTCGCCATCCTCATCGCCGCGCTCGCGGTCGCGCCCATCGCCCGAGCCGCAAAGACCCAAACCGAAATCGATCTCGGCAACGGCGTCACAGCCACGCACGTGCTGACCACGGGCGAGGACGGCAGGACCACCGAGTCCGTGCTCGTGTCCAAGGCCGGCGACAAGATCCCGCGCGAGATCTGGAAGGCGGACACGTCCTGGCGCGGCGAGCCGGGCGAGCGCGTGGCCGAGGCCGTGCGGTTCGAGGATCTGAACCGCGACGGCCGCCTCGAGATCGCGGTCGGCCGCGTGTCCGAGGCCGTGCACCTGTGCGGCGCCAAGGACCTTCCGCTCCTCGATCGCCGCGTCTACGATCCGGTATCCGGCACCCTGCGCCGCGTGCTGGCGCGCAGGCCCGAGTTGCCGGAGCCCACGGACGTGATCGGCAAGGCCGACCCGGCCGGCGGACCTGTTGCGAGCGTCGTCAAGGCCGCGTCCCCCGCCTCGGCGTCGGTCTCGATCGGCGGGCGCGGCGAGCCCGGGACGCTGGCGGTCCCGCACCAGGTGGCGGACGGCAACGCGGCAACGGCGTGGATCGCGGGCCCGGGCAACGGCGCGGGCGAGTTCGTCTCGTTCGACGTGCTGGCCGGGACCTACGGCGTGACGCGCGTGGGCGTGCGGGCCGTGCCCGAGGGACTCGATCCGAAGCGCTACGATCGGCCGCGCTCTTTGCTCCTGTCCGTGGACGGCAAGGTCTTCCGCCTGCGCTTCCCCGACGACCCGGCCGCGAGCCCCGGCGCCACGGTGTGGTTCGACCTCGGCGCTTCGTCGAGGACCGAGTGCGCCTCGTTCGTCATCGAGGAGAGCTTCGCGCCGAAGGCCGCGCGCGGGCTGGCCGTGGCCGAGATCGCGATCCTCACCGAGGCAGACGCCGATGGCGGGCTCGAAAGGCTGGCGCACGACCTCAACGACGAGGGGCGCCGCAGACAGGCCGGGATGCTCCTGGCGCGGGCCGGGGAGGCATCCGCGCAGGCGCTCAAGGAGGCCTGGCCGTCGCTCGACGAGGCGGGCCGCAGGCGCGCGGTTCTGGTTCTGGCAGAGGTGGCTCCGGCCCCGAGCGCGGACCTGCTCGCAGAAGCCACCGTGTCCGCGGACGAGGCTACGGCCGACGCGGGCCGACGCGGGCTCTTGAGGGCCGGGGCGGCGGCGGTGCCCGCCCTGGCGCGCTTCCTCGCCGACGCGGACGACCACCGCTTCAAGGCCGCCGCGAACATGCTGGCGGGCGCGGACTTTGACGCGGCCCTCGACGCCCTGTGCGCGGCAACGGGCCGGGGCGGCGCGGCGCGGCGCGAGATCTTGAGGCAGCGTGTGTCCATGGCCGCGAGCGCGGGCGAGGCGCGCGCCCTGCGCTTGTGGGCCGCCGTCGAGTCCGGCTCGGGCGAGGCGCTCCTCGACCTGATCCGGGCCGCGGCCGGCGTCCCTGCCTTGGCCGGAAGGCTCGCCCCGCTCGCGCTGCGCCTGTACGGCGCGAGCACGTCCTTTGCGGATCGCCACAGGCTCCTCCCGGTTTTGGCCGTGCTCGGCGGGAACGAGCCGTCCGCGCGCCTCGTCGACGCGACAAAGGATCCGGATCCCCTGATCCGGGCGCAGGCCGTGGCCGGGCTGGCGCGCGCCTCGGACGACGGGCAGGCGCGGGAAGCCCTGCGGCGGGCGATCGCCGACGACGCGGTGGAGGTGCGCCTCGCCGCCCTCGGGGTCCTGTCGTCGGGTCCGATCCCGGCCGAGGTCGCGGGCGGGCTCGACGCCCTCGCCGCGCGCGAGCCGTGGCCCGAGATCCGCGCCGCCGTGGCCCTGCTCGCCTCCAGGCTCGAACCAAAGGTCGCGATCGGGATCCTCACCCGGCTCTCGCGTGACGCCTCGCCCGCTGTGCGGCTCGCCACCATGCGCGCCGCGGCCCACGCGGGGGGCGCGGACGTGGCGCGGCTCGTCACGGAACGACTGCGCGCGGACAAGGAGACGCCCGAAGTGCTCGTGGCCGCTGCTCGCGCGGCCGAGATCCGCTGCGAACAAAGCGCGCTCGACGCCCTCGACGCCGTGCTCGCCCGCGGGGCCGAGCCGCTCGCATCATCAACCGAGATCGAGCCGGCGCTGGCCGCGGCGCGCGCCATGGGCGCCATCGGGGGGAACAGGGCCAAGGAGCTCCTCGAGGCCCGACGAAAGAGATCCAACCCGGCCACCGACCGGGCCATCGACGCGGCGCTCGCCGGCCTGGGCCGGCCGTGCCGGGAAAGGGTAGGGAAATGAGCACAGACCGTTTCGAGAACGTGACCGTGGTGAGGAAGGCCAACGTTTATTACGACGGCAAGGTGACGAGCCGCACCGTGCTCTTCGCGGACGGGTCGCGCAAGACCCTGGGCGTGATGCTCACGGGCGACTACGAGTTCAACACGGGCGCGCCCGAGGTGATGGAGGTGCTCGGCGGCGAGATGAAGGTGCTCCTGCCCGGCGACGCGATTTGGAAGACGTTCAAGGAAGGCCAGAGCTACGAAGTTCCCGGCAACGCGTCGTTCAAGCTGCGCATCGACCGCGTGGCCGACTACTGCTGCACCTACAAGTGAAAAGGGGGCTCGCCATGAGCAGGATCACGCTTGCCGTCGCGGCCGCGCTCGCGGTCGCCCTCTTCGGAACCGTTGCGGCGGCAAAGTCCGTGGAGATCTCGGCCGAGTGCCGTTGGTACTCGGGCGTGGAGTGCAAGGCCGAGTGCGACGACATGAGCTTCGACGCCAAGTGCGGGGGAGCCGTGGACGCCGCGTGCGACGGCGAATGCGACGGCCTCTCCATCGACGCGTCGTGCACCTCGGGCTGCACGGCCGACTGCACGGGCGAGTGCGGCGCGAGCCCGGGCTCATTCACGTGCGACGGGTACTGCGGCGGCGGGTGCGAGGCCTCGTGCGAGGGCGAGTGCGCCTCCACCGGCGACGCGGCCTACTGCGACGGCGAGTGCGGGTCGTTCTGCGACGCCGAGTGCGGCGCGTCGTGCGAAGGCGCGCCGGCCGAGGTGGACTGCGACGCCTCGTGCGGCGCCTCGTGCGAGGGCGCATGCCAGGCCGAGGCCGACTTCGACTGCCACATGGACTGCTCCATCAACGCCAATGTGACGTGCAACGCGGACTTGCAGGTGGACTGCGAGGGTTACTGCGACGTGGACGGCGTGCTCGAGTGCGACGGCGAATTCATGGGCGACTTTTCGCTCGAGGACGCCGTGCAGTGGGTGGAGGAGAACACGAATTTCGATGTCACTTATGAGGGCGACGCGCAGTGCCAGGGCAACGCGTGCGAGGCCAAGGGCAGCTGCGGGCTCACGTGCGACGTCGGCAACGCCTCCTCCCGGCGCGGGCTCCTCTTCGCGCTCGCATCCTTCGCGCTCGCGCTCCTCGGCTGAGGGCGCCACCACCACCACCCGTCCGAAGCCGACGGGCCCGGGCCGACGGGCCCGGGCCTTGCGCGCGGGTCGCCGTGGGCCTACCCTATGAAACCAGGCAGGCACGAGGAAGCGAGGGACGTGATGGCCGAGCGTAAGGAAAACACGTGCGCGAGATGCGGCGTGCCCATCGGGCGCAAGGAGATCATGTGCGCGGTGTGCGCGAAGGAAGCCACGGATCGCACCTCGATGGTCCCGTGCCGCGCGTGCGGTGCGGCCAACGTCTCCACGGCCCGCGTGTGCGGATCCTGCGGCGCGCCGCTACAGGCCGCAAGAGCGCCCGAGTCCGCCGCGTCCGAGCCGGAGCCCGCGGTCGCCGGGCTCGTCGGGCGCCGCGCCGAGCTGCAGGTGCTCGAGGACTGCTTCGACGTGTGCGTGGAGAAGAGCATGGTGGGCGGCGTGATCGTCACGGGCGAGGCCGGGCTCGGCACGAGCACCCTCCTTTCGGCCTTCGCCGAGCGGCTGACGGGCCGCATCCCGGAGAACCGCATTTTTTTCATCACGTGCCGGGGCGACGGCGAGGCCTTCGCCCCCTTGCGCGGCGTGCTGCGGCGCAGGTTCGGCATTCTCGACGACGGCGATCTCGCGGCGGCGCGCGTGATCGTCACGAACCACGTCGGCAAGGTGCTGGGCATGGGGTCGGCCGCGCTCGTCACCGAGACCGCGCACCTGCTCGGATACATGGCGGGCGTGCCGTTCCCGCAGAGCCCCGTGCTCATGTCGCTCGAGTCCGATCACCAGCTCCTGCTCAAGCGCCTGCGCGAGGCCATGGTCCGCTTCCTCGAGGCCGAGGCCAAGGACGGCCCCGTGGCGCTCATCATCGACGACCTGCAGAAGACCACGCCCGAGTCGAAGATCTTCATGATGGAGGTGTTCCACGGCATGGGCGGGGTGCCGGTCCTGGTCGTGACCGGCGGCCGTCCCGAGATCGCGTCCATCAGCGACAACCCGGCCGTGGTGCGCATCGCGCTCGAGCCCCTCGACGACGATCTCATGCGGAGGCTGTTCTCGGCGTTCATGCCCAAGCTCGCGGACCCCCCGTCCGAGCTGGTCGAGGCCGTGGTGGGGCGCGCGGCGGGCAACGCCGGCTCCATGCGCGAGATCGCGTCGCTCCTCATCGAATCGGGCGTGGTCGACACGCGCAAGGAGCCATGGACCGCGGATCCGAGCCGCCTCGACATGACCGACATGCCGGTGGGGCTGCTCGACGCGCTCAAGGCGAGGCGAGAGCGCCTCGATCCCAGGGATCGCGTCGTGCTCGAGCAGGCGGCAATCGTGGGCGAGGTCTTCTGGGACGAGGCCGTGGTTGCCCTCGCGCGCAACCGGGCGCGGCTCAAGGAGAAGATTGCAGCGGGGCAGATCTGGTCCGACGATTCCGACGGCCTGTCCGTGACCTCCTCCTTGACCCGGCTCGTGGAGCGGCAGTTCGTGGTGCAGCTCGCGGAATCGGACATCAAGGGCTGCGTCAAGTACGCCTTCTCGCGCTCCGGCATCCGGACGCAGATCCTCTCCGAGATGGACGCGGAGGAGCGCAAGAAGGGCCACTTCGTCGTGGCCCTGTGGCTCGGACACGCCACGCTCGACGCGGCGCCGCTCTTCGCCGAGGCCGAGGCCGAGAACTGGGAGCGTTCCGGCGAGCGCCATCGGGCGGCGATGGCCTACTTCCGCGCGGCGCGCTATGCCCGCTCGCGCTACCTGCACCAGAAGGCCATCAAGCTCTTCGAGCTCGGCATGGATCTGGCCGATGGACGCGACCGGCTGTCGCTCGCCGACGCCCTGCACGACCTCGGCTCGGCGCACGAGATCCTGGGCGAGTACGAGGCGGCCGAGGTGTGCTTCACCGAGATGCTCAAGCACGCCTGGATCGTCATGCACCGCGGCAAGGCCGGCGCGGCGCTCAACCGCATCGGCCGGCTGTACCGGGCGCGCGGCGACGCGATCGCGGCGCGCGCCTTCATCGACCGCGGCATGGCGCTCTTCAAGGCGGCCGGCGACGAGAAGGGCATGGCGGCGTGCCTCGGCGATCTGGGCGAGCTGGCGAGGCGCCAGGGCTCGTACGATCGCGCCTTCAAGCTCGTCAGCCAGGCGCTCGAGCTGCAGCGCAAGCTCGACAACCGGCCCTCGATCGCCGTGTGCCTGCACAGCCTGGGGCACATCGAGGCGGGGCGGGGCCGGTACGCGCAGGCCGAGCGCTACCTGGAGGAGGCGCTCGATCTGCGCCGCGAGGCGGGCGACAAGGGCGGCCTGGCCCAGACCCTGTCCGCGCTCGCGATCGTGCTCTTCAACCGCGGCGACCTCGACAAGGCCGTCACGCGCTGGCAGGCCGCGCTCACCCTGGCCGAGGAGGTCGGCGACCGGCGCCTGCTCGCCATCCTGCACAACAACCTGGGCGAGGCGCGCCGCGACCAGGGCAACCTCCCCGCGTCCATGCGCCACTTCGAGGCCTGCGAGGAGGTGGTGACCACCCTCGACGACCGGCTGCTGCACTCCGAGGTGTCTCGCAACATGGGCATCCTGGCCCAGAAGATGGGCAACTTGGAGCAGGCTCGCGTGCACCTGGAGCGCTCGCTCAAGCTCGCCCAGGAGATGGGCGGCAAGGAGATGGAGGCGCTCACGATGCGCGCGCTCGGCGACCTGGCCGGCGCCACCATGTTCGACGCGTCGAACGTGCGCGGCGAGAACGAGGCGGCCGCGTTCTACGAGAAGGCGCTCGCCGTGTTCCGCTCCATCGGCAACGACTTCGAGACCGCGCGCACCCTGCACGCCTTCGGCAACCGGCTCCTCGAGCGCGGCGAGGTGGACGCGAGCCGGGCGCGTCTCGAGGAGGCGCGGGCCATCTTCCAGCGCATCGACTCCAAGGCCGGCGACAAGGTGAGCCGCACCATCAAGGAGATCCTGGATCAGAAGGGCCCGGCCGAGGCGCGCGCGCCGCAGCCCGAGAAGGAAAAGGAAAAGAAGAAGCCGACTAGGAGGGCGTCCGCCCGCAAGGGCAAGGATCCCATCCCCGACATGACCGAGGACCTGGACATGGAACCGGAGGACTAGCATGGACGACAAGCCCAAGGACGGCGGGACGCCCCCGCAAGGTGCGCAACCGGCCCGCCTCAACATCCGAGTGGCGGACGACAAGGCGAGCGGCCGCTACGCGAACCTGGCGATCATCCACAACAACGAGGCGGAGTTCGTCTTCGATTTCATTTTCGTCGAGCCGCAGCGCCCCACGGGACAGGTCGTGTCGCGCGTCGTGACCAACCCCAAGACCGTCAAGCGGCTCCTCACCGGGCTCGGCGAGCTGGTGCGGCGCTACGAGGAACGGTTCGGAACCATCCCGGTGCCGGAGCCCGGCGCGCCACAGGGGACCTACCACTGAACGCACGGCTCGTGTAGAATTCCCCCGTTCGCCGCGAGGCATCGAGGAAGCCGCTCATCATGGACACGGATCGCCGCAGGCACCCGCGCTACGACATCATGGCTCAGGTGCGGGTCCTGCGCGGCACGGTGAACTACATCCTCGACGTGAGCAACATCAGCGTCGTGGGCCTGTTCGTCTCCACCGCGGGCCTGCCGCGCATGCCGTGGTTCCGCGCGGGCCAGCGGATCGAGCTCGACGTCTTCACGCCCGAGGAGCTCGAGAACATCCGCGTTTTCGGGCGCATCGTACGGCTCGAGGAGGGCGTGGACGGCGCGAGCCGGGGCTTCGGCGTGCAGTTCGTCGACGTGGACAAGGACACCCAGATCAAGATCGACAGGCTCGTGGAGCTGGCAAAGGTCCACTCGATACAACCGCCCCCGCTGCCGGGAATGGGGCCCGGCGGGAACGGCGACTAACCCGGGCCCGCGTTGCGCAAGGGGGGAAGGACGAGCAACGCCTTCACGCGATCCGCGTACACCTGCATCTTGAGCTGCTCGGCGTCCTTGACGAGCGCGAGGTAGGCATCGAGCAGCTTGCCCGCGCCGGCCTTGAGCGCGGTACAGCTCTTGCCCTTGCACTCCTCAAGCTCGAGGCTTTCGATGAGGCCGTCGCGCGTGGCGGTCTTCCAGCTCAGGGTCACGGGCGTGCCGGCCGGATGGATGGGCTTGCACGCCACGGCGAAGCCGAGCGGGTTCACGTCGAGCAGGCAGCGCAGGCGGTACACCTCGTTCACGCGCGCGAGCAGCGCCGCGAGCGCGTCGGCTCCGGACAGCACGCCGTCGATCCCGGCCGCGGCGAGCTTGCCGTCCGCGCGGAGCTCCGCAAGGCGCTTCTTCCACTCGGAGGCGGCGGTGGTTACGACCGAGGGGTCGTTGCCGACCTCGAACCTGCGCGCGATGTCCATGGCCGCCACCTGCGCCAAGGCCTCGGGAGCACGGTCCGCCGCGGCCTTCATCCACGCGTCGAACCCGGCCCGGTCCGCGACCGCGCGCAGGACGATCGGCAGGAGCAGATCCTGCGGCACGGTCCGAAAACGCGCCACGGCCGCGACGAAGCCGAGCCCGCAGCTTCCCTTGCGCTCCCCTTCCGGAAGGCCGCGCGCAAGCTCGATGCGCTTCCACGCCTCGCGCGCGTTCGCGGCAGGACGGTCGCACGGGCTCGCGGCGGCCTCGGGGACCGGAACGGGCGGCGGGGTCTCGCAGGCAGGCTGCGCCCCGGGCTCGGCCGAGCCGGCGCCGGCGGCTGCAACAGTCGGCGCAGGTTGATTCGTCTTGGGCGCGGGCGCCGCGCCGCACGCCGTTGCGAGCGCCGCGAGGCACAGGAATCCTTGGACCGTCTTGCGCATGTGTTCCTCCATTGGGCTCAGCCGCGCAGCTTCGCGAGAAGCCACGCCATGTTCTGCCCGAGCGTGCGCATGGTGGCCACGCCCTCCTCGTCGCCCTCCACCTCTCCCGGCGCGCGGCCGATCCCGACGTTCCAGTAGCTCGAGCCCGGGATGATCATCTGCGAGATGGTGAAGAAGTGGTTCAAGGTGTCGAAGGCGTGCATGGCTCCGGCGCGACGCACGGCCACCACCGCCGCGCCCGCCTTGCGCCTGAGCAGGTCGCCGTTCGCCCGCGTGACGAGCCCGGCGCGGTCCATGAGCGCCTTGATCTCCGGCGTCACGTCCGAGAAGTAGGTGGGCGAGGCGAGCAGCACGCCGTCCGCGGCGATCATCTTGTCGATGCACTCGTTGGCGATGTCGTCGTCGAACGCGCAGCGCCGGTCGAGTCGCTCCTTGCACTCATAACACGCGCGACAGCCGTGGAGGTCCTTCGCGCCGACCTGCACCACCTCGGTCTCGACCCCCGCCTTCTCGATCTCAGTGAGCACGTGCCCGATGAGGATGCGGGTGTTGCCCTTGACCCGCGGGCTCCCGTTGAACGCCACGACCTTCATGCCGTGCCTCCTTGCCCTGCCCCGCGGGCATCATACAACGCCGTGCGGCGCCGCGCTCGTCCTTGTCGAAACGGGAGACAGACCCGAGTCGAGCGCGTCGGGGCTCACTGTCCTTGGCTGCTGACACCTTGGGAAGATCCCAGGGAGTACCCGTTCCCGGCCATCGCCTCGATGACGGATCGTCCCATCCTCGCTTTGAAACAATTTCCGAGGAATCATCAGTCCAGATTTGTGATAGGCTGAGCTTCATCGCAAGGAGGTCGCCCATGGGCAAGGCGCCGCATGTCCTGGTTTTGTCGACAATCGTGATGTTCGTCCTCGGCTCGATGGGGTGTGACACGCCACCAGGTTCATGGACGCCGAGCTTCCCGGACACCCCGGAATGCGCTACGGGCTGCTGCCCGGGCGACGGCACGGAAACGGAAGAGACCGACACCGGCGAGGGGACGGATACGACCGCCACAGACATCGACACGGGCACAGATACCGATACGGATTCCGATGCCGACTCGGATTCCGATATCGATGAAGATGCCGACTCGGATTCGGATTCGGATTCGGATTCGGATTCGGACTCGGACACGGACACCGGCTCGGTCAGCTACTCCTGCTCCGAGGCATTCCAGTGCATGATTTCCGGCTCGAGCCTGATGCAGTGCTACGCCAACGCCGACAGCGAGGCCAAGTCCCTTCTGATGGACCTGGGCTTGTGCCTGATCCAGGCCGGATGCACGGATCCGGCGACCCTCATGCAGTGCGCTTTGAACAACTGCTCGTCCGAGGCCTTGGCCTGCACCACCGATACGTGATCCCCCCCAACGCCAGGATTGACCTCGAGGCGGCCGCTGCTCTCGCGATCCTCGAGGATGTCCCGCTCGCCCTGCACACGTCCTTCCGCATCGGCGGACCCGCGGCCCTGTTCGCCGAGGTGACCGACGTGCCGAAGCTGTCGCGGCTCCTCACCGCCGTGCGCTCGATGGGAATCGATACGCTGGTTCTCGGAGGTGGCACGAACGTGCTCGCGAGCGACGAGGGGTTTCCGGGTCTCGTGATGCGATTGGCCATCGGTGGCTTGGCGATCGACGCCGCATCGGGCCGAGTCAGGGTGGGCGCGGGCGCGAGCAGCGCAGATCTTGTGGAACGGACAATCGCCGCCTCGCTCAAGGGCCTCGAGTTCGCGGCCGGGCTGCCTGGAACCGTGGGCGGGGCCGTGGCCGGAAATGCCGGATGCTACGGCGGATCATTCGGCGAGCATGTCGTGTCGGCCACGATCGTGGAACCGGACGGCTCCGTCGTGGAGCTCGCCGATGCGGAGGCGTTCGGTTTTCGCTACCGGGGATCGGGCTTGGGCGACCGGGGCGCGGTGCTCGCGGAAGCGGTCCTCGCGCTCGAACCCGGGGATCGGACAGAGCTTGAGGAGATCGCCGCGCGCCACGTTGCGACACGCGAGGAGCGCCACCCGCCGCGGATCCTCCCGTGCGCGGGCTCGTACTTCAAGAACCTTCCGCCCGCGGAGCCGGGGGGACAGCGGATCGCGGCCGGCGCCCTGCTCGACGCGGTGGGCGTCAAGGAGCTCAGGGTCGGCGACGCGGGGGTCTTCGAAAGGCACGCCAACATCGTGGTGAACCGGGGGCGGGCCACGGCCAGAGACGTGCTCACTCTCACGACCGAAATGGCGCGGCGTGTGAAGGAGCGGTTCGGCGTCGAGCTCTCACCCGAAGTGCGCTTCGTGGGACGGAGACCTTCGATTTAGCGGTGGCTAGAAGTCGACGCGGAAGAGCTGCTGGCCCATCAGAAGGAAATCTCCCGCCTTCACGCGGACTTCGCCCCTGATCTTGGTGAACGAGCCGTTCGAGCTGCCGAGATCCATGATGAGGAACTTGTTCTTGTCGGTGTACAGCCGCATGTGGATACCCGACACGTAGCCGTCCTCCGGGAACAGGATGTTGCCGCGCTCGCGTCCGAGCACCACGCCGTCGCCTCCGATCGGGAACGCGTTGCCGAGGCGCTTGCGGCCCACGATCAGCGACAGACGGCCCCACAACCCGGTCACCGGCGAGCCGATGCGCTCCGTGCCGTCCGGTGCCGCCGAACCCCGGTCGATGGCCTCGAACAGGATGAGCTCCTGCCCAATGCGGAAGATGTCGCCCGTCCGGATATCCATGGGCACGTTGGGCTTCACCTTGAGGAAGATGCCGTTCAGGCTGCCCGCGTCCTTGACAATGACCTCCTTGCCTGTCGACCGGAAGATGGCGTGGGTCGGCGACAGGTAGGGGTCGGTCGCGAAGAAGCCGCCGGCGGCGCGTCCCACGGCGACTTCGGTCGTGGGGATCTCGACCTGGCCACCCTCGGTGCCGTCGGGCTGGATGAGCGTGAGGCGGGCCGAGTCCGGCGAGAACGCCATCACCGGGGCCGCTGGCTGGGCTCCGGGGACGGGCGCCCCGCAGGCGCCGCAGAAAGCGAAGCCCGGCGGAATCATGGCGTTGCAGTTCGTGCACTGGACACCTACCGCACCGGGCGGCGGCGCGGGCACCGACGTGGCGGAAGGCGCGGACCGATCGGGCTCGGCCTGTCTCGGGGTCGCCGCGGGAGCGGGCCTGCTCGCGCGCGGCTGCGAGACTGCCTGCGGCGCCTTGGTCGTGGCGGGCGCCTTGGCCGAAATCGGCGACGCCATGGGCTCGGGTCCGGACGGCGCCGCGGCCGGGACCGGCTCGGGCGACACCGCCGGGATACCGGCGGGCGGGGTAGGACTCGAGTAGCGCTTCTCCTCGGTTCCGGCGCGAGGCAGATCGGACCCGCATCCCAGGCAGAACTTATAGTGATCCTGATTCTCTTTTCCGCAATTCGGGCAGACTATCATCGTGGCTCTCCTAGAGGGTGATTTCGACCCTCAGCAGTTGCCGGCCGAGGAAAACATAATCGCCGTGGCTCAACGGCTGGTCCCCTGTGATGCGAATGTACGTCCCGTTCTTGCTTCCCAGATCCGCGAGTGTGAGCACGCCATGCACGAGGTTCACCTTGACGTGGTGGCCCGAGATGTACGGGTCGTTCGGAAAGTTCATGTCACACCCTTCCCGGCCGATGGTGACCTCGGCCTCCTTGGCGTGGACCACCATACCGCCGCCGCCGCCCTCGAGGACTTGGACGACTCGGAAATCGCTGTCGCGGCGCGGGCTGGCGAAGAAGAAGGTCCCCTCCTCGTCGGGCGTATCGTCGATGGCCGGCGACTCCTCGACGCGGAACACCTGCTCCCCGGCCATGAACACGGTGCCCGGCGCCATGCCCGCGGGCTCCCGCAGGCATACGAACACGCCGTTGGCGCTGTTCTCGTCGCGCACCATGAGCGAGCCGTTCGCGTAGAAGAAATTGGCGTGCTTCGGAGACAGCCATTTGTCTTCAGGGAAGAGGATGGCCCCCTCGGAACGACCGGCGAGGTGCTCGGTGGAGTTGAGGTGGTATGAAATCCCGTCCATCCCCTCGCCCTTGATGAGGATCAACTTGGCCTTGCCCGGCGTCTGCATGTCCCCGAAATAGTTCGGCTCCGCGCCCGCGGCCTTCGGGTCCGACGGCGTTCCGCACTTGCCGCAGAACTTGTGCCCTGACGGGACGGGGCTGTAGCACGACTTGCATATGTAGTGGCGTGCCTGCTCCATGGGCTTTCCCTCTGCTCCTTGTTGGGCCGCTTTTGGCGGCGTTCTGTTACTCTCGGCGCCGGCTCTCACCGGCATCGCGGCCGCCCCATTTTTCTCGGCTCGGGGCTTCTGGCCCGCAAGGGCGAACGCCAGATCGTGGCCGCATTCGACACATTTCGTGCTGTCGCGCGGGTTTAGCCTGTCACACTCACCACAAACGATGCCCGTTTCCAGGGTCATGCCCACCAACTCAATCGCGCGCCAGCAGAGCCAGGAAAGTCATTTTCATCAAAGTGACAGTATCGGTCAACCGTTTTCTCAAGTCGTTGCCGCACCCTCGGGCCGTGTGCTACTTTTCCCACCGGACTCGTTTTCCCCCGGTTCCAAGGGAGCACACCATGAACATCGCTCGCATCGCGCCGTTCGCACCTCTTCCGGCCGCCCTGCTCCTCATCGCCGCCTGCGGCGCCGGGCCGCGCGAGGCCAGACCCGCGGCCGAGCCCGCGGCGGGCGGACAGGTGTCGGACTTCGCGCTGAAAAACGTGGATGGCAAGACCCACGCCCTGAGCGACGACCTGGGCTCCAAGGTGATCCTCGTCACCTTCTGGGCCACGTGGTGCGAGCCGTGCAAGAAGGAGATGTCCCATCTGCAGGCCCTGTACGACGCGCACGCAGTCGAGGGTCTGATGATCCTTTCCGTCTCCATGGATGAGCCCGAAACGCAGGGAGAGGTACGGTCGTACGTCAAGCAGCGCGGATTTTCGTATCCCGTCCTGCTCGACACCGAGTCCAAGGCCACCCAGCAGCTCAACCCGCGGCGCGCCGCGCCATACAGCCTCATCATCGGCCGCGATCGGAAGATCGCGTGGAGCCACGAGGGCTTCGTTCCGGGCGACGAGATCAAGCTCGAGCAGGCGATCGTGAAGACCCTGCGCGGGGAAACCCCATAACGCCATGACCGCGCGCGCGGCCCACTTCGAGAGCTTGCCCCTGGAATACGTTCGCTGCGGACTGTGCCCGCACGCTTGCCGCATCGCCCCGAGCGCGCTCGGGCGCTGCCGCACGCGCCGCAACGAGGCCGGGACGCTCGAGGTGACGACCTACGGCCTGCTCGAAGCCGTGGCCAGCGATCCGGTGGAGAAGAAGCCGCTCTTCCATTACAGGCCCAGCACGTTCACGTTCTCCGTGGCCTCGGCCGGCTGCAACCTCGAGTGCCCGTTCTGCCAGAACCACGACCTGTCCCAGGCCCTGCGCTCGTGCGACCCGGATCGCCTGCGCGCCCGACCGTGGACCGCGGACCAGATCGTGGCCGCCGCGCGCCGCGAGGGTTGCGCCTCGATCTCCTTCACCTACTCCGAGCCGGTCCTGTCGTTCGAGCTGGCGCGCGACGTGGCCGCGCTCGCCGCGCCCCTCAGCCTCGACGTGGTCTTCGTGACCAACGGGCAGGCCGAACGGGCGCCGGCCGAGGAGCTCGGCGCGTTCCTCGCCGCGGCCAACGTGGATCTCAAGTGCTTCTCGGCGAAGTCCTACTCGGACGTGCTCGGCGGCAGCCTCGAGGCCGCCACGCGGACCATCGAGATCCTGCACGGGCGCGGGGTGTGGGTGGAGGTGACGACGCTGGTGGTGCCCGGGTTCAACGACAGCGACGAGGAGCTCGCCGCGACGGCGCGCTTCATCGCGGGGGTCGATCGAGACATGCCGTGGCACGTCTCGCGCTTCCACCCGGACCATTTGTGGCTCGACCGGGGTCCGACGCCGCCCGCTGCGCTCGATCGGGCGCGGGAGCTCGGCCGCGACGAGGGCCTGCGATACGTCTACACGGGTAACCTCCCAGGCAGCGACGGCGAGAAGACGCGCTGCGCGGCGTGCGGGGCCGTGGTCATCGATCGGCACGGGTATCAGGTGAGCCTCGCGGGGCTTAAGAAGGGCCGGTGCGCGGCCTGCGGCGAGCGGATCGCCGGGAAGGGTTTGACATGATCGAGGTGGGAAGGAAGGTGGGCACGGTCGGCTTCCCGATGGCGCGCTCGCGGGTGCTCGCGGCCGTGGACGTGGTGGAACTGACCGAGGCCGAGGACTCGTTGCCCAAGGCCGCGATCGGCTACAAGTGGCGCGCCGAGGCGCCGTCCACGGTGGGCTTCACGATGCTCGCGCCCCGCGCCCTCGTCGAGACGCCAGGGCCGAGGACCGCGGTGACGGGCGATCGCTCGGCCTACGGGGATCTCAAGCCGTCGAGCGAGAACGTGGCGCTCTTTGCGCGGGCCGCGGCCTTCGCGCGCGCGGTCGAGGCCCGGGCCATGGTGCTCGTCACGCCGCCGTCCGTGTCCCCGGCGCCGTCGTCCGTGGCGCAGATGTCCGCGTTCTTCGCGGCCGTGGATCGCGGCGACATGGATCTGGTGTGGGAGCCGCACGGCGCGTGGGAGCACGAGCGCGCCGCGGCCTTTGCGCGGGAGCACGGGATCGTCCTGGCCGTGGACCCTCTGCGCGATCCGCCGCCCGCGGGCGACGCGGCCTACTTCCGCCTGCCGCCCTTCGCGGCCATGGGATCGCGCATGGGTGTGTACGATCTCGAGCGGCTCGCGGAAGCGGCGATGGCCTTCGAGCGCCTCGTGTGCGTGTTCGCCACGGCCCGCGCCCTCGACGACGCGCGCAACCTGAAGAGCCTGCTCGCCGGCGGCGCGGTCGAGCCGAGCGACGAAGAGAGTGAGGACGGGGGCGACGATGGAGATGAGGAGGACGAGGAGGAGTGAAAACTCGTCCTACGGAAACACGATCTCGAACACGGTCCCCGATTCCCCGCTCTCGAAGCTCACGCGCCCGCCCATGGCCTCGGTGAGGAGCTTCACGCCGTAGACCCCGAGCCCGGAGCCGCCCTGCTTGCCGTAGGTGGAAAACGGGTGGAAGAGCGTCGCGCGCACGTGCGGCAAGATGGGCTCGCCGCCATTGGCCACGCGCACCCGGGCCGCGCCGTCCGGCTCGTCGAGGGTGACGGTCACCACGCCGTTGCGAGGTGACGCCTCGACGGCGTTCTTGAGCAGGTTCTCGAAGATGCGGCGCGCGTGGATCGGATCGAGCTTGCGGATCAGGCGGTCGCCCGGCGCGACTGGTCTGTCCGCGGCGCGCAGGTCCACGACGATCCCCAGGCGTCGCGCGAGGTAAGACAGCGTTGCCGCGGCCTCGGCGATCGCCGCGAACAGATCCACGTCCGCGAGGTGGAGCGGCAGCTTCCGCTCCTTCAGCTTCTCAAGATCGAGCGACGTCTCAATCATCTCGTTCATGCGCGAGGCCTGGGCGCGGGCCACCCCGAGCAGGCGCCGTTGCTCCGGCTCCACCTCTCCGGCGAAGCCTTCGAGCATCGTGTCGATGACGGCCATCATCGAGCTGAGCGGCGCCTTGAGATCGTGGCGCACGACCAGCTCGTAGAGCTCGCGCATTTGGTCGAAGCGCCTGCGCTCGCTGAGATCGATGCCGATGCCCGTGTAGCCCGCGATGCGCCCCTCGTGGCGGATGGGGTTGATCGTGAGCAGGATCGGCACCTCCTCGCCGCTGCGCTTGCGGTTGACGAGCTCGCCCTTCCAGAACCCTCGCTCGGGATCGCGGATCTGGGCCCACATGTGCTCGTACACCTCGCGGGTGGAGTGCTCGCTCTTGATGAGGCGCGTCGTCTTTCCGACGACCTCGTCGAGCGCGTACCCGTACAGGTCGAGCCACGCCCGGTTCGCGGCCACGATGCGGCCGTCCGTGTCGGTGAGGACGATGGCGTCCGAGCTGTCCTTGAAGCAGTGGGAGAAGAGCTCGGGATCGGGGGCCTGCGCGGTCATGCGCCCCAGGATAGTCGAGGAGCGCGAGGTTGCAAAGGGTGGCGCGACGCCGGCTTTTCAAGCAGGCTCGAGGGCCTGCCGCAGATCCTCGACGAGGTCGTCGGCGTCCTCGATGCCCACGGACAGGCGGACGAGACCGTCGCTGATGCCCGCTTGCGCGCGCTCCTTGGGCGCGACCCCGGAGTGCGTCATCGACGCGGGGTGCTCGATGAGCGTCTCGACGCCGCCGAGCGAGACGGCGAGCGTGGCGAGCTTCACGCGGTTCATGAGGCTTTCGCCAGCCGCAAGCCCACCTTTGAGCTCGAAGCTGATCATCGCGCCCGGGCCGCTCATCTGCCGCGCCGCGAGCTCGTGCTGCGGGTGGCTCGGCAGGCCGATGTAGCGCACCCAATCCACCTCGGGACGCGCCTCGAGCCAGTGTGCGACGCGGCCGGCCGTGGCCTGCGCGCGCTCCATGCGCAAGGAGAGCGTCTTCAATCCGCGGTGGACCAGGAACGCCTGGTGCGGATCCATGTTGCACCCGGTCAGGGTCATCATCTTTCGCAGCTTCTGCAGCAGGCTCGCGTCGCGGGCGGCCAGAATGCCGCCCACCACGTCCGCGTGACCGTTGATGAACTTGGTCACCGAGTGCAGCACCACGTCCGCGCCGAGGGCGAGTGGCCGTTGCAGGTACGGCGACGCGAACGTGCTGTCCACCACGAGCAACGCGCCATTCGCGTGCGCGAGCTCGGCTGCGGCGAACAGATCCGTGATCTGCATGAGCGGGTTGGAGGGCGTCTCGACGTAGACCATGCGTGTCTCGGGCCGCAGCGCGTGGCGCATGGCATCGAGATCGGATGTGTCCGCGTAGGTTGAGGCCACGCCGAACCCGGCGAGGTGCCCTTCCATCAGGATGCGCGACGGACCATAGACCGACGCGGTGCTGACGACGTGATCGCCGCCCTTCAGCAGGGCGAGGTAGGCTGTGGTGACGGCCCCCATGCCGGAGCTCGTGGCGACGGCCCCGCATCCCTCCTCGAGAGCGGCGACGCAGTCCTCGAGCGCCCGGATCGTCGGGTTGCCCAGGCGCGTATAGATGTACCCGTCGGTCTTGCCCGCAAAGCACTCCGCGCCGTGCGCGGCGCTCTCGAAGGCGAACGTGGACGTCTGGTAGATGGGCGTCACGACGCTGCCATGGGCGTCATCCTGCGCGCCCGAGTGTACGAGCTTCGAATCGAACCCCCTTGCTCCAGCCTTCATGTCTTCCTTCCCTTGCGGGCTCCTTCGTCGGGTTCGCAATGAGGGCACGTCCGCTTCCCGCTCGACATGGCCGAGCAGTGCGGGCACGAGAACGCCGGGTCGACGTCCTGGTGGACCGGGCCACCCTCGATCTTGAGGAGCTTGCCGTGGACGAGAGCGTCGGCGATCTTGCGGTGCGCGGCTTCCAGGATCCGGCCGAAGGTCGCGCGCGACACGCGCATGCGCACGGCCGCCGCCTCCTGGTAAAGGTTTTCCGTGTCGGCCAGGCGCAGCGCCTCGAACTCGTCGAGGGTCACGGTCACGTGCTCGACCTTGCACGCGGGAATCCCCGCGGGCCTGAACACCGACGCGATCGGCTTGCCGGAAACCCGGCGGCAGCATGGCGGCCTGGGCACGCTCGGCACCTCCGCCGCCATTATGAGCATATGCTCATAACTGTCAAGAGCGTCAGGCGCGCCTTGCGACCAGCGATCCCAGATGGACGAGCCCGGCCAGCGCGACCATCGACGCGCCGGTCGGCAGCCCGAGCACGAATGAGGCGTAGTACCCGAAGCCCGCGGCGAGCACGCCGCTCGCGACCGAGATCGCGAAGGCGGCGCGCATGCTGCGGCCGAGGTGCAGGCCGGTCAGCGCGGGCAGCACCATGAGGCCGAACGCGGGCAGCGCGCCGATCGCCCTGGTCGCGACCGAGATCATGAGCGCGAAGGTCGCGTAGAGCGCCACCTCCACTCGAAAGGGCCCGAGCCCGGCCGCGCCCGCCGCGTCCGGGTCGAACGACACGAACAGGAAGCGGCGGTGCATGAGCGCGTGGACGAGCGCGGCGACAAGGGCCGCCACGCCGACGTAGAGAATCTGGATCGTGTCGACGAGCACCGCATTGCCGAAGAGCACGCTCTGCACGTCGTGCAGGTCCTGGCGGACGAACCCGCCCAGCACCAGCACGGCCGCGCTCCCGAGGAGATAGGCCACGACCACCGCGTTGGAGCTCTCGCCACGCGGCCTCGCGAACCAGAAGGCGGTGAGCAGCGCGAACAGGAGCGACATCCACGACGGATCGAAGAGCATTCCGAGACCGTGCCGGTCGTGCTCGTCGACGCCCAACCACGCTCCGATCAGGAACGCGAGGACCACGCCCGCCGAGGACACCTGCGACAGGGCCAGCGGCACGTAGACCGCCCTCTTGAGGACGACCCACACGCCGAGGTAGGCGAGCGCCGACGCGGAGAGGACCGCGACGATCATGGCGTCGCGCCACACGAACGAGCTTGCCCAGAAACCGATATCCGCGGGCATTCAGACCTCCTTGAGCTCGACGTGCGTCCTGCCGTCGTGCACGCGGGTCGTGATCGGGCGGCCGTACAGGCTGCTCAGCCTCTCGGGCGAGGCGATCGTCGCGACGGGCCCGGCCTCGAACGTGTCAGAGTCCTTGTTGATGATGCAGAGGTGATCCACGGTGTCGATCACGTGGTCGATGCGGTGGCTGATCATCAGCACCGCCATGCGCCCGTCCGCGTTCAGCCGGCGCAGGAAGCGCAGGATGTCGCTCGTGCCGAGGAGGTCCATGCCCTCGGCCGGCTCGTCGAGGACCAGGACGTCCGGATCCACGGCCAGGGCCCGGGCGAACAGCACGCGCTGCTGCTGGCCGCCCGACAGGGAGCGGAACAGGGCCTTGCCGTGCTCGGCCATGTCGAGGCGCGCGAGCTCCTCGGTGGCGCGCTTCCGGTCGTCGGGACCCGGGCGGCGGCCCACGGGCAGGTACGCGGTCCGCCCCATGAGCACCACCTCGAACGCGGACACGGGGTAGCTCGCGCTGAGCCGGTGGCGCTGCGGCGTGTAGCTGTACCGCAGGCCCTTGGCGCGCACGTCGACCCGGCCGCCGACCGGATCGAGGAGCCCGAGGATGGTCCTCGCGAGCGTGGTCTTGCCCGCTCCGTTGGGACCGACCACGCCCCAGAACTCTCCTCGCCGGATCTCAAGGTCGATCGGGCGCATCAGCGGCCGCCCGTAACCGATGCTCACCTCGTCGAGCCTGATCAACACGTCGCCCATGCGTCACCTCGCAATCATCCCGCCGTCAGCATCTGCACGATGCGGTCCCACTTGTCCCAGATCGTCCTGATGCCCGGCTCGGCGCCGACCATGGTCGGCAGGTCGAGAAGCCTGGCGCCCGCTTTGCTTGCGAACACCTGCGACAGGCTGTCGGAGTGGTAGACCTCGCGGAAGACGAAGCGCACGTGCTGGTCCTTGACCTGCATCAGGAGCTCGGTGACGTGGCCGGGCGAGGGCGGGATCCCGGGCTTGGGCTCGAGCGCGCCGACCGAGGTGAACCCCGCCCAGTCGAGGAGGTAGACCCAGCTCCTGTGGTACTCGACGACCTTGCTGCCCGCGAGCGGGGCGAGCGCGGCCTTCCACTGCGCCATCTTCTGTCGGTACTTCTTCGAGAAGGCCTGCCAGCGGCCGTCGTACCCGGCCCGGCCGGCCGGATCGAGCTGTACGAGCTTGTGGTAGATGGCCTCCGAGACCCCGAGCATCTCCGGAGGCGACACGTAGTAGTGCGGGTTGCCGCCGCCGTGGACGTCGCCCATGGCGCGGTCCGACTTGGCCGGAATGTCCTTCACCCGGACGAACTGGGATGCGTCGAGGTAGCCCGGCGCGCCCACCTGCACGTTCCCGTTGCGCGCCTGCGTGAGCAGCACCGGAAGCCAGCCCGATTCGAGCCCCATGCCGATGCAGATGAGCAGGTCGGCCCGGTTGACGCGCAGGATGTGGGAGGGCTTCGCGTCCACGAAGTGCGGGTCCTCGGTCCCCAAGATGAGCGACTCGGCCTCCACCCGATCGCCGCCGAGCTCGGTGGCGATGGCTGCGAAATCCGGCAGCGTGCCCACCACGCGGAGCCTGGCCTCAGCGCCTGATGCACCGAGCCAGCAGCACATGCCCAGCAGCGATGCAACGACGAACTTGAACAATCGATGACATTCCATGGCTGAAGCTCCTTTCAGAACTTGTGTGCGCCGTGCTCGCCGGCGCTGACCTCGGCCTGCAGGAAGATCGCGTAGCCCCACCCGTCGCGGGCCTGGTCGCGCACGAGGTCCCCTTGCAGGCGCAGCTTGGAGAAATGGGTCGGCATGAAGGTCAGCGACGCGCACCCGCGCCGCTGCCAGCCCGGGACCTCGTCGACGTCGGTGGACGTCCCGGTCCACAGGTCGGTGGTGTCGAACCGGAGCCCGGTCATCCAGCGGTTGGTGGTGAGGATGTCGAGCTCCGCGTAGCCGCCATGGTCGCGCAAGCGTCCCTCCTCCGTTGGCTCGTCGCGCAGCACGTACTCGAGGGTGAGCGAGAGGGCGTACTCGCCCTCGCCCGTCGAGATCGGCCGCCACTTCAGGTACAGGTCGCCGCCGTGAAGGTACGCCCTGCCGCTCGGCCGGTACGGACCCTGGCCCAATCCCTCGCTCAAACCCACGAGCAGCGACCAGTCCCTCGAGAGCTCGAAGAAGTTCTCCATGCGCAGGATGTAGAGGAAGTCCTCAAGCCCGTTGATGCGCCCCGAGCCGGTCATCTCGCTCGCGGCGAAGCTCGCTGAGCTGAAACCCAGCTCCTCGGTGGTGGAGAGCGCCTGCCCGATCAGGTTCAGGTACCAGGGCAAGGGCATGAGCGCCGACAGCTCCACGCCCGGGCCGCGCAGGTGCTCCTCGCCCATGAAGCGCGTGTGCGCAAGCGGCGGGTTGGCGAAGTTCCACACGTGCAGGTGCATGGAGTTCTCGCGGCCGAACGTGGCGTTCATCAGACCGGCGCGGATCTGCATGTTCCCCGGCAGCGCGAGCGTGGTCAGGTAGGCCTCCTCGATCTCGGCTTCCGTGAGCTGGAAGTTGAGATCGAACCGGAAGTACGGATCCACCGAGGCCGACGCGGCCAACTCGAGCCCTTGGATCGCGATGCCGTTGTCGTCGATGGCGTGGCCGCCCTGCTGCAGGTGATCGGCCTTGCGGAACCAGGCGCCGCCCACGTCGAGAATGAAGCTCATGTCCGGGTTGAGCTTGGCAATGGGCAACACGATCGGTTGCACGGTGTCGATGGGGATGGAGCCGGGCGTCTCCTGCCCGAGAGCCTGCCTCGCAATGAGGAGCATCGCCACGCTCGCGAGGAGCGCTGGATTGCGGACCATTGTTCATATTCCTCCCTCCGCCGCTCGCGCGGCGGAACATCGCCCGCGCGCCCTTCCCGGGCGCACACGGAGCCCAATCACTTCGCTGATGACGTGGATTGTCCTAGCAGGACGCCGGAGGAGGCGAGTGCTTGGGCGCGATGAGGAGGAGCGGGCAGGATGCGGCAATCGCCTTGGAAACCGCGGAGGCAGGCGCCGGCGGCTCTTTGAAAATCGCAGCGCATTGACTCCCGCCCGGGGAGAGGAGGTTGCGTGACGAGGACGCGTTCAGGAAGGTGCAGGCCACATGGCCTTGCCTTGGGGTCGTCGCTTCGTCCTGCACGAGGGCGCGCTCGCCGCGGAAAACGCCGCGAGGGGTTCCCCGGGCGATCGCATCCCCGGCGCCGGCGGCAATGACGTCCTCGACCTGCTGATGCTCGGGACAATACCTGTGGCCGTGATCCGCGGACCGGACGTGAAGGAGCTGGATGGCGATCCCCGCGCTGAGCCACACGACAAGGTAGGCGAGCAGCCCCACCCGCGCCGCACCGGCCAACAACTGCCGGTGTGCTCTACGCGACTGTTTCGGCGCCGTGGTCATGCTCCTCTTCCCTGCGCTCCTTGGACCCGGCTGCCCCGGGTTGTTCCCCCCTCTTCTCCTCGCGGGAGGCCGGTGATGTCAAGCGAGCAGGGCAACGGCTTCGATCTCGACGAGCGCACCCAGGGGAAGCCCCGCGACCTCCACGGTGGAGCGGGCCGGCGGGGCCTCGGGGAAGCGCTCACCGTAGATCCGGTTGACCTCCGCGAAGTCGGCCATGCTCGCGAGGAAGATGGTCGTCTTCACCACGTTCGCCGTTCGCGCGCCGGCCGCCGCCAGGATGGCCGCGAGGTTGTCGAGCGCCCGCGCGGCCTGTGCCGTCACGCCGCCGTCGACCATCCTGGAGGTCGCCGGGGCGAGACCGAGACAGCCCGACACGAAGAGCAGATTGCCGGCCTTCACGGCCTGGGAGTAAGGACCGATGGCGCGCGGCGCATCGGACGTGGAGATGATCGTCTTGTCCATGTTCAGAAGGCTCCTTCCGTGCTCCCAAGGATAGTCGAGGAGCGCGAGGGTGCAAAGGGCGGGGGGCGCGAGGGTGGGACCACGTGGACACCGGCTCGAAACAAACGTATTTTTCGTGCGGATCGGAGGCACACGATGTCGGACTTGCAAGATCCCCGGGTCCTCTTCGCGGCCGAACGCACCTTGCTCGCCTGGAGCCGGACGAGCCTGGCCCTGATGGGCTTCGGCTTCCTCATCGAACGTTTCGGTCTCTTCCTCCAGATGCTCGCCGCGGCGCAGGTGCGGCCGCCCTACAGGGGCGTGTCCCTATGGGTCGGGCTCGCCTTCATCGCGCTCGGGACCCTGACCGCCGCGCTCGCCACCGTGCAGTACCGCCTGTTCGTGAGGAGCCTGAAGCCGAACGAGATCCCTTCCGGCTACTGGGTGAACCTCGCGGTCGCCACCAACGTGGTGCTGGCCGTCCTGGGGATAGGTCTCACTGTCTACGTGGTCAACGGCCTGCGCTAGGAGTCTGTTGCGCATAGACGCTCCGCAAGATCGACAAACCTGAAGCCGAGTGCGAAGATCCCGGCATGACGAAGAGCTACCGGGAGTGGACGCCGACGCAGCGGTACCTGCTGCCGCCGTCG
>JAQTNF010000040.1 GCA_028713995.1 Deltaproteobacteria bacterium | reverse complement strand
AAAACGCGCAGACCGTCCAACTCCATCAGCGCGAGGACGGCCTTCATCGCACCCCAGGCGTCAGCCCTTGAAGGAACCTCGTCGAACCGCCACCGGGGTGGGTCACGATCTGTTGGCCTGTCCACCGTCGGGTCCGCGTCCGCGCTTGACTGCCCTCCGCGCCCCAACGATACTTGATCCGTTCAATAAAGGAGCATTGAGATGACGCGTTGGTGGGCGGGAGTTTTCGTCTGTATTCTCGCGATGGCGGTCACTGGTTGGGCTTCGGCCCAGGCCGGGGGCGATGGTGAGGCCAAGGCCGCGTTCGAGAAGGGCAAGGCGCTGTTTCACGAGGGGAAGTACACCGAGGCCGCGGGGGCGTTCCGCGAGGCGGACCGGCTCAAGCCTACATGGAAGCTCCTTTACAACATCGGCCAGTGCGAGGCCGCGCGCAAGGCGTACGGGCAGGCCATCGAGGCGTTCGAGCGCTACCTGGCAGAAGGCGGCGACGTCGTCGAGCCCGAGCGTCGCGACGCGGTGCTCGCCGAGCTGGATCGCATGCGCAAGATGGTGGGCGGCGTGAAGGTCAAGGCTCCGGCCGGCACGCAGGTGCTCATCGACGGCGAGGAGCGAGGCCGCGCGCCGCTCGGCTCGGACATCGCGGTGACCGCGGGCGTGGAGCACGACATCCGGCTCGTGAAGGACGGGAAGGAACTGCTCGCCGTGAAACAGTCGGTGCGCGGCGGGGCGGTGATCGAGGTCGAGGCGACCGAGCCCAAGGCCGAGCCTGCGGTAGCGTCCGTGGCCCAGCCGGAGCCCGAGTCCGGGAAGAACCTCTCCCCCGGCCCCTCCCCGTCGGGGAGGGGAGATCGGGTACCGGAGATCAGTCAGGGGGGGAGAGGTCTCAGCCCGCTCTGGTTCTGGATCGGGCTGGGCGCGACCGGCGCGTTCGGGGCCGTGGCCGTGGCCATGAACTTCGCGGTGGAAGACCGCAAGGACGATATCACGACGCAGGTGAAAATGGACGAGACCGAAAGATTCCAGAATACCGGCATCGCGTTCATCGCGCTCGCGGGCGCGGCGGCCGTAACCACGGCGATCGTCGCGTCCTTCACGGATTTCAGCGTGTACTCGGACGAGGGCGCGCCGAAGGTGTCTGCGTGGGTCGCTCCGGGCGGGGGCGGCGTGGCCGTGGGAAAGAGGTTCTGACATGAACCGGAACATCATCGTGCTCCCGTTTGCGCTCGTCGCCGGGTGCGGCCTGTTCGAGGATCTCAAGATGACTGGTGACTCCGATACGGGCACGGACACAGCGTCCGACGGTGACACCGACTCGGACAGCGACACGGACACGAACGAGGACACGGGCTCGAGCAGCGACGGAGACACGGATGTCGATTCCGACGCGGACACGGATGCGGACTCCGATACCGATGGCGATGCCGACACAGATGCCGACAGTGACGCGGATACCGACACAGACTCGGACAGCGACACGGACACGTCGGCGAGCATCACGGGCATCGACGCGACCGGGCCGGCGCTCGCGATTGCGCCGCGGCCCGAGGATCAGACCGATTGGGACGCGCATTCGACGGACCGGGTTCCGGCCGCGCATCGCGTCGGGACCATTGACCAGACGTTGATTATCACGGGAGAGAACCTCTCGGGCGCGACCTCGGTGAATGCCGAGGGCCAGGCGAGCCAAGGGACGATAACGTTTTCAGTGGAGGGAGCGACCATGACGCAAGTGACCGCGAAGTTCCCCTCGCCGCTGACCATCGGCGCGGGGCTGTTCCTGTTGACCGTGGCCACGCCGCAGGGCGACGCGACAGCGCAGGTGTTCTTCCTGCAAGGCGAGAAAGGCGATCAGGGCAATCAGGGCGACAGCGTGCTCGACTGCACAGGCACAGACTGCACGCTGAACGGCAGCCTGACCGTGACCGGCGACGTGAACGCGACCAACGCGGCTCTGTCCGGCGATCTCGACGTAGCGGGCCACGCGACCGTGGACATGCTCACGGTGGACACGAGCTACTGGTTGCCCGAGTGCCCGGAGGGTTACGCGCGCAACACGACCTGCGGCACGTGCGGCCAGATCGTGCTGTGCGAGAAGGACATGGGCGGCGGCAAGATCGACAGGATGGTGAAGGTTGGCAATTTTTGGATCGACAAGTACGAAGCATCGATCTGGGAGACGGCCGCGTGCGGCGGCGCGCAGTACGGTGCGAGCAGCGACGACTTCCCGGCCGGGTTCCCGGACAACGGGAACTGGTCCACGCCCGTGTATGCCTGTTCGGTGACGGGAGTGACGCCGTCGCGGTCCATGACGTGGTTCCAAGCGCAGCAGGCGTGCGAGCTCGCGGGCAAATCGCTGTGCACGAACGAGGAGTGGCAGGCTGCCGCGGCCGGGACGTACGACACGGGCGGCACGGAGTCCGGGGCCCAATGCCATATCGCCACGGGAAACAGCGCGCCGCGAGCGACCGGGCTGGCCGGGACCACGCCGGGCGGGACCGCGACGTGCGTGTCGATGTGGGGGGCCGAGGACATGATCGGGAACCCGTGGGAGTTCGTGGCGTGGTGGGGCGAGGGCGGGATGACATGGCAGGCGGCGAACGGGCAGGAGGCGGCCGCGGTGTGGGGCGCGTCGTACGGGAGCGACTCCACGTGGAGCGTGAACGGCACGGCGTACAACGGCACGGCGCACACGGCGGGCCTGCCGCCGGCGGCGCGCCGCGGCGGGGGCTGGACCAGCGGCTCCAAGGCCGGGGCCTTCGCCATGGCCCTGGACTACGGGCCCTCGGGCTGGGACGACAGCATAGGCGCTCGCTGCTGCCGCCAGAAGTAGAGGGATCCATGGTACAATGCTCTCGGAAGTAGCGGAGGTGAAGTGGATGGTCACCATCGAAACCATAGTTGAAATTGCGGAAGACGGTATGCTCGTGGTCAAGGCGCCGGGACACGCCCCCAGGGGAAGGCGCCGGATCCGGATCGAGATTGACGACGGCGCGGCCGCGGTGCCCGAGAAGCGCCCCGTGCCCGATTTCGCCGGGTTCCGGGCCCGGCTCGGAGCGCCCGTATACCCGGGTAACACCATCCTGGAGATGCGCGAGGAGGAACGCTCGTGATCTACGCCGACACCTCGCTGCTCCTTCCCTGCTATGTCCCGGAGGAGCAGAGCGAAGAGGCGCAGCGGATCGTCGAGACCGCCGACGCCGTCGCGGTGAGCGACGTCACGGTGGCCGAGCTTTACGTGGGCCTGGCTCGAAAGCTGCGCGCGGGATCTCTCACGCGTGACCAGATGGAGCAAAGCCGGTCCTTCTTCGAGGAGCACCTTTCGCAGGGCGTGTACCATCGGGTGGCCCTGTCACCGGATCACGTGGCCGTGGTTCGTGCGTTCTGCACCGAATCGAGGATCCCGCTTCGCACGTTGGACTCCCTTCACCTGGCAGTGGCTTCGGATCTCGGCGCGGCGGTCGCGACGTTCGACAAGCGCCTCGCCGAGGCGTCCCGAGCCAGCGGGCTGACCGTCGTCCCCTGAAGCCTGAAAGGCGGGCTTGTCGGCGGCGGGGATCCGCGGCGGGCACTGGAGCAACGGCTCCGGGGCCGGTTCCTTCGCCATGGCCCTGAACAATGGGCCCTCGAACCGGCATGGGCGACTTACCCGGACCGGCCGCTGACCCGCGGGCCCGGCATTGTGCGTTGCCCGCTTCGTGGTAAGGTGCGGCATGGCTTCGACCCTGTGGGCCCTCGTCTTCTTCATCATCCTCATCGGCGTGCTGGTGCTCGTCCACGAGGGCGGCCACTTCCTGTTCGCCAAGCTCTTCAAGGTCAAGGTGCACGTGTTCTCCATGGGGTTCGGCCCCAAGCTCGCGGCCGTGCGCCGCGGCGAGACCGAGTACCGGCTGAGCGCGATCCCGGTGGGCGGCTACGTGAAGATGCTCGGCGAGGATCCGAGCGAGGAGCTCGGGCCCGAGGATCGCGGCCGCGCGTTCGGCGACAAGCCCCGCTGGCAGCGGCTCGTCATCATCCTGGGCGGGCCGTGCATGAACCTGATCTTTCCGCTCTTCCTGCACTTCGGCGCGGGCCTCACCATGACCAAGGTGGTGCCCCCCGAGGTGGGGACCGTCCTTCCGGGCAGCCCGGCGTTCGAGGCTGGTCTGCGGCCCGGCGACCGCGTCGAGTCCGTCGGCGGCAAGCGGATCGGCAGCTTTGACGACCTGATCGCGGCCGTGGCGCCCCGCCCGGGCGTGCCCCTCAGGTTCGAGGTGCGACGCGGCAAGACCCTGTTCACGCGCACCATCACGCCCGCCCCGCTCGAGGAGCGCGTGCTGCTCGACGTCAAGGAGCGCGTCGGCCGCATCGGGATCGGGCCGTCGTACCTGGCGGCGCAGGTCGGGGTGGAGGACCCGGGAAGCCCGGCGGGCAAGGCGGGGCTCCGGACGTTCGACGTGGTGGTGAGCGCGAACGGCAGGCCCTTGACCCGCTACGTGGAGCTCGAAAAAGTCCTGGTCGCGGCCGCCGGGCACAGCGTGGGGCTGGTGGTGAGGCGCCTCGCCCCGGATGCCAAGCCGCCCCTCGAGACCGCGCTCGAGAAGGGAAAGCGCAGCCTGATCCTGGTGGTGCCGGCGGACGCCCACTCGCTCGCGGATCTGGGCATCGGTCCGTCCGCGGATTTCGTGGCCTACGTGGCCCCGGGCGGCGCGGCCGACAAGATCGGCCTCGCGCGTGGGGACCGGCTCGAATCCCTGGACGGCCGGACCTACCCCATGGGCCAGGTCTTCGACGCCATCGAGCGCGAACCGGAACGGACCTGGAGGCTGTCCTTTTCCCGCGAGGGACAGAGCTTCGAGCGCTCCTACAAGCCCGCGTTCCACCCCGCGGGAGAGGCGGGCAAGCTCGGCCCGGCGCCGGGCGTGTACGACAAGGGATTCTGGGGCATGGCCGCGGCCGTGGCGCCGGTGCCCGTGCCCAACCCGGCGCTCGTGCGCAGCGCGCTCTCCTTTGCCGCAACCGAAACCGCCAACGGTTTCAAGGTGATGTTCCTGGGCTTCAAGCTCCTGTTCCAGGGCAAGGTCTCGGTGCGCACTTTGGGCGGGCCCATCATGATCGGACAGCTCGCGGGTCGCGCCGGCGAGGCGGGAGCCTTGAGCTTCCTGTGGATCATGGCCCTCATCAGCGTCAACCTGGGCCTCATCAACCTCTTCCCCATCCCGGTCCTGGACGGCGGCCAGATCCTCCTCATCGGAGTGGAGTCGCTCCTGCGCAAGCCCTTGAGCCGACTGCTCAAGGAGCGGATCATGCTGGTGGGCGTGGCCATGATTCTGGCCCTTCTGGTGTTCGCCACCTGGAATGACATCGCGCGTCTCTTTGTGGGCGGCTGACCCCCGCGACCCGTTCGAAATTCTAAAATTCTTAATTATTACAATAAGATAGAAGAGTTTTCTTGACGACATGCGGATGTATTAATAGAATACTTGGAATAGGGGGCTGTTTGCTCAAACAAAAAGAAGACAAGATGATGCAACACGATCCCATGGACGGGATGCTGACCGAGCTCGACAGGCGGGCCGAATCTGTCCGTCACCTGATGGCCCGAAGCTCGGGCTCGCTCATCGCCGGATTGTGGAAGAGCCTGGACGTTTCCACCATTTACCATGATTGGGCGCTCGAGGGTCAGGTGGTTTCGGCGTCGGATCTCGACAACGCCTTCGACTACCGCGCCGTGACCGATGCGTCCTCGCTCGGGCTGTACCTGGCGTTGCGCTCGCATCGCTGGGCGCTGCACCTGGCGCGCGAGACGGCGGCGCGCAAGAAGCTCGTGTACTCGGTGAGCCTTTTCAAGGAGTTCCACGCGTTCTTCTCGGGCGACTCGGACGGCGGCGCGCCCGGCCGCTACCGCAAGGAAATTCCGCTGCACCGCTCGTACTTCCACGAGATCTGCGCGCCCGACGCGATCGGACCGAACATGCGCAAGCTGGTTCAGTGGCTGAACGACCCGGATGAGGCGGCCGAGCTGCACCCGGTGCTCTGGGCGTCCAAGTTCCACTACCGGTTCATGCGCATCTTCCCGTACGCCGACGTGTCCGGCAAGGTCGGCCGGGTCATGATGAACATGGTGCTCATCCGCAACGGCTACCTGCCCGCCGTGATCCACGCCACCGAGCGCCAGCGCTACTACGAGTGCATCCGCCAGCCCCAGCAGGCTCTCACGCGACTGATCTTGGAGTCCGCGCTTTCGTCCGTGGAAGCGACCGGCAAGATGCTCAGCGGCGCGGCCGCGGCGTCCTGAGTTCCGCGCTTTTTCAACGAATCCCTCTCACCCGATCCAAAGGCCTTCCAGGCGCACCTGCATGCCGACGGGCGTGCGGTTCACGTAGTTCACGAGGCCGCTGTGCCGCCATTGGAGCATGCACATGCGCGGCTGGAAGAAGTAGCGCATGCCGATCTTGATGTCGCAGCGCGCTCGCGGGATCATGCCCTCGTACGCCTCGGCGATGTAGTACCCGATGTCCTTGAAGCCCTTTTCGCGCGGGCCGAGCGGGCCGGTCACGCACCACGTGATGACGCCCGTGCGGGGATCCACGTCCGAGACGACGCCGCAGTGGGTGATGGGACAGCCGCACGACATGCCGAGCGGCCTGCCGATGAGCACGTCGCCGCGCTTCACGTCCATCTCGCGGGTGAGCATGGGGTTGTGGGGCAGGATGATCTCGCGAGGCCCCGGATCCTCGGGAAAGTGCTCGAGGATGAAGTCGAACTCGCGACCGAGGCTATCGTGCCACTCGGGCGTTTTCTTCTGCCGCGGCGCGGGCGCACATCCCGCGCAGGCAGCTTCGCACGCCGCCGGCGCCTGGACCGGAACGGAGGCCTTGGGCGGTGGCGTGGAATCCGTCGACAACGGAATGCAGCGTTTGATCAACTCCGGATCCGTGGCGAGGCGCTGCGCGAACTCGGCGCACGTACGCGAGCCGCACAGCCCGCAGTCGATGCCCGGAAGGTTCACCTGGTTCGGCATGGTTCAGTCCTTTCGCTCGGGATTTTGCGGGTCGTGATGGGGCGCAATGTGGCTGCGACCCGCCGCAGGGCGTCGGCGAAGGCGAGGGCCTCCTCGTCGGTGTTGAAGCGGCCGAGGGTGATGCGGAGCGAGCCGCGCGCCCGCACCGGATCGAAGCCCATGGCCATGAGCACGTGCGAGGGCTCGCTTGCGTGGCTCGAGCTGCACGCGCTGCCCGTGGAGACCGCGAACCCCTGCTCGTCCAGGGCGAGGAGCAGCTTCATGGCCTCGGGTTCGAGGCCCGAGATCCCGATGCACAGGTGACCGGGCAGGCGGCGGTGCGGGTGCCCGATCAGGTAGGCTCCTGGCACCGAGCCGCAAATCGCCTCGAGCAGCCGATCGCGCAGGTTGACGAGTCGGGCCGCCTCCTCGCCCCGCGCCGCGGCCGCGATCTCGGCCGCACGGCCGAACCCCGCGATTCCGGCCACGTTCTCCGTGGCCGAGCGCAGGCCCTGTTCCTGCCCGCCGCCGTGGACCTGGGGCGCGATCCTTACGCCCGTGCGGACGAACAGGGCTCCCACCCCCTTGGGGCCGTGGAGCTTGTGCGCCGACAGGGAGAGCAGGTCCACGTCGTCGCGCGACACTTCGATGGGAACCCTGCCCGCGGCCTGGACCGCGTCCGTGTGGAACAGCGCTCCGCGCGAGCGCGCCACCCGCGCGAGCTCGGCGATGGGCTGCAGCGTGCCCACAACGTTGTTGGCGGTCATGATCGAGACGAGCACCGTCTCCGGGCGCATGGCGCGGGCCAGCTCACCAGGCTCGACGATGCCGTCGCCTCCCACCGGGAGGAGCGTCACGTCCGCGCCCAGCGCGCGCAGACGGGCGCAGGGCTCGAGCACGGACGGGTGCTCGAAGGCCGATGCGACCATGTGGGGCGTCACCGCGCCCGAGGCCCCCACCGCGCCGAGGAGCGCCAGGTTGTTGGCCTCGGTGCCGCTGCCCGTGAACACGATCTCGCGCGGCCGGGCGTTCACGAGGCCCGCCACGCTCGCTCGCGCCTCCTCCACCGCCGCGCGCGCCTCGCGACCCATGGCGTGCAGGCTCGATGGGTTGCCGTACGAGTCTTCGAGATGCGGGCGCATAGCCTCGGCCACGCGCGGATCGAGCCGGGTCGTGGCCGAGTTGTCGAGATAGACGAGCGGCCGCACAGTCACTCGCCCCTGTAGAACGTCTGGTTGTCGAGCGGCCGCACCACGCCGAAGTGCGACTGCCACCCGATGTCCTTCTTGCCCACGCAGATGGTGCACGTGCCCACGGGCGGGTTGCCGCGAAGCTGCATGCCCTCGAATGCGAGCGGCGCGGCGAGCACCTCCTCCACGATCGGATCGATGCCGATCCCGTGCAGCGCGTTGACCTCGCGCACCTTGACGCGCGGCGCCACCTCGCCGATGCGCGCGCGGAACACCTCGCGTTCGGCCTGCGAGACCCGGTCGATCTTGGTCACGACCGCCAGATCCGCGAGCGAGAGCATGGGCCCCACCTTGAGCGGAAGGTTCATGCCCGAGGTGGCCTCCATCACGATGAGCCCGAGCCCGCCGTCCACGTACGGGGCGCAGCGCAGGCACAGCCCGGCGGTCTCCACGAGGAGCACGTCCGCGCCCGCTGCCGCGGCCCACGCGAGCGCGTCGCCGAGCACCATGACCGAGCAGTGATCCGGGCACAGCTCGCCGGAGTAGACCTTGCGCGTGGGGATGCCGAGCTCGGCCGCGAGCTGCTCGTCCTCTTCAGCGTACTGCACGTCGATCTTGAGGAACGCGACCTTGTGGCCGAGCGAGAGGAGCTTGCGGGCAACGTGCCGCAGCACGGCGGTCTTGCCGGTGGTGGCCGGCCCTGCGCAGATGGCGAGCCTCATGCCAGCCCCCGGAGTTCCGTGCCGTCGAGGCGCATCCCGTGGCGCAGCCGGTCGCGCAGATCGCTCATCGCGTCGTCGAGCCGGCTCACCTTGACCGCGAAAATGCGCTCAGCCTCGTCGGTGTGCAGCACCGCGGTGATGCGCCCGTTCTTCATGACCACGCGGTAGTCGCTCAAGAGCGCGATGCGCGGGTCGTGCGTCACGAAGATGAAGATCTTGCGGTAGCGGCGCAGGAGCTCGATGGCGCGCGTGCGGTGGATGCCCGCGTTCTCCACCTCGTCGAGGAGCACGATGGGCGTGCTGCAGATGATCGCCGCGTCGGCGATGAGCAGGGCGCGTGTCTGGCCGCCGGACAGCTCGGTCATGCGCGAGTGGGCCTCGATGGGCTCGCCGGTGAGCTGGTTGGCAAAGGCGAGCGATTCCTCGACCAGGTCCACGGCGCCCGAGGCCACGGTGCAGCGGATCTTGGCGTGCGTGCTGAGGAACAGGCCCACGGGCAGATCCGAGAGGAACGTGGTGTGCTGCGTGATGAGCGCGATGGGGTGGCGCGCCGGATCGTGCCGGTACTCGGCCGGCGGCCGCGCGCCGTCGATGAGCACGCGACGGCCCGAGGGAGTGTCCCCGTCCGCGAACAGCTCGATGTCGTTGATGAGCGTGGTCTTGCCCGAGCCGGTGGGGCCCACGATGCTGACCACGTCGCCCATGCGCAGCTCGAGCCGCTCCATGCCGTCGGCCTCGCCGTTGCGGCCATGCCCCGTCGTCACCGTGATCCTTTCGATCATCTTATCCTCCTTGTCCGATTGGGTTTATCGCATTTCATCTCAAAAAAAACAGACCGTGTCTTCTTATATGACCTATCTAATGGGATAACTAATCTATGTCCGGCCGGGTGTCAAATTCTTTTACGGGAGAGCGCACTTCACAGGAGAATCTCGATGTAAGTCTTGAGGCGCAGTTCCTTGAGCCAGATCTGCTCCTGGCGCGCCATGGCGTCCTTGGCGAGCTGGCTCATGATACGGTCCTTGACCTCGCTGAATTTCTGGACGCCGAGCGCCTCGCGCGAGACGAGCTTGAGGACGTGGAACCCGGCCGCGGTGCGTATGGGCCCGGCCACCTCGCCCGGCTCCATGTCGAGGAACTCCCGGTCGAGCACTTTGGGGAGCTGGCCCGGAGATTTCAGGCCGAGGCTGCCGCCCCCCTCAACCGTGGCCTTGTCATCCGACTCGGCGCGCGCGACATCCTCGAAACGCTCTCCGCCGCGGACGCGCGTGAGGATCGCCTCGGCTTTTTTTCTCGCCGCCGCGACCTCGGCCGGCCTTGCACCCTCGGGCACGCGCACGAGAACATGAGCGCCCTCGAACGTGCCCTTGACCCGGATCTCGCGCACCTGGTCGTTGTAGTACTGGCGCGCCTCGGCGTCCGAGATCTTGACGCGACCGCGCACGCGCAGGTTCAACACCTTGAAGCGCAGGATCTCGTCGCGCAGGTTGTTGCGGTAGGCGAGGTAGTCCATGCCCTGGGTCACGACCGCGCGCCTGAGCGTCTCCACGTCCACGTTGTTCTCGCGTGCGATGTTCTCGATGGCCCGGTCGACCTCCTCGCCCGCCACCGTGATCTTCATCTCCACGGCCTGCTGCTTGACGAGCTCTGCGTCGATGAGCTTCTCGAGCGCGTCGCGCAGGAGCTGGGCGCGCTTCTTGTCGCCGCCGATGAGGGTGTCTCCGCCCGCCTTCTCGAACTCCGTGAGCTGCGGGGCCGCCTTCAGCGCGGCCTCGCTCGCGAGGATGATGTCCGAGCCGATCACCGCGGCGATGCGATCGACGACGCGTCCCTTGGCGCCATCCTGGCCGAGCGCGGGCGCGGCGAGAGCCAGGCATGCGAGGAGGCACGCCGTCCGCGGGATGAAAGCGACTCCCGGCACGGCCGGCCTACTCGGCCTTCCCGGGCGCCGGTGAAGATGGAGGCGGCTCCCGGCCGGGCATCGTGCCCATTGCGCCCGGGGGCGGGAACCCCATGCCCATGCCGGGCATGGGAGGCGGCTCGGGCGGGAGCACGACCTTGTCGAGGTTCTCGGCCGTGATCTCGACCTTGGCCTTCTTGCGCAGATCGGCCACGAAATCGTCGAGCGCCTGGCCGCGCTTGTCGCGCAGGAGCCGGTTCTCGATGAGGCGCTTGACGCTCTCGAACGAGCGGTCGAGCGCGGGCTTCTTGTTGGTCAGCCTGACCACCGAGAAGCCGCCCGGTGCTTCGACCGGCTCGGGCGCGAGCTCGTTCACGTTCGCGATCTTCCACGCGGCCTCGGCCACCGCCTTCGGCACCTCGGGCTCGTCCGGCCTGCGCTCCTCGGGCCTCGAGAAGTAGCCCAGATCTCCGCCCTGTCCCTTGGTCTTCTCGTCGAGCGACAGCTCCGCGGCCTTGTCCCTGAAGTAGCGGCCGTCGTCCGTGTGCGCCTTGATATCCGCGATGAGCTTCGCCGCGGCCTCCCTCGTCTTCACGACGATGTGGCTCGCGCGCACCTGAGCAGGCCGCTTGTACTTGTCGATCTCCTTGTCGTACTCGGTCTTGAGCGTGCCCTCGTCCACGGACACGGGCAGGACGTTCTTTTCCAAATCGTTCTTGATCATGAGGCGGATCATGACCTGCTTGACCGTGCGCTGGACCTCGGGATCCTCGCCCAACCCCAGGCGCTGTGCCTCCTGCGCGAGCAGCTCCACGCGGATGAGCTTGTCGAGGAACTCCTTGCGCTTCTCGGGCGCGGCCCACCTGCGCCGGATGTACGGCGACAGCCGGTTGATCTGGCGCGTCACGTCGCCGACCGTGATGACCGCGTCGCCGACCCGGGCCACGACCTTGGCCGCCTGCTCGGGTGTGAGCCCATCCGGAACCCCTTGGCCCGCGGCGGGTTTCTTGCCGGCCCCGGCCGGGGTCCCGGCCTTCTTCTCCCCACAGCCCGCGAGCCACACCGCCGCGGCCGCGACAACGACGACGAGCACCCGGCAAACCCTCGCTCTTCGTTTCATGGACCACACTCCTTGCTACCGATTCCTCTGTGATATTCGGGGGTTGTTATCATGGCCTCCCAGCCGACGCAAGATGCGAATGGCCCCGTCCGCTCCGGTCTCGTCGTCCTGCGGGAGCTTCACGATGAGCTTCAACTCCGCAGTGAGCCGGATTGTTCCCCTGGCCTCCCGCACCATCTTTGCCACCCGCTCCGGGTCGACCCGCGATTCGGAGTGGAGGTGCACCACGGCCCGCGCGGACGCGGATTCGAGGCCCGGGATCCGAAGCGCGCGGCACAGGGCCTTGGCGATCATGAGCTTGACGAGATCCAGGGCGTCCGCGGGAAGCGGGCCGAACCGATCGCGGATCTCGGCCGCCACCGACTCGACCTCGGCCTCGTCCTCGGACTGGGCGAGGCGCTTGTAGTACTGGAGGCGCTGACCCACGTCGGGCATGTACGTGTCCGGGAAGAAGCCCGGACGCTCGAAGGTCAGCTCCGGCTCCACGTCGCGGACGACCGGTCGGCCCTGCATCTCGGCCGTGGCCTCGGCGACGAGATCGCAGAACATCTCGAAGCCCACGGCGCTCACGTCGCCGGACTGCTCGGGCCCGAGCAGGTTGCCCGCCCCGCGGATCTCGAGATCCATGGTGGCCACCGCGAACCCGCTTCCGAGATCCGTGAACCGGGCCAGCGCCTCCACCCGCGCGCGCGCGTCGCCGGACAAGGACTCGAGCGGCGGCACGATCAGGTACGCGTAGGCCTGCTTGTGGCTGCGACCCACGCGGCCGCGGATCTGGTAGAGCTGGGCCAGGCCGAACGTGTCGGCGCGATCGATGATGACCGTATTGGCGCGCGGGATGTCGAGCCCGGACTCGATGATCGAGGTGCACACGAGCACGTCGTACCTGCCGGCCACGAAGTCGAGCATGACCCGTTCGAGGCTCTCCTCCCTCATCTGCCCGTGGCCCACGACCACGCGCGCACCTGGCACGAGACGTCGCACGCGCTCCGCCGCCTCGCCGATGTCGCGCACCCTGTTGTGGACGAAGAACACCTGCCCCTCGCGCGCCAGCTCCTTCTCCATGGCCTCGCGCAGGAGGGCCGGATCGTCGTGGCACAGGAACGTCTTGATGGGTCTTCGATCCGCGGGCGCCGTGGCGATGAGCGAGATGTCCTTCAGGCCCGAAAGCGACATGTGAAGGGTGCGCGGGATGGGCGTCGCGGTGAGGACCATGGTGTCGACCGAGGCGCGCAGCTCTCGGATGCGCTCCTTGTGCACCACGCCGAAGCGGTGCTCCTCGTCGATCACGAGCAGCCCGAGGCGCTTGAAGTGCACGTCCGGCGAGAGCAGACGGTGCGTGCCGACCACGATGTCGAGGGTCCCGTCCTTGAGTCCCGTCGCCGCCGCCGCGTTCTCCGCGTCGGTCCTGAAGCGGCTCATGCTCTCCACGCGCACCGGGTAACCCTTGAAGCGCGACGAGAACGTCTGGAAGTGCTGCTGCGCGAGCACCGTGGTCGGCACGAGCACCGCCACCTGCCGGCCCGCCATCACCACGCGGAACGCCGCGCGCAGGGCCACCTCGGTCTTGCCGAAGCCCACGTCGCCGCACACGAGCCGGTCCATGGGGCGTGGCCCGTCGAGATCGGCCATGACCGTGTCGATGGCGCGCAGCTGGTCGTCGGTCTCCTCGAACGGGAACGACGCCTCGAAGGCGCGTTGCAGGTCGTCGGGCGCGGGGAACGGGCCGCGCTCGGCCGCGGCGCGACGTGCGTACAGGTCGAGGAGCCTGCCGGCCATGTCGAAGGCCGCCTTCCGCACGTCTGCCTTGGTGCGTGCGAAGCCCTCGCCGCCCAGCTTGTCGAGGCGCACCTGCCCCTCGCCGCCGCTGTAGCGCTGCACCTGGTTCAGGCGGTAGACGGGCACGTACAGCTTGTCGCCGTCCCTGTAGGTGAGCAGCACGAAGTCCATCTCGGCCCCGCGCACGCGCTGGCGTACGAGGCCCTCGTAGCGGCCGATGCCGTGATCCAGGTGGACCATGAGATCGCCCGGCCTCGAAAGGCGCAGGGAGTCGAGGGAGGTGTGGGCGGAAGCCGGACGGGCCTTTCGCCGCGCGCGTTTGCCGAAGATCTCCTCCTCGGTGATCCAGCACACGGCGTCGGCCGGCAGCAGGCACCCGCGGTTGAGCTCGCCCACGGCGAGAGAAAGCCCGGGACCGTGGGAAGGCGCGCCGGGTTCCGCGATCCGGGGCGCAAGGCCGCGCCCGCGCAACATGGCCGCGAGCCGCTCCATCTGTCCCGCCGTGTGCCCCACCAGGATCGTCCGCACGCCGCGCTCGTCGAGGGCGCGCAAATGGCCCGCGAGGGGCGCGAGCAGATCGACCTTGTCGCCGGCCGGCACCAGGTTGCGCAGCTTCTCGCCCAGATCCGCGGTGGACGCGGCGCCGAGGTCCACGGGGTCGTCGCAGCGCTCGAGCGGGACCGGATCGCCGCCCGACACCGCGAACGGATGTGCGACGACGAGCCTGTGGCGGAGCAGCCACTCTTCCACCTGCACGGACGGCAACGCGTGGCTCGAAGGCGGGAACGCGGGCTCGCCCGACGTGCGCTTGCGCTCGAAGTCCGTAAGGAGCATGGCCTCGGACTTGTGCCACGCGGCGCGCACGCCGGCCGGGTTTTCGAGGCACACGGTCACGTTTGCGGGCAGGTAGTCGAGCAGGGAGCCGAGCGGTTCGTGGAAGGCCGGGGTGAGGCCCTCGGACCCGACCACGACGCGGCCCGCGAGCGCGTCCTCGATCAGCCGGTCGGTCTGGCTCGTCGGCCTGTCCACCTCGTCGCACAGCTCGCGGATGCGCGCCGCGATGCGGAAACGCTCCTCGTCCGAGGCCGGCATCAGCGTCGGTCGGGCCGGGTGCACCCACGTCTCGGTCGTCTCCTCGCCGCCCTCCTGGGTCGCGGGATCGAAAAAACGGATGCGCTCCACGGTGAAGCCCGAGAAATCGACCCGCACCGGACGCGCGAGGTAGGGCGGGAACACGTCGATGATGCTGCCGCGCACCGAGTACGTGCCGGCCTCCTCCACGAGCGGCGAGCGGTGGTACCCCCCGCGCTCGAGGGCCGCGAGGAGCTCTCCCCAGTCCACGGTGTCGCCGACCGCGAGCGGCAGGCACGCGGCCTCGAACGCGGCCCTGGGTATGAGGCGCCGCGCGAGGGCGTCGGCCGAAACCACGAGGAAGGTCGAGCCCGCTCCGAACGCGAGCCGAAACAGCATCCCGGAGCGGCGCATGAGCGAACGCCTGTCCGGCGCGATCTCTTCGTAGGGGCCGAGATCATGGGCCGGGAAGCGCAGCACGCTCGCCGGATCGGCCATGCCGGACAAGGCACCGAAGTGATAGGCCAGATCCGACGCGAAGGCGCGCTTGCGCTCCCGATCCTCGACCACGACAAGGACGCTGCCGCTCCCGGCGCGCGCGACCCGGGCGACGAGCGCGGCGAGGCTTCCCCCTGCGGCGCCCACGACGTTGATGCGCGGCCGCGACAGGGCCATACGGGCGATGTCGTCGATGGGACGGGCGCCTTCCCGCACGTCCGGGATGAGCGGGTTTGGGACTTCCGTCACGGCGTCTCCGACCGCTCGCGCGGCAAGCCGATCAGAAGGGGTTCTCGTCGACCGCGGGCTTCGCCGCTGGTTTCTCTGCGGGTTTCTCTGCGGCGGGCTTCTCCGCGGGCTTCTCGGCAGGCTTTTCGACCGGCTTGGCCACGGGCTTTTCGACCGGCTTCTCGGCCGCGGGTTTCTCCACCGCGGGCAACGGCGCCGCCTTTTCGACCTTGGCGAGCGTCGCGTCGATGGTGGCCTTGAACGTGCCGTCGACCTCGGTCCAGTCTCCCTCGGACACGCGGCCCATGTAGTCCCGGTACCCGGGCTTCTGGATCAGGTACTCGAACGACGTCTTCACCACGTCCTTGCCTGTGACCGTGCGCGGCGTCTTGCCCATCCACTTGCCGTCCACGGTCAACGAGGCGCCGGCCGGATCGGTCTTCACGTCGAGCGAGATCTTGGCGGGCTTGAGGGCGAAGGAGGCTTCCAGCGGCTTCTCCGTCGGCATGAGCTTCTGCGTTTCGGATACCCACCCGAACAGGCTGACCCGGATCTCCACCTCGCGACCGATCGCGAGATCGTTCACTTCGAGCGGAGTGACCCCGGGCAGGGCCTTGCCGTTCACTGCGACCGCGGCGCCCTCGGGCTTGCTCGCGACCTTGATCGTCGCGTGTGTCGCTGCCGGCACCGGGGCCGGCGAGGGCTCGGGTTTGGCCGGCTCAGGCGAGGGCTCGGGCGCGACCGGTTCGGGTGTCGCAACATTTGGGCTCGAAGCGGGCGGCTGGTCCTCTTGGGGCCGGAGCACGAACCAGTACACCCCCGCGCCGACCGCGACCAGGATCAGGATCACCCACACCGTTGCGGGCATGCCCCGGGGCTTCGCATCGGCCCCGGCGCGCGCCGCGACCGCGGGCTGGGGCAGGGGAGCCTTCTCTTCCGTGACTGGAGCTGCCTTCTTCTCTTCGACCGGCTTGGTCTCGGCCACCTGCGCTGCCGCCGGGGCGGTCTCGGGCAAAGCCTCTTTCGTAGGCTCCGGCGGGACAGGTGTCTCCTCGCCGCCGCTCAGAGCGTTGTCGATGGCCGACGAGATGTCCGCGAGGAAGTCGGTCTCGAAAGGTTTGTCCGGTGCGGCTTTGTCCGCGTGGGGGGCTCCGGTGGCGGCCGACTCTCCGGAGAACAGGGACACGGCCCCTTCGAGAGCCGAGATCTTCTCCCCTTCCTTGTCGGAGACCTTGGGCAGTTCCGGAGTGGGAACGCCCGCGGGCTCCTCGACGTGGATCTCCACCTCGCCGATCCTGATCTCCGGCTCGGGCGGCGGCGCAGTGCCCGGGGGCGGGGGCTCGGACACGCCCATGCCGATCATGGTGCGCTTGGCGCCCTTGGGCGGGGCCTGCGGCCGAACCGGCGAGATGGGCCCCGGCGCCTTCGACGTGGACGGCTCCATCTGTTCGACCTCGGGCTCCTCGGTCGGCCGGGACGCGCCCTCGCGGACCATATCGCCGCCCTCGAGAATCATCTGCAGGTTGCTGCGGCTCTTCTCGTCGAGCTTGATGAACTTGATGCCCATGCCCGCCGGCGTTTCCGGATCCCCGTCCGCCTCGCGGCGCCACACGACCCGGCCGATGCCCTGGATGATGGACTTGTCGTCGTTCAGGCAGAAATCGAACTTGATGAGCGTTCCGACCGGCATGGGGCTCTTCATCTTGATGAAGATGCCGCCCTTGCTCACGTCCCGAGAGTATTGCTCGATGAACTCGTTGACCGTCGCGCTCTTGAAGCGGATCTTCAGCGCGATGGGCTGACGCTTGTCACGACGTATGTCCTTGTTCATGGCGTCCTCCACGGGCGAAATCGCTCACTCATTTCGTCGAGAGCCCGGTAGTGATGTCTTACTGACGGGTCATAGTCAATTCGTATTGCTTCATCACCTTCTTGTCGTCGTTCAGCATGCCGCGGCCCTTGCCCTTGTACTTGTCGGCCTTGCCCTGCCTGAGCATCCGCGACTTCACGTCCATCTTGTTGCCCATGAACTTGAAGGTGCCCACGACGAAGAATCCCTGATCCGTGGCGCCGGTGATCGTGCCGCCCAGGTTCAAGCCGCCCGCGGCGCGCGACGTGAGCTTGAAGGTCCCGTCCCCGGAGTTCTTGATGATGCAGGGGAAGCCCGGCAGCTTCATGGGCCCGGTCGGCAGCTCCTTGGACGCCACCTCGCAGGTGTAGTTGCCGGCGAGCTCTTCGCCGGTGGTCGTCTTCCCGCCGATGGCCTTGTCCACGTTGTCGCTCGAGCCCGTGCCCTTGGCCTCGGGCGCGGCCGCGACCTCGTTCGCCACGGGCACGAGAGGCGTGGCCGGCGGCGGAGGTGGCGTCACGACGGGCGGCGGCGGCGGAGCCACCGGGACCGGAGCCACCGCAACCGGCGGCGGAGGGGGAGGGGGCGGCTCGGACTTGCAGCCGCCGAAGACGAGACCGACCATGGCGCACAGCGCCAATCCAGCGAGGATCCTTGCTTTCACGATGTTCCTCCTCGGTTTGAAATCTCAAACCACCATACCTAAAAACGACGTTCTTGTAGAGAGCACAGTACACCTTTTCGGGCCGTCGATCTATGCTCCGGTTCCGTGGGCAAGGTCGCAAACCGCATCCGCCGCGTCATGGCCGCGCTGCCGGCCGCCGCCCTTGTCGCGGCCTGCTTCGGCGACAAGCCGCCCCCGGTGCCGCCCCGGAGTCATGCCCCCCTTGCCGGGGCCAAGAAGGCCTCATACCATGGCGCGATGGACAAGAAGAACCCACTCGACGATCCCAGGCTGGCCTCTGCCGTGTTCTTCCCACGGCCGGACGCCCCCTTCGGCCCGGAGGCGAACGGCGCCTATGACCGCATGCACGACGTGGACGGCGCCCGCATCCGGCTGCGCGTGTTCCCGGGCCCGCAAGGCGCCCCCAACATCCTGTTCTTCCACGGCAACGGCGAGACCGCGCGCGACTACGATCACGCGGCCGACGACTACCGCGCCCTGCCCGCCACGCTCGTCGTGGCCGAGTACCGCGGCTATGGGCCGTCCACGGGCCGGCCCTCGATCCGCACGTTCCTCGGTGATGCGGCGCGCTCCCTCGACGAGGTGAAGGCGCTGCTCGCCGCGGACGGGCGCAGGGGCCCGCTCGTGGTGATGGGCCGCTCGCTGGGATCGGCGCCGGCCATCGATCTCGCCGCGAGCAGGCCCGCGGACGTGAAGGGGCTCGTGGTCGAGAGCGGCTTCGCGCGCGTGGTGCCGCTCCTCGAATTGCTCGGCATCCCGGCGCGCAGGCTCGGCGTGACCGAGGCCGACGGCCCGGACAACGGCCGCAAGATGGGAGAGGTCGCGCTCCCCACGCTCCTCCTGCACGCGCAGGAGGACCGCATCATCCCCATCCACGACGCGGACCTGCTCTTTTCCGCGTGCAAGGATCCGGGGAAAGCCTTCGTGCGCGTGCCCGGCGCCGGGCACAACGACATCCAGATGCGCGCGGGCGCAGCATACTTCGACGCGATCCGCGCCCTGCTCGAGCGCGTCAAGACCGGCGGATGACCGCGCCGCTCGTATCGATCGCGCGGCTCGACGGCTACGAGCCTACCGAGGTGCGGCGCGCCATGCAGGCCGTGCTCGAACCCTTGGGCGACATGGCCGCGTTCGCGAAGCCCGGGTGCCGGGCGCTCCTCAAGCCCAACTTCCTGTGGCCGAGCGCGATCGAGAAGGCCGTGTGCACGCACCCCGAGATCGCGCGGACCGCGGCGCGCCTCCTGCGCGAAGCGGGCGCCTCCGAGGTGACGCTCACCGACAGCCCGGGCGTGGGCTCGGCCACGCGCTGCGCGAGGAAGCTCGGCATGGGCGAAGGCGAGCCGTTCCGCGTGGTGGACGTGGACGACGGCGACGAGGCGGCAGGCGCGGGTGCGGCCTACCGCAAGCTGCGCGTGTCGCGGCTCATGCGCGGCGCGGACCTGGTGGTCAACCTGCCCAAGGCCAAGACCCACGGCCAGATGGTGCTCACCGGCGCGGTCAAGAACTGCTTCGGCGCGGTGGTGGGCATGGACAAGGCGCAGTGGCACTTCCGCGCGGGCCGCGACCACCTGGCGTTCGCGCGGCTGCTCGTGCACGTGCACGGGCTCGTGGCGCCCGCCTTGAGCATCCTCGACGGCGTCACCGGCATGGAGGGCAACGGTCCGGGCTCGGGCGATCCGCGGCCGCTCGGCGTCCTTCTGGCGTCCACAAACGCGCACGCGCTCGACGCGATCCTGGCGCGCATCCTGGGGGTCGACGCGGCGGCCGTGCCCACGCTGGCCGCGGCGCGCGAGGCCGGGCTCCTGCCCGAGCGCATCGAGGTTGCGGGTCCCGAGCCCGAGAGCCTGCGGCCGAAACCGGTCTGGCGTCTGGCGCGTCCGGCCATCGTCCGCACCTTTGGCGGCCCGGGATTCCTCTCGCCGATCCTGGATCGCCTCATCGGCATGCGGCCCGCCATCGACCTCAGGAAGTGCTCGTCGTGCGGACGGTGCGTCGAGATCTGCGCGGCGCGCGCCATCGCCATGGAGCCCGGGAAGGGCAAGGACGGGCGCATACCGGTCATCGACCGCAAGGCGTGCATCTCGTGCTTCTGCTGCCAGGAGGTGTGCCCCGAGGGCGCCATCCGCGTGAGGTCCGGCCCCGGCGCGAGGTTGCTGCGGATCGGGGCGCGCTGAGCCGCTCCTCAGTGGCCGCAGCTCGAGCAGCCGCCGGGGCCCGGGCTGCATCCGGAGCACGAGCCGCCGCGCGAGGAGACGAACCTGCCGCTCGTCTTGATCGCGAACGCCGAGGGCTTGCGCTTCACCTTGCGCCCGCCGCACTTGGGGCACGGCACCTTCTCCTTGGCCGACGAGACGATCTCCTCGAACTCCTCGTCGCACGCGCTGCAGATGAACTCGAAGATCGGCATGGGCTCTAATATAGTCGCGGCTTGGAACCGGGCAAGCACGTTCGGCGGCGGGCGCTCCTTGACACGCCGCCCGGGGCAACGGCATATCGGTTCGAGACGCGGCGCGAGCGAGGAGGGAAGGCAGCCATGGGCGACCGGACGCACGAATACCACGATCGGGTGACAGGCGCGGACTACGCCACGGCGCGCGCCATGGTCGACGACTACATCGCCCGCTTCTCGGCCACGGTGTCGGCCGCGGCCGGCGCGACCATCGCGTTCGCGCCGCTCGACGAGGACGGCTTCTCGTGCGTGACGCGCGGCTCGGCCACGGTGGGCATCAACGTGCTCGAGAAGGAGGACGTGCTCCTCTTCCTGGCGCGCATCATGACCGTGCCCGACGAGCGGCGCGAGGAGCTCTACCGCCGCCTGCTCGAGCTCAACTACACCGCCACGTCGGAGGGCGCGTTCGCCGTGGACCGCGAGACCGAGACGATCTCCCTGCGCGCCCTGCGCTCCCTTTGCGGCCTCGACTACGAGGAGTTCGAGAGCATGCTGCACACCATGGCGGTCGTGGCCGACGAGTGGGACGACGAGCTCATGGCCGAGTTCGGCGGGCACTGAAGCCGGGCGGATTTCCTCTGGCAGCCAAAGTCAGGGGTCGGCCTACTCCACCCGCACGGCGTCGAACTTGCACACGTCCATGCAGATGCCGCACTTGATGCATTTCTCGTGGTGGATGACGTGCCGCTCTTTCTTCACGCCGGTGATGGCGTCGGATGGACATTTCTTCGCGCAGACCATGCACCCGGTGCACGCCTCGGTGATGTCGTACCGGATGAGCGCCTTGCACACGCCGGCCGGACAGCGGCGGTCGCGCACGTGGCATACGTACTCGTCCTTGAAGTAGCGGAGCGTGGACAGGACCGGGTTGGGCGCGGTCGAGCCGAGCGCGCACAGGGCGCCCTCGGCCATCACCGATGAGATGCGCTCGAGCTCGGCGAGGTCGGGCTCGCTTCCTGCGCCCTGCGAGATGCGATTGAGGATCTCGTACAGGCCGATGAGGCCCTCGCGGCACGGCGTGCACTTGCCGCACGACTCGTCCTTGAGGAACTCGATGAAGTACTTGGCCACGTCGACCATGCAGGTGTGGTCGTCCATGACGATCATGCCGCCGGAGCCCATCATGGAGCCGGCCTTGGTGAGCGTGTCGAAGTCGACCGGCTCGTCGAGGAACGACGCGGGCAAACAGCCGCCCGAAGGCCCGCCGGTCTGCACGCACTTGAAAGCGCGACCGCGCGGGATGCCGCCGCCGATGTCGAAGATGATTTCGCGCAGAGTCATGCCCATGGGCACCTCGACGAGGCCCGTGTTGTTGATGTTGCCCACGAGCGAGAACACCTTGGTGCCGGAGGAACCGCCCCACGGATCGCGGCTCACGTCGCCCGTGCCGATGGCGCCGAACCAGGCGCCGCCCTTGTCCACGATGACCGGCACGTTGGCCCAGGTCTCCACGTTGTTGAGCACCGTGGGCCGGCCCTTGTAGCCCTGCTCCACGTTGTGCACGTACTTGGCGCGCGGCTCCCCGGGGCGCCCCTCCATGGACGCCATGAGCGCCGTGGACTCGCCGCAAACGAACGCGCCCGCGCCCCGATGGACGACGATGTCAAACTCGAAATCGGTGCCGAGGATGCCCTTGCCGAGCAGGCCGCGCTCGCGCGCCGCGGCGATGGCCTTCTCGAGGCGCGTCATGGCGAGCGGGTACTCCTTGCGGATGTAGACGTAGCCCTCCTTTGCGCCCACGGCGTACGCGCCGAGGCACATGCCCTCAAGCACGGAGTGGGGGTCGGTCTCCACGATCGAGCGATCCATGAACGCGCCGGGATCGCCCTCGTCGCCGTTGCACACGATCACGGGCGGCTTGCCCGTCTTTACGACCGCCGCGATGCACGACTCCCACTTGACGCCGGTTGGGAATCCGCCGCCTCCGCGGCCGCGCAGGCCCGAGCGCCGAACCTCGGCGACGACCTCGGCGGGTGTCATCTTCGTGAGCGCCTGGGCGAGCGCCTCGTAGCCGCCGCGCGCCAGGTACGAGTCCACGCTCTCGGGGTCGACGATGCCCTTGTTGCGCAGGGCGATGAGCTCCTGCTTCGCGAAGAACGGGATGTCCTTCATGCGCGGGGTGGCTCGGCCCGAAGCGAGATCCTTGTGCATGAGGGACTCGACCGGTCGGCCGCCCGTGAGGTGCTCGTCGACGATGCGCGCGAGATCCTTGGCCTTGAGCTTTTCGTAGAAGATGCCCTCGGGCTGCACGACCATGATGGGGCCCATGGCGCAGAAGCCGTTGCAGCCGGTGGAGATGACAAGGAAGTCGCGTTCGAGCCCCCGCGCCTTCAATTCTCTCGCGAGCTCGTCGCGGATGGAGAACGCCTTTGCGGACACGCAGCCCGTGCCGGTGCAGACCATGAGCAGCCGCTTGTAGGACGCGAGGCGCCTGCGCTCGGCCTCGGCCTCGGTCCCGAGGTTCCTGAGATCAACGCGCTGCATGGCCGCCTCCCTTCTTTGCCGGCTCCTTGGGCGAGCGCCTGAGAAGCTTGTCCGCGTCCGCGGCGCCCACCTCGCCCACGAGCTCGTCTCCGACCGTCACGGCCGGCGCGAGGCTGCAGCAGCCCAGGCAGCGCACGGCCTCGAGGCTGAACTCCAGATCCGCGGTGGTCCCGCCGGGCGCCACACCGAGCTCGCGCGAGAAGGCCTCGAGCACCCGCGTCGCGCCCTTCACGTGGCACGCGGTTCCCATGCACACCTGGATGATGCGCTTGCCGCGCGGCTTCAGGCTGAACGCCTTGTAGAACGTGGCGATGTGGTAGGCGCGCGCGAGCGGCACCTTGAGCGCGTCGGCCACATGGCGCACGGCGTCCTCGGGCAGGTAGCGTTGCTCGTCCTGGACATCCTGAAGAATCTCGATGAGAAAATCCGGATCCCGGCGCCATTTGTCGAGGATGCGGTCGATCTTGGCGACTTCCATGGTGCTCCGCTCCTTAATCTAGGCGCCGACCGTGATCGTCCACCTGGGACGCCACGGCGCCACGTGCGCCACGATGGCCTTCACCTTCTTGTTGCGCAGGACGGAGCCGATCCCGCCGCGTCCGGCCTGCTTGAGGCGCACCCCGTCCCTGCGCCAGTCGAACCACGAGAAGTTGAGGCAGCCGATGAACGTGTGCTCCGCGCCGCGGCCCGCGGACACCACCGCCACGTTGAGCCGGTCGTTGGGGCTCGCCGCGTACATGCTCGTGAGCTGCTCCGCGAGCACGTGGCTGTCCACGGCCTCGTCCGGCGCGGTCTCGATGGTGACGCGCTTCGCCGCGCTGTCGATGACCACCACGCGCTCCTCGTCGGACTTGCCGACCACGACGAGCGCGTCGAAACCCGCGAACTTGAGGAACGGGCCGAAGTAGCCGCCCACGTTGCTGTCGATGGGCGCGCCCGTGGCCGGCGAGATGGACGTCACGATGGATTTCCCGGCGCCCGAGTAGGACGTTGTCCCGCCGAGCGGGCCCGACGAGATGCAGATGGGGTTTTCGGGGCTGTCCCATTTCATGGCGGGGCTCGCTTCGTCCCACATGAGCCGCAGGTCGAAGCCCTTGCCGCCGATGAAAAGATCGCGCATCTGCGAAGTCACCGGCCGGATCTCGATGAGCCCCTTGCCCACGTCGATCCTGAGAATCTTCATGGTGTAGCCGTGCTCGATCCTGGCGGGCTCGTAGTCGAAGGTCGCGACGATGCGGTGCCTGGCCCTCATCTGCGCGACGTCGGCATGTCGAGTCATATCTTGCTCCTTGGCAATCGAGCCGTCGGAGGGTCGTCCTCCGTTGCTCTCCATGAGGTCCAAGCATGCGGGATTTCCTTTGTCAACACCAAGGGGGCAAGGGTGCGATGGGGCGGGGAATCCGGCGGGGACGGGGCTACTTCTCGTCGCAAATCAGGCACGGCCACATGGTCTTATAGCCCGTGTCCGTGTTGTCGCTGTCGCTATCGCTGTCGGTGTCCCCGTCGCTGTCACTGTCGCCGTCGCTGTCGCTGTCACTGTCGCCGTCGGTGTCGCCGTCGCTGTCGGTGTCGCTGTCCGAATCCGAATCGGAGTCCGAATCCGAATCCGAGTCGGTGTCGCTGCTTCCGTCCGGACCGCCGTCCCAGCCCGTGCCGGTGTCGTCGTCGCTGGCGTTGCTCCCTCCGCAGCCTACGGCCAGCACGAGCGCGCCCAGGAACACCACAACCCACAATCCGCCAGTTTTCATCATGAAATCACCTCCGGCTATCAGCCCGTTGTTTTTAGTAAGTGCATTTGGTCGTTTATTCGGACGGAACCTTTTTGTCCAGAGAAACCAGAGAGACGAAAATCGTCGGTAGGCGTTGCGTTATTTTTGAACACCCGCGTCGGACAAATCGTCCAAGATTTAGGGAAAACGCCAGGAACGGATTTTTATGATAGGCTCTCGTTCTGACATTTTTGGGAAGGAGGAACTCATGATGCGTGCAGTGCTGGTGGGCCTTGGTCTTTTGATGATTTCCGGCGCGGCCACCGCGCAGAGGGGCAATCCGCTCGACGCTCTGGCTGGAACCGTGGGCAGCGACGCGGGCAAGCTCGTGCAGCTCGGCGACCTGTATGTGGAGGCGCGCCGGCTCGACGACGCCAAGAAGACCTACAACCAGGCGCTCAAGGCGCAGCCGGCCTTCGGCGAGGCCGAGTTCGGGCTGGTGAGGATCGACATGGTGGGCGGCAAGTTCGACCAGTCCAAGAACGGCTGCCGTGGGGTCTCACGCCGCCACAAGGACGGCTCGGTGGGCGACGTGTGCTCGGGCTGGTTCTGGCTGTCGTTCGACCGCTCGGCGCGCGCCGTGGAGGAGTTCCAGAAGGCGGTCGACAAGGGCGACAAGGCGCGCGGCCAGACCGGGCTCGCCGAGGCGTACCTGAGGCAGGGCGATTACGACAAGGCCGTCGATGCGTACCGGGCCGCGCTCCAGGCGGGCGCGGACTATGTGGCCGATGTGGGGCTCGGGCTCGCGCTTGAGGTCAAACAGGACAAGACGGGCGCGCTCGCCGCGTTCAAGACGGCCGTTGGCAGGCAGCCGGCCTCGTGCTTGGCCCACTTCAACTACGGGCGGCTCCTGGGCGCGGGCCCCGAGGCTGTGAGCGAGCTGAACACGGCCATCGCCATCCGGGCGAATTGGGGCGAGGCGTACCAGGCCCTGGGCGATGTCATGCTGGCCATGAACAACGTCGCGGGCGCCGAGGGGGCGTTCCGCAAGGCCATCGAGGCCGAGCCGGGCCGCGGCACCGCGTTTCTGGGCCTGGGCCGTGCGCTCCTTTCCCAGAACAAGACCGCGGACGCCAAGACGGCCCTTGAGAAGGCCATCGAGATCGTCCCTAACCTGGCGGACGCATACCTGCTCCTCGCGGACATTGAGTACGCCTCGGGCAACACGGACGCGGCGCTCGAATCGCTCGACAAGGCCAAGGCCATGGCTCCGGGCGAGGTGAAGGTGTTCCTGCACTCCGGCGAGGTCTACTACAAGCTTCAGCGTTTCACGCAGGCGAGCAGCTTCCTGAACCAGGCCATCACCATGCAGCCCAACCTGTCCCGGGCGTTCGCGCTGCTCGGCGACATCGCGTGCGGGCGGCGGCTCTACGACGCAGGGCAGAAGCACTACGAGGACGCGCTCAAGGGCGATCTCGTGGGCGTGAGCAGGACGGACATCGAGAAACGCAGGTTAGCCTGCAAGCCCCAGGGTCCCGCCAAGTAGCTCCTTGCATGGCGGATTCGATCCCGATCCCGGTCATCACGGCTTTCCTCACGAGATGTGGTGAGGTTTTGCTACTCAAGCGCTCGCAGCGTGTGGGAACGTACCAGGGGCGCTGGTCCGGCGTGTCGGGTCATCTCGAAAGCGGGGACGCGCTCGCCCAGGCGTGGATCGAGCTCGGCGAGGAGCTCGGGGTGGGGCCGGCTCAAGCGGTGCTCGAGACGCGCGGAGAGCCCGTGCTCGTACGCGACGAGGCTTCCGGGCGGAGCTATCTGGTGCATCCGTTCCGCTTCGCGCTGTCGCAGGACGCGCGGCCACGGCTCGACTGGGAGAACGTGGAGATGCGCTGGCTGCCTCCCTCGGAGATTCCGTCTCTTCCGACCGTGCCCGGGCTGGTCGAGGTCTGGGAGAGGGTCGCGTTCTGACCGAGGCCGTCCGTCCACTGAGCTCAGTTCGCGCACGGCACGGACGGCAGATATGCGGCGACGTGGTTCGCGTACGCGTCCGCATCGGGGATCGGCTCGACGCCGTAGCTCGACGCCTGGCCGGAAAGGCTCCCGACCAGGAAGATGCGGTCGTTCTCGATGGTCGCGTTCTGGTACGCATCGATGTCGGTCGTGGAATTGCCGTACGCGTAGGCGAGGACGTATCCCTGGCCCTTGAGTTTCTGCATCACGCCGGTCTTGTAGGTGGTCGCGGCCGCGCCGCTCGCGCCGAGGCCCGGGGACAGGGACACGGTGCCTTCGAGCCGCGGGAAGCCGTGCTTGTGGAGCCATGCGGTCGTCGCATCGGTCGCGCTCGTGCCGTCGAGGAGGCTCACGCTCACGCCGCGCGCCGTGATGTACACCACCTTGTAGCCGCGCGCCGCGTAGCCCTGGGCGAGCGCGTTCGCCTTGGAGCGCATGGCCGGGTCGTAACTCGGGATGGCGATCTGCTTCGCGTACTCGGAGTCGCCCGTCGTGAGCGTCGCGTCGATGTCGAATACGACCGCGGTCTTTGTCGCGTCGGTCGCGGGCTCACAGCCGGCGGTGCCGGTATCCGAACCGGAGTCGGAGCCGGTGTCGTCGCCCGCGTCCGATCCCGGGGCGGAGTCCGCGTCACCGTCAGTGTCGGAATCAGTGTCGGAATCGGAGTCGGAGTCGGTCCCGGCGTCGCTGTTCGCCGAGGCGTCCGCGGCGGTGTGGCTTCCGTTGCCGCCGCTGCCGCCGCATCCGGCCCACGGAGCCGTGAGCCAGAACGCAAGGACGAGGAGAACCAACCGTGTCTCGGCCATGCGGACCTCCCGCGTCTCTAGCCTGGGTCGAGTGTAACTCCCAAGCCCCACGGCCCACAAGCGATCCGTCCGGCGCGAAAACGAGCGAAGCGGACAATCGCAGGGCGCGTGCTATGCTCCCTGCAACCGGCACGTCCGGAAACCAAAGAGGAGGACGCCATGGGGCTCAATTCCGCAGGAATCACCGTTGTTGTCGCGACCGCGCTGCTGTGTGCGTGCTGCAGCCAGACCGCTGCTCCGCCGCCGGCTCCGGCGCCTGAGGCGCCCGCCGCACCGGCGCCTTCAACACCCGCGCCTTCCGCACCGATGGCCATGCAAATGGCCATGGCACCGGCGGCCGTGCCGGGCACGGCTCCGACAGCGTTCGATACGGAGGCCCCGGTCGGCGCCAAGGCCACGTGCCCGGTGACGAAGAACGGGCTCACGGTGGCCGCCGACACGCCGAAATCTCAGTACCAGGGGAAATGGTATTACTTCTGCTGTCCGGCCTGCAAACCGCAGTTCGACGCCAATCCGGAAAAGTTCGTGGGGAAGTGAGCCGGGCCGCACGCGACGTCCTCCCGACATGATTTTCCCCGCGGTCGTGCTACGCTTCCTTCCGGGGCCGCGGGCAGGGAGGCGAGCTTGGCCGAGAGTGACACACCCCGGGAAACCCCAACCGCGAGGATGCCGGCCAGGCGGCTGCGCGTCACGTACCTGGTCGGCCTCTCGCTCATCGCGATCTGCCTCGTCCTCACGCAGGTGAGCATCCAGAAGACCATCGAGAAGCACGAGCGCGACTCGCGGATCGTCGACCAGGCCGGGCGCCAGCGCATGCTGAGCCAGAAGCTCGCCAAGCTGGCCCTGATCGTCCTCCACGCCGGCGGCGCGGGCGACGCGGCACGGGCCGCAAGGGAGATCGAATACGTGCGTCGGCAGTGGGCGAGCTCGCACGAAAAGCTCGAGCGTCGGGGCGCGATGCCGGATCTCCCCGAGGCGACGGAGCGCGATATCGGGGCGCTCTTTGCCGGGATCGAGCCCCATTTCCATGTGATCGAGAGGGCCGCGGGCCGGGTTGCGGCCATCGGAGCCGGAGGCGATCCGGCGGCACCCGGACGCGAGGAGCTCCTGCGGAGCACGCGGGTCATCCTCTCCCACGAGCCCGCCTTCCTCGATGGCATGGACGCGATCGTGCTCGCCTACGACGAGGCCGCCAACGCCAAGGTCAGGGAGCTGCAGCGAACGGACCTGGTCCTGACCGCGATCGTGCTCCTCGTCATCGCCTTGGTGGCGATCTTCGTCTTCGAGCGCGCGGCGGCCATGGTCGGCCGGCAGTACGCCGAGATCCACGCGATCGCCGAGGAGAAGACAAGGCTCGCGGCCGAGATGCAGGCCGCCCTCGACGAGGTCAAGCAGCTCTCCGGGCTCCTGCCGGTCTGCGCGTGGTGCAGGAAGGTGCGCGACGACAAGGGTTACTGGACGCGCATCGAGGCCTACGTGGAGAAGCACTCGAACGCCGTCTTCAGCCACGGCATGTGCCCCGAGTGCCTCGAGAAGAACTACCCGCAGATCGCCGCGAAGCTCGCGGAGCCCGAGGACGGCTGAACGCCGTTCCCGCTCACGCCTTTCGAGCGCGCGACGGTGCCGGACGCAGACGGAGATCGCGCAGCATGGTGAGATCTTCGGCCACGGACCTGCCGGGCGTGGTGAGGTAGCCGCCGACCATAAGTCCCGACACACCGGCCGCAAAGAGCAGCGGCTGAAGGTCGCCCAGGTTCTTCTCCCGGCCGCCGCACACGCGGATGTCGCGATCCGGCATGAGCATCCGCGCGGCGACCGCGACCTTCAGGCACCCGGGTGGATCGATGTTGTGGGCGCCCTCGAAGGGGGTGCCCGGGATCGGATTGAAGAAGTTGAGCGCCACGGCGTGCGCGCCGAGATCGCGAATCTCGACGAGCAGCTCGACGCGCTGGTCGAGGCTCTCGCCCATGCCCAGGATGCCGCCGCTGCACACCTCGAGCCCGATGTCGAGCGCGTCGCGCACCACCCGTCGCGAATCCTCGTAGGGCCGCGTGGTGCACACGGCCGGCCAGTACGACTCGCCCGTCTCCACGTTGTGGTGGTAGCGCGTGAGCCCGATCGCCTTGAGGCGCTCGAGCACGTCCCTGTCCACGCAGCCGAGCGAGGCGCACGCGGCCAGGCCCACCTCGCCCACGATGCGGCGCACGGCCTCCTCGACGACCGCGATCTCGGCTTGCGCGCGCATGGCTTTGCCCGAGGTCACGATGCTGAACCTGGCCGCGCCCACGTCCTGGGCCGTTCGCGCGGCGTCCACGATCTCGTCCGCCGCGAGGAGCGGGTAGCGAGGCGCGCCGCCCGCGGCCCGCGACGACTGGGCGCAGAACGCGCAATCCTGGCTGCACCCGCCGCTGCGCGCGTTCACGATGGAGCACAGCTCCACCTCGTCGCCGTGGCGCTTTGTCCGCAGCCGCCCCGCCTCGCGCAGGACCTCGTGCAGGCCCTTTTCGCCGAGGTCGAGGATCTCGCGTGCCTCCGCGGGGGTGCAGCCTTTCTCCACCCGCGGCCTCATCGCCTCTGGCCGGGCGGGGTCTCGCCGGCCATGATCTCGGGCACGCGCAGGGCCACGAGCGTCCGGGCCCACGAGAACCGTCCCGACTCGCCCTGCGGCGGCGACTCGGCCCACACGTCGCCCCCGAAACGCTCCACGATCTTGCGCGCCAGCGCGAGCCCGAGCCCGGCGCCGCCGTGCTCGCGGGTGGGCGAGCCGTCGACCTGGTAGAACGTCTTGAAGATGGCCTCGAGCTCCTGCTCCGGGATGCCCTGCCCCGAGTCGTACACGAGGAACGTCAGCTGGCCGCCGCTCCTGCGGCTCGCCACGTGTACCTTGCCGCCCGAGGGGCAGAACTTCACCGCGTTCTCGAGCAGCTGCACCATGGCCCGCTTGAGCTTGTCCGAGTCGCCGTACGCCTTGAACGGCGCGTCCGGCACGACCGTCTCCATCTCGATGTCGCGCTCGTCGAACCGGTGCCCGCACAGGTCGACGGCCTCGCGGGCGATCTGGTTGAAGTCGTAATGCCTCGCGATGAAGGTCATCTGGCCGGTGGCGAGCGCCGTCATGTCGAGGATGTTCTCGATGACCGCGCGCATGCGCTGGAAGCTGCGCTCCACCGACTCGATCGCGCGCAGCTGCATCGGCGAGAGGAACCCCATGTCGCCCGAGCGCAGCATGTTGAGGTAGCCGATGGCCGGCGTGAGCGGCGTGGACAGCTCGTGGGACAGGTTGCGGTAGAACTCGGCGCGCACCTTCTCCGACTCCACGAGCCTGCGGTTCGTCTGCTCGAGCTCCTCGATCTTTTCCTGCAGCTTGGCCGCCAGCTTCTGGCCCTGCGCGAGGAGCAGGTTCTCGGCGCCGAAGGCGCGCCGCTCGTGTCGCCCCGAGAGGAACGAGGCCAGTTTGTCCGCGAACCGGTTCACGTCGATGGGCTTGCGGATGTGCCCGTCGCAGCCCACGGCCAGGCTCATGTCGCGGTCGCCCGCGCCGGTGATGGCCACGATGGGCACCTCGCGCCCGCGCAGCTCGCCGCGCAGCTTCAGGGTCACCTCGTAGCCGTCCATGTCCGGGAGCTGGATGTCGACCAGGATCACGTCCGGATTCGCGGCCATGGCCTGCCGGATGCCCGAGAGGCCCGTCACGGCGTCCACCACCTCCCAACCCGCGGCCGACAGCACCCGGCGGACCAAAGCGCGGCTGCCCTCGTCGTCCTCGATATGCAGCACCCGCGGCATGGCCGGAACCTACCACAAGGCGGGCCGCGGACAACACGGGCGAATTTGCGCCCGGCCTTCGGTCTGCGATATCCTTTGTCCATGACCGCCGCGTTCCGGGCCGTGGTGCACGGCATGGTGCAGGGGGTGGGCTTCCGCTGGGGAGCCCGCGCCGAGGCCGATCGGCTGGGGCTCGCGGGTTACGTTCGCAACGTCCCGGACGGCACGGTGGAGGTGATCGCCGAGGGCCGGCGCGACGCGCTCGAGGCGTTCGTCCGCTGGCTCGGGCACGGACCCGAGCTGGCCGGCGTGGATCGCGTCGTGGTCGATTGGATCGAGCCGCCCGGGGCGGTGCCGCCGTTCACGGTCAGGCGCTGAGCGGGAGGCTTTGGCGTCACGCCACGCGGTTCTCGCAAGGCACGCGGTTCCAAACGGCGAGCCGGAGGGTGATCTCGTCGAGCCCCAGGAACGACGCGTCGGCCTCGGCGCGCCACTCGTCGTCCAGCGAAGCCTCCTCGGGCAGCGGGTCCGCGGGCTCCTGTCCGGGCACGACCCTCATGAGACTCGGCCTCGACTTCTTCCTCGCCATGCACGTCACCTCGTCGCCCACTTGGAACGCGGCTCCCTCGCGGATATTCACGAAAACGGGCTGCGAGGCGTGGTTATTCCAGCCGCTTGTACCGGCCCATGACGGAGCCCTTGCCCACGATGTGGCTCTTCATGGCCGAGCCGAGCGCATCCCGGTCGGCGCCGGCTTTCAGGTCGAGCTTCGCGTCGAGGGCGTACACCCTGAAGAAGTAGCGATGCTCCTCGCCCTCGGGGGGGCACGGAGGGAAGTAGCCGAGCCCGTCGTCCGCGGCCGTGCCCTGGGTGAGCCCGTCGCGCGGGTTTCCGGTTCTGGCGAGCCCCTCGGGGATGAGGGCCATGTCGGGAGGCACGTTCCACAGGAGCCAATGCAGGACCGTCCCGCCCGGGGCGTCCGGATCCTCGGCGATGACGGCCAGGCTCGCGGCCTCCTTGGGGCCCCCGGACACGAGGAGCGGTACGGACAGGCCGTCGCCGTCGCAGGTGTGTCGTTCCGGGATGGTGTCGCCCTCGGCGAAGGCGGGCGTGGTCACGTCGAAGGTCGCGACGGTCGACCCGCTGTCCGCGCACGAGGCGAGCGCGAGCAGGGCCGACACAACGACCACTGAAGGTGCGCGGGCTTGCATGGGCTCCACCTCCTCGGGCGAAGATGGTATCACGACTCCGCCCTTGGAGGACCATGCACGAAGAGACGCGAAACGCCACCTGCTTCCCCTCGATTGCGCGCATCCGGCGCGATCGCGGCGTGGTCAAGCTCTGCCTCGAGCTTCGGGACGGCGCATTCGTGGAGTCGGTGCTCATCCCCATGCGGACCCGGCCCCGCGGCGACGAGCGCCTCACCTTGTGCCTGTCCACGCAGGTTGGGTGCCGCATGGGCTGCGCGTTCTGCGCCACGGGCCGCATGGGCTTCGTGCGCGACCTCGAGCCCGACGAGATCGTGGCCCAGGCCGAGATCGCGGAGCGCGTCGCGCGCAGGCCGGACAAGCTGGTCTTCATGGGCATGGGCGAGCCGCTCGACAACCTCGAGCGCTGGCGCGAGGCCGTCCGGCTCCTCACCGTGTCGCGCCGGGTCGGGGATCGCCCGCCGTTCGCCTGGTCCACGAAGGACATGACCCTCAGCACCGCGGGCCACGTGGACGGGCTCGACCGCCTCGCGCCCGTGTTTCCGCGCAAGATGACCCTGGCGGTCTCGCTCAACGCGCCGAACGACGAGCTGCGCTCGCGGCTCATGCCCTTGAACCGCCGCTGGCCGCTCGCCGTGCTGCGCGAGGCGCTGTCGCGCTTCCCCCTGCGCAACAGGACGTTCCTCGCCGAGTATGTGGTCTTCCGCGATCTCAACGACGGCGAGGAGCACGCCCGCGAGCTGGCCGCGTACCTTTCGCCCTTCCGCACGCTCGTGAACCTGATCGCTTACAATCCTCCGGCAAGCGGCGGCCCGGACTGGCTCGCTGCCCCGACCGCGGCGCAGGTGGAGCGCTTCCGGCGCCTGCTCGGAAAGCACGGCCAGGTCGCGCGCTGCCGCGAGACCAAGGGCCGGCGCATCGAGGCCGCCTGCGGCCAGCTCGCCACGGGCACACGGCGGGATTGAGCAACTACCACGGTCTCATTTTACTCTCGCCCCGCCGCCTTCCACTTGCGGCCGTCCTTGCTCTCGAAGGCCGCGAGCACGCCGATGGCGGCTCCGGCCCGGCTCGGCTGATCATCCCCGACCGGATTGCCACTCATGTGCCTTTCAGGGGGCAGAGACCTTGAACGAGGGGAATCCTGACCGCGGGGCTCGTCTCCGCGGAGCAGGGGCCATGGGATCCATCGAACCGTCACAAACGTGCCTTGCGGCGTTGTCCGGCCGCTCGTATCATCGCCTCGTGGATTGAAGGAGGGTGCCTTGAACCGACAGATCCGGATCTCCGAGCCGCCGAAAGCCGTCGAGGCCGAGCTGGAGCGTTGCTCATCCGGGTCGAGCCCGGCCAAGGACCGCGGCCACGAGGGCCGCGGCAAGGCGAGGCGCCGCAAGCCCTGGCGGGCTGTCGAACGGTCGGGAACTGGCCCGAAGGGCTTGCTCCGCAGCGCACGGCGCGAAGGAGCATCGTGGCCGCGGGGCTCGTCCCCGCGGAGGATGGGGGTCGCGGGATCCATCGAAGTGAGGAGCGCTCTGGCCCGTTTGCGCGTTGCGCTCGGAGACTTCAACATCGATAGGGCAGGGGACCCTTGCTACGACGCGTTCGTGCACGATCGCCTGTTCATCCCTCCCGCGCTGCACGACGTGCCGCGCACGATCACCGACGACCCCAAGAAGCCGAGCACCAGGAAGTTCTACGACCAGATCGCCTGTTTCGAGGGCAAGCAGGGCGCCCGCGCGTCCACGCTGGCTTGCCGCTCCGCGGGGACCTTCGATTTCAGGGGAGTGGTGATGAGGGGATTGGAGACCGAGGAGTTTTCCTGGCGGATGTCGGACCATCTGCCGTTGTGGGTGGAGTTCGGAGGATGATGTCTAACTGGATTGCCATAGGGATATCTGCGATTGCTCTTCTGGTATCGGGTCTAACGGCTTGGTTCACCCTGTTCCGGAAGGGGGAACTACGGATGACTCAGCCGACGGTCATCTTCTTTGGACCTGATGGCGGCCGGCGCAATGATGAAAAGGCGCACTTGAAAGTATTTCTGAGAACGCTTCTGTACTCCACATCTCGACGAGGACAGACAGTAGAGAGCATGCACATCGCCCTCCAGCGCGCGGAGTCAAGACAGAACTTCTCGATTTGGGTGTATGGGGATGATCGCCTTGTGAGAGGCAGTGGTCTTCACGTCGGATATGAGGGTGTTGCGTGTAATCATCATTTCCTTTTACCAGAGGATGGAATTGGTTTCAGTTTGCTTCCGGGTCAATACACGCTCGTGGTACATGCCAAACGCGTTTCGGATCGGAAACCAAGACGCCTCGCGCAAGTGAATCTATTGATCTCCGAGACCCAAGCCAAAGAGCTTGCGAAACCAAACGCAGGCATCTACTTCGATTGGGGGCCGGATCAAGAATCGTATCAATCTCATGTGGAGATCCGTAGTCAGGCACCGCTACCTCCATGGCTTCTTGGGGCGGGTGGTTAGGGGACCATTGCCAACGAGAACAGCCACTGAGAAAGCGCGCGAGACCGCCCGATGGGCGGAGACGATGATGAAGTGGACCGCAAGCTTAGCGAACGCCAGACGTTGGCAGATGGTGGCGTTCCGCGGACCTGGTGGCCAGGAATCGCGTGGGGTGGTGGATGTCATTGCGATTCGCAAGAACCAGAAAGATCCCGGGGATAAGATCCTGAAGCGGGGGGATCTCTTCGATATCATCCTCATTCAAATCAAGGGCGGCGGCGCCGCCAAGCCCAAAGAAGCCGACAAAGAACGCCTTCTGAAGGTGAAGAAGAAATACGCAGCCAGAGACGTCGTCCTGTTTTCGTGGAAGAAGAACCAGGAAAGACAGTTCTCCATACTGGGCAAAGACAATGTCTGGCACGGCATCGCGCCGGAGGATCTCTTCGTCTAAAATGGAGTAGCCGACCGTCTAGATCTGATGACTCCCAAACAGGCGTCATGATCCCATGCAATCAAGAGATTGCCAGGACTGGAGTGTTACCTTCCGGTATCGTGAATGAGAAAGTTGCTGTAACCTTGGCCGCGTTGTCATCCCTGCTGTGAACGATTACCCGCGCGCAGCGCGAGCCAAGTTGTTCTTTTAGCCGGTCAGGCAATCTATTAATACCGCCAGCCATATCAATATCAAGATCGCTCACGTATAGCCGTCCCTCATAGGTCCAGCCGAGAGTATTCTCTGCTGTGTTGTTACCGGCCCAGCGTCCCACCAGCTTCACCGGCACGGTCCGTACCTCAGGTACCGCACCTTCGGGTCCTTTCCCACAACATCTGACAAGGGAGTGGACCATCAAATCAAACACGTCTCCGTCGTAGCATGGCGCTCGCGTGAGATCTTCATCGATCGCGACTCGAAGCTGTAGAGCAGGTTCGAGTGGTTCGGAGTTGTCGTTGATACACGTTTGACCAATCATCGCATCTGCCTCCTGCATTTCTCACAACTCACCCTATTATTGGACGCAACCCAAAGCAAGTTTGTCTGATGACGATCCCCGCCCTGGTGCCATCCGCGCGGATCAACGGGAAATCTTTAAACGAGATTTAAACGAGAGGTGTCAATCCAGCCCATTTGGTGCGACCGAGCAATGCCGGTCCCTTGGAAAGGAAGGAGGCGATAACTTCTGGAAATTGGGATGAGTCGTCCAGCGGGTGCGAAACCCGTCCGGTCAAAGCCGAGCCCGGCGGGCCGGAAGCGA
>JAQTNF010000039.1:1289-37729 GCA_028713995.1 Deltaproteobacteria bacterium | reverse complement strand
CATGGACGTGTCCGAGGGATCGCATGCGATCGGCAAGGACCCCGTGTCCGTGTCGCCGTCCGTATCCGTGTCCGTATCGGAATCCGTATCCGTGTCGCTGTCCGCGTCGGTGTCCGTGTCGCCGTCGCCGCCGGAGGTCGCGGGCACCACGCCGTACACCCTGATACCGTGCCACCAGCCCGGCTCCACGATCATGTCGTACCCGAGCCGCGAGGACACCTCCTGCGTGCCCGCAAAGGGCAGCGTCTCCTCGAGCCTCGGAGTCGAGAGGTCGCTCACGTCCACGACATCCACGCTCTCGCTGAACTTCTTCACGTACATGCTGCTGCCGTAATAGGCCGTGTCCGCTGTCCAGCACGTGGGCGTGTAGGAGCCCGCGGGCTGCGGCGTGCCGTCCGCGGCCACGCTGAACAGCTTCACCCCGCCCCAAAGACCGCTCACCATCAGGAGGCCGCCGGCCGACGACACGTCGAGCACGTCGTCGTGCATGCACAGGATGTCGACCCACTCCGGATCCTGGGGATTGCTCACGTCCACGACATCCACGCCGAAGAGGCCGGCGCCGAGGTAGATCCGGTCGCCGATCTTGGCGATCGAGCCCATGAGGCCCAGCGTCCACTCCCAGCCGACAATGGCGGGGCTCGTTGGGTTGGAGATGTCCACGACCGCCAGGCCACCGTAGAAGTCGGCCACAAAGGCATGGTTGCCCGAGATGAGCACGTCCACGGCCGAGCTCATGGACACCTGCCCGACCTGGTGCACCACGTCGCCGTCGCGGCGGAAGATCCGCAGCGCGTGCCAATCCGCCACCGCGATCACGTCGCCCGCCACGTCGAACCTCGCGCCCCAGCCCACGCCGAGCATCGCAAGCAGGGCTCCTTGCTCCACGGCCTCTGCCGAGAGCGCATAGGTCTGCCCGAGGGCCGAGCCCGCATTGCCGTCGCGGGGCGCGACCACCACGATCCAGTCCTCGCCGGGGTGCACGTTCAGCGTGAGCACGCTGGTCGTGGCCAGGCTGCTCGTCCTCGGCGTGACGCTGGACGAGTCGGAGTACGCCACCACCATGAGCCCGTTGCCCGGGTTCTCGAGCTTCACCTGCACGAGCTGCCCTTCCTTGGTCCCGTTCGAAGGCACGACCAGCCGGAACACGCCGGGCTCCCCGGTCCGGAACGTGCCGGTGACGGCCGGCAGGCCCACGGTGAGATCGTTCTGGGTCGCTGACCCGGACACCTGCCACGCAGGCGAGTCAGCGGTGATGTCCACGGCCCAGGCCGTCTCGATCGACACCGGCCCGGCCTCGTCCTCGCCTCCCAGCAGGAACACCTGGCCTCCGACGCCCGCCACGAGCTTGGCCCCGGTCCTGAACCCGAGCGCCGAGCCGTCCAGCATGACCTGGGACCACGAGCCCCGGCCGAGGTCGAACCTCCACAGGCCGTTCGAGGGCTGACCGGCCAGCCCCAGGCCGCCGTACACCGCGACGGCGTCGAGGTCCGGCAGGTACACGGCCGAGGCGTTGCTGACAGACGGCATGACGACGGTTCCCTGCGTCGCGAGCGGGTTCAGCGTGGGCCCGTCCTCGCCCACGGTGAACTCCGAGACCTCCATGCCGTTCGCTCCGGGCGCCACCACGAGCGCCCGGTTGCCGGCCTGGTCAATGGCGATTGCGGCGCCCTGCGGCAGGCTCAGCCCCTGCGGCGCAGAGGTCCACTCCGTGATCCACGACGTGGCGTCGGTCGTGAGCTGCATGACCGTGGTCACCTCGGCTCCGCCGGACACGCCGCCCAGCACGAACAGGCTCCCGCCCTCCACGTCCACGAAGGTCCGCGGGGAGTGCATCGCCACGGCGCCCTGGGGCACCACCCTCGTGAACATCTGGTCGTTCGCCCAGCTCGTGCGTATCCACACCGCGTTCGAGTCGCTGCCGTCCGGCAGGATGCCGCCCACGACCGCGTCGACCTGGTTCACCCCTGCGAGCGCGCCAGGCTGGCCCCCGGCCCCGAACAGGACCGTGGCCATGCCCGCCTTGCCGAGCGGGAACAGCGAGGCGTTGCCAGCGATCGCGAACGACTCCTTCGTGGAGTCCACGATCCCGGTCCCGGGCAACACCGAGAACCCCGTCGCGTTGGCCGTGTTGCCGAGCACGTTCACATGTGTGACGAACTCCGGACCCACCACCGGGTTTGTAAAACCAGGGTCAACGATCGGGGGATTGTTGAGGATCCATCTCCACCGATCCGCGATCCCGCCGATGTCGATGGTTCCCAGGCACTGTGTCTCCAGGACCACCACGCCTTCCTTGCCGCCGAGCAGCCCTTCGGGTATCGGGCGCTCCTGATCTTCGGTACTTCCCGTGACGTTCCAAAGGAACTGGGACCATGGTCTGCTGTGCCATTGTCTGAGCCAGACGTCCCTCCCTTGATATTTATTTGCGCTGTCGTCGACACATACGCTATTTATGCATTGCTCCCCCGTGCCCTGCGTGCATTCTTGCGTGCTTCCACAGCTTCCACCCGTCGCTGGTAAGTACGGCTTCACGGCGACGCGCATCTTGGTCTTGTGACCAAGCATAAATTCTTCTTCCGGACGCCCCATCCAGAACTGCTCCGGCGTCGTCAATACTGACGGATCCGGCTCTTGTTGCCCCATGTACCTCCAGCTCATGGCCCTCTTTTCCCCGGGCTTGTAGGTCATAGAAATCTCCTGGCATCCGACCCTTGGCGTCCCGTCAAGCGAGTGCGTTCCGGGTTGCTCGTCCCAGCTCTTCGGAACGATTTGGAACGTGTTCGTCGCGACAAACTGGCTCAGCGCCGCCTGCGAAACCATGCCGCCGATGAATTGTGGCGAAACTGTCCCGATGATTCTATTATAAGAATAAGAGTGCTTTACCACATCGTTCTTGCACACCGGTGCGATCGAATATTTTGTGCCCCAATAATTATTGCTGTCATACCATTTCCGATTTGCAATTTCTCTAAATCCTGGATATCTTGTTCTGCCTGTATTGGGATTGTATTCCATTTGTTTCGCATTCGCTTCATAAGTATCCCTTGCCACCTGCGTTGTACTGTCCCACCCTCGGTCTTGCGGGAAAGCACATTCATATGTGTCGCCATTGACACAGTCGTCTACATTATTCTTACACGTGCATGCTCCCAATGTGGTTCGCATCGGCACTTCCGAGATTCCAGTCACGTCGAAGCTCAGCTTCTGTGATGCGTGGTAGACCTTCTTCGTGACCTTGCAGCTCAGGTTGCACCCTGAGCAGAGGTTCATGATACCGTCGTAGGTTAGGAAGTTGGAGCTCCCAACATCATCTTTCTTTACTTTTAATCCAGTGCTGAGGTCTGTCGTTGGTCCGCCGTACCACGGGTTAGTAAAGCGTTGTCCCAAGGACAAATACTGGTTCCACGCCTGGGCGCTATCCCATTGCCCACCTTTGTTGGTCGTCCAATCGTGGCTCTGTACCACGTTTTTCATGTCTGGTCCCAGGGTACATCTGTCCCCGATGCCATCGTGGTTTGAATCCTGTTGCCATGGATTGAAGAACCACCTCGCATATCCAGGCGCGTCCAGCGCCCATTCTCCATCCGCTAATCTGTTGAAGTTTCCGTCTTTGTTTTTGTCCTCCCAGCATTCCAGGAACGTGCTGTTGTATTCTGGCGGATATACATTTGAGTCCAATTTGTTCATCGTCCAGCATCCCCGCGATCTCGCGATACCCCACTCTTCATTACCATTCCACGCGTATCCATCTGCGAGCATGATGCTGTAGCTTAATGGGTCTATGGCACTTACCGCAGGCGGACTCCCCACCGGCAGAGTCGGTTCTTTCCTTACATATCTTATGCAGTTATCAACCTTACAAAACGCAGGTGCCCCGATAACCCATAGTTTGAAACTACCTTCCTTCCCATGCCATTCTGCCGGTACCGTAGGTTTGGTCTTGAACCAAATGGACGGCACGCCACTTTGGTACCCAGGATCCACCTCGACATCTCCGCCGTAGTATCTCCACACATCAGCCGCGTTCATTAGGCATCCTGCATGCCCCCATGTAATCGTTTCGTTCGATGGCGTTCTTCCGGTCGTTGTAATCTTATACATCCATTGTTGCTTGTACCATGTATACCCGAACTCGCCCGAGTGCTTTTCTTCCCCCAAATAGTTTACACTGCCCATGTCCGGATTCTGCTCCAATGCCATCTGGTACTTAGCCGTAAGGTAATGGTTGTTATCAATATCCACCATTGTCCCTACGGCCTTCCCGTCATAGCTTGTCGGCTTAAGATAACTATTCCCAGCTACGAGATATTCTTCCCCGTTTTTACTAATGACTCCATTGTCCCATAATGGAGCCCATGGATGACAGTCGACACTGGGGCTACCCGTACCCGGCTGACACTTTTCATCATATGACGCGTTATACGTGTCGCATCTCCCATCCCCGTCCAGGTCCTCGGACAGCATCCACATCCATGGATTACAATCTCCTGGAGATGTCGGAATGTTATTCATATTCCCATTGGGCTTTCCAAGATATTGCCCCATCAATTCGTTATCGTAGAATCCCGGCCCAGGATATCCCCGCCCCACGTCATCACCGTCAATGTCGAGGTCGCATATATCGCCACCGGCAGTAGTTGGTCCGCAGTTGCTTGTTGTTTCTCCAGTTATAGCATCTACCGCGCAGTACCTCTGTGGTCCATCTCCATCAAGATCATTTTGATCCTTATAATCAATAACGTCATCACCATTATGGTCTATCACAATACCTATTCTTTGTTCCTCATCCGTCTGATCTATTACATTGTCACCATTTACGTCCTTAATGACAGGATTCCAGTTGTAAGGGCAGTTATCGCAGGCATCTCCAATTCCATCGCTATCATAATCCGCTTGATCTGGATTGAATATATCTGGGCAATTATCGCATGCATCCCCAACCCAATCGCAATCACCGTCTTCTTGGCCAGGATTGTATATCGTTGGGCAATTATCCCATTCCGGTGGGTTTGCCCAAGGGGTTCCAGCATGATCGGCCGCACAACTAGCGGGAATCAATATTGGTGGTTTCCCCCTATCTGTCCAGCCAGTCGACATCCCCATATACCTAACAGGCAGATTCAGATATCGTTTCGTTATCATACTTGAATCCCATATCCAGGGATTTCTTGGGCCTGTTAGAAAACCATCCTTATCTACATCCAAGTCATTGAGTATTGTATTAAGATAATCCCTAGTTCCTCCATGATTGATATTAGTAAAACAGCTTTCCGTGTCAAGAAATGCAGCAGCGCATGCGGCCGTACAAGCACTGTTACAAGCTAACGTTAAACCAAAACATGTCCAAAATAATCCCCACATAGTATCACTACCTATCATTCCAGCTCCGCTAACTATGCCAACCCACTTCGGTTCGTTATCCGCATTTTGGATAAATACCGGTCCGCCTGAATCTCCGGGTTCATAATAAGTAAAGAACTCGCCACTTATGGTTTCCAATCCTGCTATTGAAAACATCTTTCCATAATCCTGGTCAATTGATCGAATGTCCGCCCTCAGATTGCCACTATCACCACACGGACTCAATGAGTGACCAGGGCAATCCCAATCTGAATAACCTGCGCCATATGTTAGACTGGGTTTCCCGGAAATATCACCATCATATCCCCAATAGGGTTGATCATCCCACGTGTGCGACATGTCGAAGAATGGTCTTATAATGGAAGAATCAATATTGGGGTCAACCGAGTTAGTCGGAAGCACTGGCACCGTGACGAATACGGCTATATCATAGTGCCCATCGTCACAACCATAACCTGATTTAACAATATCGGCCAATTTATCAATATTATCACTACTAGCACTACCAATATATGCCGATTCATGTGAAAAATATCCCATTACGCCGAGTCGGCGTTCCACGGTATGAGAATTAGGACCAATGTCCGAAGTTTGATTACCAACGTCAAAATGGATGCTGTAATCTTCGGGTGAAGGATATCCATTCATGAATACGCAATGTGCCGCTGCGACAACGAATCTATCCCCAATGTATAGCCCCGTACAAACATCCCCATGTTGATGTAGATGAATTTTAACCACAGAACGCGCCAACCGATCCAAGCGCGAATAAAGATCATTTCTTATATAGTCTGGTGTGTCAGTACAACTGGCATTAATGTCCGCACAACCATTCCACCAAATAAGTTTTTCGTTCGGCAAGCCTTCATAAATTGCAAATGCCTTCTGAGAATAAACAAGGAACATCGCTATGATTACCATCATGTTGATTTTATACATTGCGATCCTCCGTTCGGTCTGTTGATACTTGCTCTATCGAGCCAATATCTCTGCTTCTATACTAATTCATCTCTTAGATGCGCACCCAACTCCGCCATCCCCAATATCTACACATGTTCCGCCATCGGAGCAATCGCCCATTATATTCCAAATACCTTGATAACATCCGATCCATGAAGTAGCTTTCTCGGGAAAGCATTCTCTCTGACCATTCGAGCATGAACCTTCCTTGTAGACACAAATAGCTTCAGTTCCATTTGTGACACAATGTTGATAGGATGAACATTGGCAACCTTCTTCGCAAACGGGAAGGTCTGTGTGCAGGCAAGATCCTATTGTATCTTCGAAACAAAGAGAACGGGTGTCATCCGGACAACGTTCGGTCGACAAAACACACATCTCAATACTTTCCCAATTGTCTTTTAATACGGTTGCGCAGGTACCACCCTCATCGCGACATCGGGTTTTATGCCAAGCAGTTCCACCACAACCAAAAGGAATACATACATCTGTGGGAGGAGATAAACAAACATAAAGATTATCACCTTCGCATTTCGTTGTACCTTCATCGCAATCATCGCATGAAGCCACATGTATTAGGATTGCAATCAATAATAACAATGTGTAAATATCTGTTGTCATTAATTGAAATGGTGTCATATGCCACCATCCATTCCAGCATCTATTCCGCTGTCCATTCCCCCGTCCGGGTTGCCACACCCGCTCTCCGGGCACACGTGCCCATCCGTGCCCATAAGTCCTTCTTCCTCCAGATCGCACAGGATGATTGTGTCCCCCCATTTGCCCACATTGTTGGCGGCCAGATAGTGGCTCCAAAGCCCTATCCCGTACCAAGTATCAAAAGGCAGCGCGGTACGGAGAGCCCTGGTGTCGCGATCCAGAATCTTTACCTCGGCTTTATAGTTGCCAAACCAGCCAGTTCCAGCTGCCTGGGAATCAGCGTAAGCGATCGCGTGCCCGCTATAGTCCGGAAGACCCTGGTCCCAGGGATCGTCGATCAGGGTGGTTCTTTCGTTTGTCTCCATGTTCCAGGCCATCAAGTCGTAGCCGTTGCTCTTTCCCGTAATCCAGACGCCCGCAACAAGCTCATGGGTGTCCTTGTTGAAAGACATGTTGAAGAACCCCATCTGCGTCGAATCCACAAGTTGCGCCCCGGCGGCTTGGTTATCGAGGTCGAACTTGTAAAGAGTTTCGTAGGTGCTATAAGATCTCGTAAATGCAATCCAACGGCTGCCATCCCATACTCTGGCTAAATATAGGTAATCACTGATCACAATCTCCTTCTTCAGATCTAAATCGAAATAGGTTAGATATGCCCTCTGATTCGGGCTGGTATAGGCATCATAGAGACACCCATTTTGTCCGCCCATTGGATCCCTGTCCGAAGTGTCGTTGGAGGTCAACTGCATTTCTGTTTTGTCATTCAATACAATGCGAAAGATTTCCGTGGTGTAGCCATCGGACGGGTTTGTTTGTCTAAAGAAAAACACATTTCCGGCAAATAGCGCTGGCGCCGTCATGAGCTTGGGCTGGTCTCTTCGTAGAAGCTCCTGCTGTATCCCTGTGGAAAGCTGGTGCTTCATCAGGACGTCCTGGTCCGGATCCTTGGAAAAATCGACCCACGTCCAAACCATGTAGTCATCATCCATGGCCTCTCGTCCCGTCCACCCCATGGTGTTGTAGTTCGCCGGGGAGATGACCTGGCAGCCTTTGGGCAGGTCATTGGTCGTGTCCGAGCCGGTATCCGAGTCGGCGTCGGAATCGCTGTCAGTGTCCGAATCGGTGTCAGAGTCGCTGTCCGAATCCGAGTCCGTATCGGAGTCAGTGTCCGAGTCGGCGTCGGCGTCAGTGTCACTGTCGGCATCCGAGTCGCTGCTCGCGTCGCCGCCGTCGGCTTGGCCGTGGCCGTTGCCAGAGCAGCCGGCAACGAGCGCGAACAACACAACAAGCACTTGAATCGCCAAGCTATTCCTCATTGTTTTCTCCACTATCCGTCCTACAAAAACCTCACCGTGTTCAGATGATAATTCAAGCTCTCATCTGCGCGCTGTTTGGCTACGGCCCGCTGGCCTGCTCATCCCATGCCGATACGCCGACAACGCAGTCAGCACACTCGCGATCTGCGTTGATGTCTTGTTCCCCAGCTTCTCGCGTATGCGAGACAGCCGCTTCCACACCGCCCCCTCGGTCATCCCCAGCACCACGGCCAGGTCCTTCTCCGCCGGAAACCCGTGAGAAGCGAACGCGGCCAGGAACTCCACCTGCTTCGTCGAGAGCCCAAGAGAGTGTAGAAACCCGCTGGTGACGATCGGATCGAAGTCCTTCTTGCAGGACGCCTCGGTCTCGGACTCAATGAGCCTCTTCACTTCGGCGGACAGCGGCTTGAAGCTGGGCTTCACCATGTAGTCGTCGGCGCCGGCCAGAGCCGACTCGAGCAACATCTTGGCCGACGAGTCGCCGGTGATCATGCAGATCGGCCGGTCGTACCCATTCGCCCGAAGCCGCCGGGCGCACTCCACGCCGTCCATGGTTTTGCTTTCGAGCTGGATGTCCAGAAGGACCGCGGCGGGGCACTCCTTGGCGACCAGCTCCAGAGCCTGCGTGCCGGTGGTCGTGGTGAGCACCTCGAACCCGCCGGCCCTGAGCTCGCGCGCGGCCGCGTTTAGGAAGCGGATACTGTCGTCCACCACGAGAACCGCCCCAGACGAGGGCTTTCCGGACGCGTTTTTCTCACCCCCGATACTTTGCATGATGATAGAAAAATCTCACGTCGCGCTTTTTACTGTCAAGGAATTATATCGGGAGGTTCCTGACATTTATAGGTGAGGCGTGTATTGCCAAGATCTCAAGGTATTACCGACTGTTGCCGCCCGCGCTCACGGCGGGTCGGCCTCATTTCCCTCCCGGTAAATCGATCCTACGCCTGCCCTGGACGGCACACAACGAGCGCGAAGGTATGGTCGTTATAACCATCCCTTTCAGGATGAAGCCGATCGTCGGCGGCATGGGGTTGGACTGGAGCGGGCAGCCTCGGAAACGGGCCGATGCTGGAGCAAGGTTCTGCATCCTCGTGATGGGGATGCGGATGCCTGGGGACGACCAGATGCGCGATGTCGTGTTTCTCCAGGCCGGATCGCACTCGCCGCGAACCTTCCCGTGTAGCCGCAGTGGATCTGGCTGCAGCACCTCCAGTGGGGCCTGCACGCCGTTCTCGCCCGCCTCGACGCCGAGGGCGCGTTCGCGGACGTGCTCCGCGCCGCGCTGGCCGCGCCGCTCCGTTCCCTGGTATAGAACCGGGCCATGGACTGGCGCACCGAGTGGCACGACTTCGAGGGCGTGGCCTACCTGAACGCGGCGGCGCAGGCCCCCATGCCGCGCGCGGCAATCCGCGCGGTCGAGGACGCCCTCGAATGGAAGAAGTTCCCGCACCGCATGCCGGACGAGGCCTACTTCGAGATCCCGCACCGGGTGCGCACCTCGCTGGCGCGCCTGATCGGCGGCGCGGTTGACGAGATCGCCCTCACCACCGGGGCGGGCGGCGGCCTACAGGCCGTGGCGCACGACCTCGCGTGGCGACCCGGCGACGAGGTCCTGATCGCGCGCGGGGAGTTCCCGGCGCACTTCGCCACCTGGATGCCGCTCGCCGCGACCGGCCAGCTCACCGTGCGGGTGGTCGAGCCGCGCGATCGGTTCGTGGCGGCCGAGGACTTCCTGGGGCAGATCGGGCCGCGGACGCGCCTGGTGTCGGCCAGCCTGGTGCGGTTCGACGACGGCGCCCTGCTCGATGCCCCGCGCGTGGCCGCCGCGTGCCATGCGGTGGGTGCCTACCTGCTGCTCGACGTGAGCCAGTGCGCGGGCGCGGTCCCCATGGACGTGACGGCCCTGGGCGCCGACTTCCTGGTGTGCGCGGGCTACAAGTGGCTGCTCGGCCCCTACGGGACGGGCTTCCTCTGGGCGCGCGCGGAGCTGATCGAGGAGATGCGCGTGGGGCCGTTCGGCTGGATGGCGCTCGACGGGGCGGCGGAGTTCCACAAGCTCACCCACTGCGACTGGAAGCCCGTGCGCGGCGCGCGGCGCTGGGACGCGCCCGAGGTGGCGAGCTTCCTCAACCTCGCGGCCACGGACGCCTCGCTCGCGTTCCTGCTGCGCGTGGGCGTGGGCACGGTTGCAGCGCACTGCGCCCGCCTCGTGGCCCACCTGGTCGAGCGGCTGCCGCCGGACAAGTGCGTGCTGGCGAGCCCCGCGGACGCCGCCGCACGCGGGCCATACGTATGCATCGCCGCGCACTCCTCCGAGGACACCACCGCACTCTACCAGCGGCTGCGTGCGGCGGACGTGATCGTGAGCCTGCGCGAGGGCGCCCTGCGCGTGGCCCCGCACTTGTACAACAGCGAGCAGGACATCGAGCGCCTGTTGGCGGTTGCAGCGGGATAGCGCCTCCAAGTCGTACCAGACCTCGCACGAGACCAAGTGGCCCACGGCGTCGCAGGCGGCATGGCTGGCCACCCGCACATCCACCGCCATCATGACTCCTCGCCATCCTTCTTGGGTGCGGGCTCCGCGTCGTCCACCCCGATGTCAATGACCTCGCCGCGCTCCCTCGCCGCCAGCCGCATCGCCTGCCTGACGACGCTTAGCACCCTCTCGCGCCTGACGGGGTCGCTGAACGCGGCCGCCGCCTGCTCCCCGTACCGCTGCCGAATTTCCTCAATCTTTTCGGCACTTACGCTCAATGTGCCCAAGTCGCGCGAGCCCGTCAGCCCGAGGTCCATGCGGATGCTGTGCGACCGGGTCGCGAGGTCCGCGATGTTCCGGATCTCCTTCGACACCTCGGGGTTAATGCGGCCGGTCAGCCGCTCCTGCCCGTGCAGGATGTCCATCCGGTACCAAGCCAACACCTCCAGCCGCGCCAACGTTCTCAAATCCTCCAACCTGTCGTTGAACTCGCGGCGACTCGCCGCTACCGTCGCTGGATCCTGCTGCGTCAGCAGATCCGCCAAGGGGATCATCGCCTTAAGTTCACCCAACCGGTTCGCCAGCGTCCCGCGATCCCAGTCCAGCATCTCCCCCATCTCGTCTTGCACCCACCTGCTCACCTCAGCCATCGGCGTCCCTGCCGCCAGCCGGTCCAGTATCTGCGGCCAGCACCCCAACCGCCGCACCCGCTCGTGCGCGGGTCGCAACCGCACGCGTCGCGCATCCTCCGTCTCCTCCGGCACGACCTCCAGAATGATCGGCCCTCCCGGCGGCTTGCGCGCCCTACCCATGACGAACCTCGGGGGGAAGTGGGGGATCAGGGATCTCGGGGTACGTCACGCGCGCGTTCAATAGAGATGTGGCGACCGGGGCCTCCAGGATGGCCCGTATCCGTCCACGGAGTCGCCGCTTGCCAACCAGTGTGATCGCGCGCGCGGCCTCGTGCTCGTGTCGGTCCTCGCGGTACTGGTCGCCCGCGCCTTGGCAACCCCGTCTCACGCAGTCGGTGGGCCCCATGGGCGTCGGAGGCACGCCGTCCCCTGCCCCGACCCGAGGGCTCGCACACTCGGTCTGGACGTCCTGCTGGGCGGCCACGGCGGCGGTCCAGCTACAGGATCGGGATCGGCTTGTCATGCCTCGTCCTCCCTCTCAGATGCGCCAGACCGCGTCCCGAGATCCCACTTGGACGCGCCGGGATGCACGCGTCCGATCCGGGCAGCGGGTCTGCCCCGGACTGCTGCATGCATGACGACTCACCCGTCCCAGTGATGGCATCGGCCACGATAGTGGTTGCCGTTCCCGCCTCCGTGCGCGCCTGCTGCCGCTGGGCATGGGCAGCCTCGCGCAAGGCCCCGCACAGCCGCGCCCACTCCACGGCCTTCGCGACCAGCTGGGCGCGCAGCTCCTCGATCGCCGACGATGACAGCGGCGGGAGCAAGGGGTGGTTCGTGAGCCACGCCTGGATCCTGCTCTCGCGCTGGGCATACACCTCGGTGTCGACGCACAGTCGGTGGAGGAACGCATGCCAGTTTTCGCGCGGGTTCCGCTCTCGACTGCACCGAGGGCACGCCAGCACCGCGTTCCCGGCCGTGCGGCGGTCCCGGCGATCGATCCGGTCGAGACGACCGCCATGGCCATGACGATCCAGGCGACTGTCGCAAAACGCGCACCTGTGGAAGAAGCAGGCCCACAGCGCATCCATCTCGGACTTCGAGAGTCCGGGGTCGAGGATCGCCGCAACGGTCATGGACATCATCTTCGTCGCCTGCATTACAGTGTGTTCCGAACTCATGTACTCCTGCTCCTTTCAGCAGCGGGACGCGCATTCAATCGGGGACAACGACGCACCCTTGAACCCGCGTACTCGATTTCATCCAATGAGCCTGCCCCGTAAGATCGCACACTCCAATGCCGCGCATTTCATCGTGCGCACGAGATACCCTTGAACTCGCGATCATGAGTTCGGCGAGCGGTTCGTACTCGACGCGGATGCGGCCGTGGAGGCGGTGCTTGGTCATGCATCCCCCCTGTCAACGATGCCATTGCCGAAGCACGCGCCGGGAACCGCTGCGAGAACCGGGCTCCCTGTGCACAGGTGATCACCTTGATCATCTTGATCACCTGCCCCTGCCTCCGGAGCAGCGCAGCACTGATCCACGTTATCAAGATGATCATCATGATCATGTTGCGCAGGGAGCGTGTGACGCACCCCAGGATCCGCCTGCGACTCTCCCAGCCCATCCAGCCCGAGGTCGCTCGTGCCCGGCGAGTACCAGAACCACCTGAGGTCACCCCCTGGGCGGCGCCTCGACGGGATCCGGAGGTCCTCCTGGGCGCGCCGCAGGGTCGGCTTCGAAATGCCCCGCTTCGCCGCCAGCTCGAACAGATCGTTGGCGGCGACCGGCCCCGCTGCCAGATTGGCGATCAGGAGTCTCCGCGCGACACCCCCCAGGGTCCTGTCGCTTGCGCCTCGTCCACCTCCGATGGCGTCGGCATCGAGGTCCGTAGGCCCCACCCAGCGCACAACCGCGGATCCACCTTCCGGTACGATCTCGAACACCAGGGATTGCGGCCGCGGCCCGAGGTTCGTTTTCACGCAGGCCAGCACCCGCAACTGCGGGTCGTTCGGATGCTGCATGATACACATCACCGATCTGGCTCGGCTTCCCAGTGCAATCGCCCCCTGTCCGCGAGATATCGCTCGGCCGCCCGAGGCCTTCACCAGATGCCGGATGATCAGCACCGCGATGCCCAACCGGGATGCCATCGCATCCAGTGGTGCAAGCGCCCGCCGGATGCTGTGGTTGTTATGCGGCGAGTACCCCGAGGACAAGCAGTCATCCAGCGAATCAATGATCAACATCTTGGTGTCGCGCACGCGGCAGATTTCCTCAATCTGGTCGAGGCCGCCTGGGATCGTGTTCTCGGCCTCCGCGAGCACGGCGATCCTCGACAGGTCCGCGCCCGCCGCTTCAAGGCGGGGTCTAACGATATCTTCGAGGGAGTCCTCCGGCGCCACGAGGAGCACGGCCATGGGCTGGGACAGCCGGGTGGACAGCGGCATGGATGTGCCGGTCGAGACACGCGCGGCAAGATCCGCCGCGACGGTGCTCTTTCCGGCGCCGGGATCCGCCTCCAACAACGAGATCTTGCCAAACGCGATCCATTCATCCCAGAGCCATGACACTTCCGTCGACACGATCGCCGACATCTCGACGACCCGGATGCCAGCGCCCTCATTCTCCTGCTCGGTCATTTCCCACCTCGCCTGCTGGCCGCAACTTCGTGCGTGCCTGTTGTTCGAATCGAACGCGCCTCGGGCGGCCTGCGCCGGGCACAACCGACGGCCCTTCCCTCCAGTACGCGATGCACCCTTGAACTCGCGTACACGAGTTCGGCCAGTCGACCCCGCTCGACGCCGCACACATCGAGAGCCCCCGCGCTCATTCTCCACCCCCATCCTCGCCGCCGATGTCCCACGCACTGGCCACCGGGGCGCCGTGCCCCGCGCTGCGCAATCGAGTGCGGGGCGCCGCTGGACACTTCAGGATCTCGTCCAGGTCGTCGTCGTCGACGTACGGCGCATCACCGACCTCGCGCTCGTACAGCGCATCCAGTGCCCGAGGGATCAGGCTGGCCGCGAAGCCCGCGATCACGCCCATCGTCGGGAACTGCGCGATGATGTTGTACTTCGCCTTGGAATGCTCCCACGTCTGGATGATTTCGCGGATCGTCTTGAGGACCTGATCCTCGCCGTACTCCTTGACCAGCCGCTGCAGCGCCTTCTCGCCCTGCCGGTCCAGCGGCTCCGCCAGCTCAGGCACGTGGGGGAACTTTTCCGCGCACGCGGCCAGGTACACCGCCTCGACCGGGCTACAATCCACAAGCGCGGCGTTCCCTCGCCGCCGGTTCTCCTCGATGCGGGCGAACCACGTGTCGCTGTAGGCCGAGATCAGACCGATGTTCGGGGTGGTATCTACCAAGTCGTACTTCTTGGCCAGGACCTCCCAGTGCAGCAGGGCGTCCTTCACGTCCTCGATCACGATCGCCTCGCCCTCCTCCTGGCTCGCGAACCGCGCCGCGTGGCGCACGAGCAACTGTTTGCCGATGCCCCAACTCCGCGCCCCCCACACCAACAGGTCCGGCTTCTCGGGCCAGCGCCTGCGGCAGATCGTGCACCAGACCCGGTGAAGCGTGCGCACCCGCGTCCTGGTCCGCGTCCTCCCACCCGAGCACGCGCGCATCACCGACTTTCCGTCATCGCACTTCATCGCCTCCTCCTCTCGTCGTCGCCCCCCCCCCCGCACCCCCCTTAGCTCCGCTATCAGTGGCCCCTACAGCGTCTCCTCCTGCCAAGAACGTCCTCCAAAATGGAAGGTCCTCCGTGTCCGCCTCGGCGAGGCCCCGATGGCCATCGCCGGATGCACCGGTCCCCTCCGACGTGGGAGCCAAGCCACGCCACGCCTTCGGAGACTGGTTTGTCCACAGCATGCCCGGCGCCGGGTACATTGCGGACGCTCACACCGCACTCAGTTTGCATCGTCCTCCTTCGCGGATGGCCATGGTGCCAACGCCACTACGCAGCTGCGCTTACGGCGGCACGGCCGCGCGCGCGTGCACACCGTGCCAACATTCCACTCATCGTGCTCCTGCCGAGTCAGGTACGCCGCCACGTCCGCCTGGCTCTGTGGTGCCTTGAGTTGCACGTCGCCGGGCCAGATGCCCTTGGGAAAATTCTCGCGCACCAGCGGGCTATCGAGCCCACGCAGCAGTGCGTGGAAATGCAGACGGCCCCCTTGTTGGCGCCCCCAAGCCCACGCGGCGTGCAGGTGCTGCCCCGCGCGCTGCGCGACCTTGATAAGGTATTGGTGGAAGGCTTTGTGCGCCGCGCAGTCGGAGACATCACGCGCGAACGTCAGCGTCACGAAAAGGTCGACGGGCCCGTCTTTGAGAATCCACTCAGCGGCCGCCCGACGAGCACGTGCCGCGAGTGGATTGCTTGGAGAGCTGTTGAATACGGCGTTCATCGGCACCCTCCAACATCTTCAGCAGCCGACTCCGCTGCGGTGGATGTGAACGTGCGCGCCATGAGCCAAGCTTCGAGATCGGACGGCCGATATACTGCTCGTCCTGTACGCAGCTGACCGATGCGAACGAAACGAGGACCGTTTCCAAGATAACGCCACTTCCGAAGTGTCTGCGGACGCACGCCAAGTCGCCGGGCCGCCTCGGCTGTGCTGATCAGTTCGTTGTTGTTCGTCGCCATGTTGCCGTCTTTCGTGGACCTCATGGGCCCAGTGTAGACAGCAATTCGACGTAGTTTAATGGGGTAGACGGAAACGATTTCTCCCCAGGTAACTCCTACCGACGACGCCCAGGTCCCCGCTTCGCCCCCACGATCTTTATGCCGATAAATCGAGCAAGCTTTACCGTCTCCCGTGTCACCTCTCCCTCGTCTCCTCCCGTTGCGCTACCGTCATCGTGATCCAGGATGTCTCCTCTCGACAACACCTTTCCTCCCGGTGTCTCTGGCACAATGCGATCAACCAGCCAATTGAAATGGCGTCGAGGAAACTTCTTCCACTTGTCCGATTGCAGGATCATCTTCTCGACGCGTTCGTGGTATTGTTCGAGTGATTTATCCCAGTTCTTCTTCAGTCGCTTCTTGGCAGACCTCCACAATTCAGCCTCGTGCACGCGCCAGCCGTCGGACACGAAAAACCACAGTTCCTCTGGCAATTCCGTACAACCCAGTTTCTCTTCCCCGGGGAACTCTATGAGCCGAACGGGGCCGACTGTAATGTCTTGATGTGCGCCGACCAGGATATCAACGGGGACGCGTACCGGGCCTCGACTGCGTGCCCATTCAACTTTCGCCGTCCATCGGGTCAGTTGCCGATACGCGAAGTCATAACACCAGTCTTTGTTTGGATCCTTCCCCACCGTGAGATTCCATCGTTTCTGCCACGCTCGCAGTTCACGAGCTACTGCTCTCTCTTGGACAACTATTTCATCAGTGAGTCTCCCCTTGCAGCGATCCTGAGCTTCGCGACATCGCTGAGCTGCAGTGAGGGGCGCAGTTTTCAAATCTTGGAAAACCCCTTTTCGACGGTTCCACATTACCTTCCAGAACAGGTTTCGCGCCGAAGTCTGATTCACGAAGATGTAGTCGTCGTGCATGGCTCACTTCGTCTTTCGCGTCTTCTTGCCCTTCGGCAAAGGGACAACCGCAGCCCCGCGCTGATCCAGTGCCTGCCGGAGTTCCTCAATCCCAAGCGGCGCGTAGTGCCGTTCCGTCACGCGGATATCCGAATGCCTCAGCAGCCGAGATGCCACGTGGAGACCGGCACGGCGAGCGATGTGCAAGCCGAAAGTTCTCCGAAGGTCATGGAGATGAACGTTGGGGACTTTGGCTTCTTCTTGGATTTTCATCCACGGCCCCTTCAGATCAGCACGAGGCATCCCCTCCTTCAGGCCGGGGACGACGTACGACCCTACTCGTGGCAAGTGTTCAAGCATCGCCACGATCTCCGCCGGGATCGGCATGACCTGTGGACGCCCGGCCTTGGTCGACGGGATGCGCCACAGTCGGTCGTTGAAGTCGAGGTCCTCCCACTTTGCGTGAAGCACCTCGCTCTGGCGCGCCCCGGTCTGAATGAGCACTATCAGGGCTGCCCGCGCATGCACGTCCTTGAGCTTGTCGATGGCCTTGAGCACACGCGAGAACTCGTCGTCGTCGAGCACTCGTGCTCTCGGCGGGTTCTCCGGATACGACCTCACCTTCATCGCCGGGTTCTGCACCACGAGATCCTTACGCCAGGCGTCCTGGAGGCAGGCGCGCACGGACGCCAGCCAGCGGTTCGCACTGACCTTGGAAACGTCCCTCTCCTTCTCCGCGAACAACCGCTCCACATCCTCGGTCGTGATCGCGTCAAGCGCTCGGCCGCTCCAGCGCTTCTTCGCCTCGCCCAGGTAGCGGATATCGTCACGAATGTGTTTTTTTCTCGGCCGCATCGCCTCGATGTACCGATCGGCCCAATCGCTGAACGTGATCATGTTCCGGCTTTGCGCGCGATCCTCCAGCGGGTCCTCCCCGTCGATCACCTGAGCGAGGGCCTTGTGTGCCTTGTCCCGGGCGTCGGAAACGGTCAGGGCTCCGTAGCCCCCGAGGGTGATCCGGCGACGCCGACCGCGTGTGCTGTAGTCCAGGAAGAAGCTCTTCCGACCGGCGGGGTACACCGCAATCCCGAACCCGACGATCTCGGTGTCGTAGTACCGCTCGCCCCGTGAGTTCTCGGCCCTCGGCAGCCCGTCGATGGTCCTTTTCGTGAACCTCATGCGCGCCATGCATAGACCTCCTGATTAAAAATCAGCAGTTTGTTTTCCGTCGCGTTTCCGTCGCGCCAGAGCCGTTTTTCGGGCTCCCGTCGCGTCTCCGTCGCGCCTTGGGGTCAACACCCGTCGCACACCCGTCAACGCTTTACTTCCCTATTTACGGGCAGTTGGCGGTTTTTGTCAACGCTTGGAATCAGCGGGTCAACGCACTACCCGTGGATTCGTAATCAGCAGGTCCCCGGTTCGAGTCCGGGTGTTGGCTCAAGGAAGCTCACGATTCCGTCATCAAGCCCCGGCCTACAGCCCCAGCTCGGAATGCGAAACCGTCGACCGCGAGCACGGTGACCGCCGGTTCGATGGCGATGCCGTAATAGACGTCGTTGGCAAAGACCACCGCCACGTTTTTCTCCCGCTCAGCAGACCCAGTCCCACGGGGCGGTGTCCGTTCCCGCGTCTGAATCCGTGTGCGACTCGGTATCAGCATCGGGGTCCGTGTCTGTATCGCCGTCCGGGCACTCGCAATCCGCCCACTGCCCGAGGTCGTGGACGCACTCCTGCGTCCCGCTCCCGCCGTCGGGACAGGCGCAGTCCCGGACATCGCCGCCGAAGCACACCGCGTCGGGGTTGCCCATCTGCGGTCCCTCGTCGCCGGTCACGCTACGGCCGCAGCCCGCTGAGCCGAAAAGCCCCGCCGCGAGCACCCAGGAAAGCCAATTCCACACCGCCATGCTTCCCTCCCGCGCCCGCCAACGAGGATTCTGCCCAGACCTCCCTCTGGCGTCTTCAACGCGAGGAGCGGCCGAAGCCGAAACCTCAATCCCACGCTCCACCGCGGACACAGCGCATATATAGGCTGCTCTTCTTGCCGCTGCTTTCCAGATAGCCGAAGCGAAACCCCACATGCCACGCGTAGGATATCGGGTCGGTATCCGATGACGACGATCAGAAGAAGTTGTTCGGTGTCTTCGGGAACGCTGTCTCATTGATCGACGGCAAGTATCTTTGACTATCCACGATGCTCTCCAGCTCCGTCCTGTTCGGCAGCCGCCAGTCGTCGTGTCCGCCCCACGACAGTCCCTCGCAGTATGACAGTGCCTCGGCCCAAGTGCCCGTATTGGCCGACCCCTCGTCACACGAAGCCCCGTTCAAACCACGTGGGCATCCCTGCCATGTAAGAGGTCTCCTGACGCTACAGGACTACGTTACCGCCGGCCGGCGATAGCCGCAAGAGACGAGGATTTTGTGTGTGTCTCGCCGAAGCGCTCACTCGTCGATCGCGATCTCATAACCGGTCGCCGTCGACGGGAGAGGCACGTCGACCGAGTGCGTGACGGGTTCGCCGATCGGAGATTCGTCGGCGGAGAAGCCGTCGTCGTCCGGCACACAGCCGCTCGCGCCGCAGTCGAGGTCGGCGTAAACACGGATCGACAAGCGGGACAGACAGCCCGCCGGTCGAAATCTTGTCGCATCTCCTCCTGTTCAGCAGATCCCGCTGCACGATGTCGGCTCTCGCGGAGGATTGTGCCAGTTCCCGTCGTGATAGCAGTACAGGTGACAGTCGAAGCACGCGCAAACGAGATGACGTTTCGAGAGATCGCCGATGTCGCCGGTCCTGTGGTGCTGGTGCCAGAAGACTTTTTCGAGCGGTCGATGGCAACAGGGGCAACGATTGCCCTGCTCGGCAAGGACCTCGTCCACGATGTCCTTGGGAAAGTGACAACGATCTGGGCTCGGCTGTCTCATTTGCCGCTCCTGCTTACAACATCGTCATCCATGGAGTCCGAGACAAGGGGAGCGACCAGCCTTCTTTCGGGCCGAGGGCTTCGCCCACCCTGAGGGCGCACCGGTCAGCACGCGGTAGGCCCCATGATCAAGTCCGACCTCGTCACACTTCTTGTCCGCTCGAGCGTCGCCTCTCGCCAGGATCCAGGTGGGCGGCTCACGGCCCGAACGCGGGGCGCACGTCCACGATTAGGATCTGCGCAGGAAGCACGAATCGGGCAGGCCCTGCGCGCGGCGTTTGTCCGCGGTCGACGCGACGAACGCGGCCGTGACGCGGTCGCGGTAGCCGCTCGCCGGACGCGCGCCCGGCAAGGCGAGAACGCGGTTCAGGCGCGCCATCCCGAGCTCGCGCAGGTACTTGCCGACCATGGACGCGACGGCCACGGGCAGGTGCAGCCCGTCACCGTCGCGCACGAACGAGAGCGTGAGCCGGCCCGAGCGATAGGTGCTGCTCTCTGCCGCCTCCTCAAGGGCCAGCCAGGGCCCGAGGGGCGCGCGGTCGAGCCACGGACCGTACCTGCGGGTCGAGCCGACCTTGCCGCACAGGAGCAGCATCTCGCCCGTCCATCCGGATGCGAAGTGCGCAACGAGCGCCATCATGAGCGAAAAATCGAGCGCGAGCTTGTTGGTGTCCTCGGCCTCAAGCGCGCGGTTGAAGGCGCCGGGGCACACGACCATGGCCCGAACGTCGCGGACGCGCACCCCGGACGCGAGCAGGCGTCCTGCGATGTCCGTCGATGTGGGCGAGCCGGACCATGCGGGCAGGATGATCGGCTCGACGCGACATGGTCCGGGCACCGGGCTCGGGCACGGCCGCGCGAACGGCATGGGCAGGCCCGCGCGCTCCTCGAGCTCGAGATCCGTGGCGGGCCGGATGCCGAACGCCCCGAGCCAGGCCAGGGTCGCGGCTTCGGCCCGGTCGAGACGCGATGGCGAGAAGATCTCCTTGGAGTCCGCGGCCACGATGTCCTCGCCCAAAGCGTCCCAGAAACGCCCGGTGTCGTACGCGTCGGCCTCGAACGCCGCGGCCGTCACCACGAGCGGGCCGAGCAGGGGCCCGAGCCCGTTCTCGTCGACACCGACCACGAGCAAGGGAAGCCTCATCCGATCACAATTCGCCCGGCCACCCGGGCACCCATGTGCCGCGCGGCCAGATCCGATGCGGTGTCGAGCGCGAGGCGCAGGCGCTCCGGGTCGCCGTCCGCAGGCTGGAAGAAGACGGCGAGCGCGCGGGGCACCTGGCCTTCGATGGACGTGCGCAGCGAGTCCGAGGTGGGCGAGCCGAAAGGCCCTTGCGCGTCCGCCACGCACAGCCTGTCGCCCACGTGCACCGGCCCCTTGCGGATACCCTCGAAGGCCCACCCGGGCTCGCCGAGACGCACGAGCACCTCGTGGCCCGCGATCCTGCCCTCGTCGTAGAGGCCCACGGGCAAAAGAGAAAGCAGGCTCGCCAGGTTGAAGAGGTCCACGAGCGGGTGGACACGGTACAGGTCCTTGCCCTTGACGACCCGGCGCAGGAGCGCCTCGGACGAGGGACGCGTGCGCGTGGGATCGATGCCCACGGACCAGTAGAGCCGCCGCGCCTCCTCGACCCCCGGCACTTGGCCCGAGGAGCCGCCCGCGTGCCGCTCGCGGATGTCGCGACAGGTCTGGTCGATCTCCCGCCAGAGCACCTCGCCCGCGTCGGCGGGAAGCGAGAGCCCGTCGAGCCGGAGGAGCCCGACCCGCAGCACGGGCACGAGCGCGTCGTCGATGCGGACCTTCATGTGGCCCCGCCTGTTTCCCGGTCGCGCGGGACGAGCAGCACGAATGTCTCCTGGTTGCCTTTGGGTCCCTTGATCCGCGCGTCGGCGCGCCGTGGGCACGAGAATCCGATCGACGAGGCGAACGCGATCACGTCCTCGATCGCCTGCGCGCGCGCGGCCTCGTCCCTCACCACGCCGCCCTTTCCGACACGCCCGGGCCCCACCTCGAACTGCGGCTTGACGAGGGCCACGATCGGGGCGCCGGGCGCGAGGCAGGACGCCACCGCCGGAAGGATCTTGGAGAGCGAGATGAACGACACGTCGATGACCGCCAGATCCGCGGGCCCGGGCAACATCGACAAGACGATGTTGCGGGCGTTGGTCTGTTCGAGGCTCGTGACGCGCGAGTCCTGCCGCAGCGGGTACGCGAGCTGGTTCGTGCCCACGTCCACGGCATAGACGCACCTCGCGCCGCGCCGAAGCACGCAGTCCGTGAAACCGCCCGTGGACGCGCCCACGTCGAGAACCACCTTCGAGGCCACGTCTACCCCGAGATCGTCGAGCGCACCTTCGAGCTTGACCCCGCCGCGCGAGACGAACGGGCTCACGCCGCCGCGAACGCGGACTCGGGCCGACATGGGCACGGTCGCGCCCGCCTTCGACACCACGACCTCGTCGACGAGCACCTTGCCGGCCATGACGAGGGCCTGCGCCCGCTCGCGGGACGGGGCATGGCCGAGCTCTACCAGAAGCCTGTCGATACGCACTCGCGTCACGGTTTCGCCCCCGCGGCCAGCCGCTCCACGTCGATGCGTCCGGCGTAGAGTTGGCCCGCGAGGTAGGTCGTATCTCGAGCGTCCGACCGCCGCGGAACGCGCAGGTAGCTGTTGGAAATCGTCCCGCCTTCCTTGCGCGAGGACGGATCTTCAGGGGACACGGTCGCGCGCCTCGGCTCGTGGTCCGTGCGGACAACCGCGTCGAAGCGCATCCGGCTCACGTCCACGACCACTCCGCACCCGGTCAGCCAGTCGTCGTCCTCGCCGTTGGCGTTCGCGTCCCACTGGTTGTGGAAGAGCACGATGTCGCCGGGAAGTGGCTCCCCGGACGAGGCGAACGCGCCCTTCTTCTTGGCCGCGGCCACGAGCGCGTCGAGGCCCTCGGACGGCCGCCAGCGCACTTTGGGCATGGCCTCGCCCATCATGCGGCCGAGATCCTCGGCACCATACCCCCGACCGCCCGTGCGCTTGTCGAGAAGCTCGAGGGCGAGCGCGCGCATCCTGGCCCTCACGTCGCCCTTGGAGTCGCTCGGCTTTCCGTCGGGGATGCGGTTCTCGAGCGTGGGCCCTTGCCACTCGGAGCGCGCGAGCGGACCCTGGTACATGGGCGACAGGTCGCGCGGGGGCGTCCCGCTGCAGGCCGCGGCTACAAAGGCCAGGGACGCGTAGCGGATCATCGTCGGCATTCTAGCGGCTCGCGTCGCGGGCGCCAAGGCCGCCGAGGTCGAACACCATGGAAACGCGCAGGAACACGTTCATCGTGGACGTGAATTCCGTCGCGCCGAGAAGGAACGTATCGTAGCGGAACGCGATCCCCATGGCCATGTGCTCGAGCAGCAGATAGTCGCACCCGACCTGGATGCGGAAGATCGCGTCCCACGATGCGTACTCGCGGCTGAGGATGAGCTCCGAAACGCGGAACGCGCCCCCGCCGACCGATATGTAAGGCGTCGCCCTCAGGACATCGATGGCGTACACGATAGAGAGCGCAGCGCCGCGCACCGCGATGTCGTTCACTGCCGGACCTTCCTTAATTTTATCTTCACCGTTTTCGTTCTTGACGGTCTTCGCGCGCATGTATGGAACGTACCAAATTGTCTCTCCTTCGAGCGTGATCCCCCAGGAGTCGGTGAAGCCGTAAGTCGCGAAGGCCCCGGCGCCGCCGCCGTGCAGGTAGAGCGGATCGCTGCCCGAGGCCCGGTAGAGCTGGGAATAGCCACCCTCTGCGCCGACGTTCAGGAGCCCGCCGAACGCAGCGGCCGGCAGGGGCGCGGCCAGCATCGTCGCCAGGGCGGCCGCTGAAGCCAGAACGGTGATCCGACTCCGGGCCGCCCTCTCTTCGGAATCCGCTCTCAAATCGGCACCTTGCCCCGCTTTCGCTGCGATGCAGCATACCGCCGCGCGGACCGCATGAACAGACGCTTTCCGGGCGCTTACCCGACCGGCTCCGGCTTGACAGATCCGTGCAATTGCTCGTAATCTCCCCCATCAACAACCGGACGAAAAGAGCCGGCCGGCGCGCGGAGGCACAAGTTGAGCGACGATCAGAAAAAGCCAGATTTCTCGGCGAAGAAACCCAGCCTGGGACCCGGACCGCAGGGCATGAGTTCCAAGATTCCCGCTCCGCTTCCAGGACTCGGAGGCAGGCCGCCCATGGGGCCGCTGCCCGGAATGGCCGGTCCGAGGCCCGGCGCCATGCCGCTGCCGGGCATGGGGTTACCGGGCAGGGGAGCACCGGGGATGGGCGCTCCGTCGGGCGCTGCTCCGCTGCCCGGAATGGGCGGTCCGAGGCCCGGCGTGGTCCCCCCGTTCACTCAACCGGCGGCGCCTGAGCCGCCGCCCGAGCCCGGCCCGGATCGTTCGCGCGATCCTTTCGCCACGCGGAAGGTCGATCCGTCGGTGGCCTCCATTCCCGTGGCCCCGGTGGAAGAGGCGACCCGCAGGGACTCGGTCTACCCGGCCTACTCGGCGGCCAGGCTGAAGAAGCTCGAACCGAAACAGCTCGCGATGTACGTGGGCGTCGCTGTGCTGCTCCTCGTCGTAGGCGGGATCGCGGGCAGGATCGTGACGGGCCGCAGGTCCCAAAACATCGCGGTCAGGGACGCGATGATCGTCGTTTACGAGGTGAAGAAGGCCGCGAAGGCGCTCGCCGATCTGCAACCCATGTTGGCGTCCGCCGTGCAGAAGGCGGCCAGCAAGGAATACGACCCGCAGCACCTCGCCTACATGAACGAGAACGTGCGCGGCAACCCGTTGCGCCCGGTGATCTTCTCCGAGCGCAATTTCAAGTCCTACGACAACACAATCGTGGAGGGGGTCACCGACTACTTCACGAGCTGGGGCCGGCTCTACCGCATGGTTCTCGAGCACAGGAACAAGACAGAGAACGACGCCCTGTCGCTGGCGGACAAGGCGCTGCGCGACAAAGCCCGCTACGGCGCCATCTTCGGCCGCAACGAGGCCGACAACAACAAGCTCGTGGCCAAGATCATGCTCGTCGGGGGAATGAAGAGCGGCAAGGATGGCATGAGCTACACGATGCAGAGCGGCGCGGGCATGTACGGTGATTCGTACAAGCTCTTCAACCCGCCCGAGGGCAAGGCCGATCCGGAGTTCTCCAAGGCGCCGGGCGACTATGTCATCGAGCTCGGTGCCGACGATTCGAAGGGCATCCTCGCAAGCGCGTCGCGAACCCAGTTCCAGGAGTACGAGGCGCGGCTCGTGGCCATGAACGATCTCGTCAAGGAGATGACCGATCTGCAGAACGGCGTCATCGGCAAGCTCGACGCCATCGCCTCCCGGGGTGGCGCGGCGTTCCTCGCTGGCGGGATCAGGGTCGACCGCGAGTTCGAGGACTACGTGGCCATGGACAAAGCGGCGGCGGCGGGGGGCGGCAAGGCAGCGCCCGCGGGCAAGGCGGAGTAGCGTTCGCCGGCGTTCCAAACTTCCTCCCCGGCGAAGGATCAACCGCACATATTGACGAGGCCTTCCAGGCGGCGATGGATGAAACGGTCGCTCGGCGAGAGCTCGCCCGTGCGCGACGAAAGCGCGGCCATGTAGCGCGTCATCTCGGGGCAGCGGCGGTAGCCCGCGATGCGCACGGCCTCATAGAGCTTCTCCACCGTGGCGCGCGGCATGAGCACTTTGGCCGCGTGGAAGAACGCGAACAATCGGCTCAGCGTCTCGGGCGACTTGGACGCCGTGGCAAACGCAATTGTCGCGTCGCCAACGGCCTGCAGATCACTCTCGGTCATGACGGACCCCGAGTCCACGCGCTTGGCGGCGAGGCCGAGCAGGTTGTCGAGAAACCGTGCCGCCTCGTCGAGTTTGCCCATGTTGACGGCCTTCAGCACGAGCCCGGACATCATCGAGATGGGTTCTTGATCCGGCCCCGGCTCGCCGCGCTTTGCGGCCGGTGCCGCGCTCCTTTCGACGGGGCGCGCCTCCGAACCGGGCAAGGCATCCTCTCGACGTGCGCCGCAGTGCGTGCAAACCTTGTCGTCTAGCGAGAGCCACGTGCCGCAGGCCTTGCAGTTCCCGAGGGCCATGGTCCTGTCGGCGCCGGCCAACCGCTCCATGGCCACGACGCGGATGATCTGGTGACCGATGACGATGCGGTCGCCGTCCTGCAGCTTACGTTGGCCCTCGACGCGATTCCCGTTCAGGATGCAGCCGTTCCGGCTCCCCAGATCCTCCAGGAACAGGCCGGCATCATCGAGGACAATTGCGACGTGGGTGCGGGAGACGCTCGGATCGTCGAGGACGAGGTGGCACTCGGGGCTGCGACCGACGAGGAAGCGTCCTGCCGGGATCTCGATGTTGGTGTTCTGGTGGATGATCCGGTAGCGGAGCATCGTCATTCCGTCCTGCCGATGATGCGCTTCAAGGCATTCAGCAGGCTCTCGATCGGCGGGCGGGGGCCAGACTTCTGCTCAAGACGCTCGAGGTATGACGAGAGCCCGGGGCGAGGATCGTGCCATTCCATGCACTCGCCCTCGATCGCCGCGAGGACACGCTCCGGCATGGGCGCCGCGAACCTGCTCCATTGCCCGAAGATCCATTCGACCCGATCCGGATCACGCAGGGCCTTGGCGATGATGAGATCCAGGATGCTCAGCTCTGCGAGCGCCTCGATGTCGACCGCCTCGGACCTCGCCGCCCTCTCGAACTCCCCGATCTTGTCGTCGAGCATCCTGGCGGCCTGGTCGTAGCGCCTCGCCGCGATGGCCTTTCGGATGAGGGACGTGACCATCTCGGGCGTGAAGCCCGCGGAACTGCCGCCCATTTCCACAGGAATGGTCGAGTCGTCCTGCGCGAGGGGCGTTCCGCACTGGGGACAGAACAGGTCGGCGGCTCCCGCCGGCGCGCGGCACGTCGGGCACACGGTGTCGGGGATCGCTACCATGCCGCAGTGCGGACATGACGGCGTGCCCGAAGGATAGGGGACCCTGCATCTCGGACACGAAACGAGGAGCCCGGTGGCGCGAAGCTGGGTCGAGGGGTGGCGCTTCTCCTCGACGAACACGAAGTCGTGCGTACCGATCCGGATGCGATCGCGGTTCGCCAGACGATGGTTGTCGAAGATCGGTTCCCCGTTCACGAGCGTGCCGTTGCGGCTGCCCAGGTCGTCGAGAATGGCGTGATCGTCGAGGACCGTGATGCGCGCGTGCGTTCGCGACACGAGAGGATCCTCCAGCGTGATGTTGCACGATGGAGACCTGCCGATGGTGAAGGCTCCAGACTCCAGATCCACCTCCTGGAAGAGGAACTTGAGCCTGAACTTGAGGGTCTTGGGCGCACCCATGTTCGATCCGTTTTACGAAATCAATCCTTCATTTTCATATACACGTCCCTTGGACCTTCGGCACCATACTTTTTTTCACGGAAGAGGCCAGGGGCCGGGCTTTTCGCGGAGCGGCGATTGCGCGGCAGCTCGCGCGCGACTATGATTCGGGGATGGCGCTCGATCGCAGGAACGTGGAGAAGGTCATTGCGCGGCGGCTCGCCCCGCTCTTCGCCGTGGACGGCGGCAGGGTGGACGTGGTCAGTGTGAACGACGGGCGCGGCGCCGTCAGGGTGCGGTTCGAGGGATCCTACCGGGCCTGCCCGAGCCGCGAGATCCTGGCCCGGCGCGTGCTGGAGCCCACCTTGCGGCAGGAGCTGCCCGAGCTGCGTGTCGTAGAGTGGATAGACTGATTTAAAAGAGGTCGTCGACGGGGCTCTTCTCAGGATCCTTGGGCTTGTCCGCGGGCTTGTTCTTGCCTTCCTCGGTCTTGCCCTTGTCCTCGGATGCCTTGTCCTCCGCGCTCCCCTTGCCTTTCCCGATGACGGAGTGGGAGGAGTCCACGGTGGCCCCCTTGTTGCCCAGGCTTCGGCCGGTGTAGGAGTCGACGACCGACCCGTGCTGGTCGGACAGGCCGCCGCTCGTCACCGAGTCCACGATATCCGTGGTCTTGTCCTGGACCTTGCCGTTGTACAGACCTTGGTTGGTGCGCAAGTTGGCGAGGTTGTCCTGTGTCTTCTTCTCGGTGAAAACGAGACAGAACACGCCGAAGAAGCCCGACTTGTCGAACGCGCCCGCGTAAGAAAGGTCATCCTGCCACTTGGCCTCGACGACTGCGCCCGCGTCATTGGCGATGTGCTTGCCGACGCCGAAGCGGTTCTCGAGCGTACCGAGGTAGTCCGCGAACGTGATCTTGCCGCCCGCGATCTGGTCCTTGCGGAAGGCGCGCAGCCGTTTCCAGAACTTGTCGTTGAAAAAGAACAGATACTCGACGTACTTGCCGGCGTCCCAGATCAGCATGGACTCGCCGTTGTTGTGGGTGAACTCGTCGGCCACCATGTGCCCCTCAAAGCCGGTCCGCTCGCCCTTGAACTCCACGTAGCTCTTCTTCATCTTGGCGATCTCGGACAGCATCTGCGTGCGGAGCTCGTCCTCCTTCATGGCGTCTTCTTTGGCCTTGGCGAACTTCTCCTTGTACTTGTCGCGGATCTGCTGCTCGAACATGGCCTGGATTTTCGCGTGGCTCATACCCCACTCGAGGCCCTCCATCTGCTCCTTGATGGCCTCCGTGTAGGGAATCGCGTCCGAGACCTTCTTGGCCTTGCCCTTGCCCTTCGCCATGGCCGGACCGGCCGCAAGGCCAACCGCCGCGATGGTGAGAACCGCCAGAAGCGTTGTCATTCTCATGGTGTTCCTCCGAAGTTTGGCCCCAATTACGCGGGCAGCATACCAAAGCGGGGATTGTTCCACAACTTCCACCGCGTGCCTCCATGTCCGTGGATTCGACGTCGCGATGAGGGCGAAGATTCAAAGATTTTCGGAGTTCATCTTTCGCTACGGTCCCGAACGGACGCAACGGGCGTAGTAGGTGTAGTAGGTGGCGTAGGTGTCCACCTGCCCTTTGCCGAAGTTCACGTGCCACGCGTAGGACGAGCTGTCGGCGCGAGACGAGGACGACCAGTAGAAATCGTCGCAAGCTCCTTCAATCTCGGTCGGCCAGTAACACCCGTTGTCCGGTCCTCCGCCAGATGAACAGCCGGCACAACTCATGCTCCAACAGTAGATGTCACAACCGTCGATCACGCCGCAGGCCCCGCCGGTCTGCGTATCGGGACAGCCGCGGACGAGCGAGCGAAGCTCGTTGATCGTTGGCAGACGCCAGCCGTCGTGGCCGCACAGTGTAAGCCCGTCACAGTGGTCGACGGCCGGTTGCCACTCCAGCTTTCCGCCGGACGGCGTCACCTGCCAGACGAGGTTGCTCGCTGAATCGAGCCACTCGGCGCAGTCGGAGTCACTATCGGTGTCCGTGTCCGAATCGGCATCTGTATCCGCATCGGAATCCGAGTCCGTGTCACCATCGGTGTCGGTATCCGCGTCTGCATCGCCGTCCGCGTCCGTGTCACCGTCCGTGTCGGAATCCGTGTCGGAGTCGGCATCCGTGTCGCCGTCGGCCGTTCCGGTCCCGGTGTCCGAGCCCGTGTCGTCGTCGTCCGACCCGGAGCCGCCGCACCCGAAGGCCAGCCCGATCACCAACAACCAGCACGTCGTTTTCATGACTCGCCTCCTGTCTTCATTTATCCGAAGCTATTTCGACGCGGCCCCCAATGGGGGATTCAAATACCTTCGCGCCCGAATCCCGCCCTCAGTCGCGGTTCCGAGAACCGATGCCGCGTCCCGTCCACCGTCTCCTTGAGCATGACCCGCTTGAGCAGCCGGGCCATCTTCACGGCCTGCGACTCTCCTGCGTAGAACGTGTCCCAGGCGTACTCGTAGAGCTCCGCGAGCTTGTCCGGCGACATGAGCGCCGGACGCACCACCACCTCGCCCGCGGTGTAGCGCGACCAGTCCCGGTGCAGGATGCGGCCCGCGGCGGCCATGTCTTCGTACACTTTGGTGTGCGGGAACGGCGTCAGCACCGTGAACTCGGCCAGGTCGAGGTCGATCTCGAGGAGGAAGTCGACGAGACGCTTCACGTACGACTCGTCGTGATCGTCGAGACCGAGCAGGATGGTGCCCTCGACCGCGATCCCGTGCTCCTTGAGGCGGCGCACGCGGTCGCGGATGAGGTCGGAGGTGTCGAACACGGCCTGGTACACGTACCAGGCGCCCGCGGCGGCCGCGGCCTCAAGAACCTCGTCGTCGTCCTCGATGGGGTGGCTCACGATGTGGCGCTTGAGCGGCGCGAGCGCCTTGAAGAGCTCGAGCTCCCACTCCCTGCTCTGGGCGAGCGAGTTGTCCACGAGGAAGAGGCGGTTGTTGGGGATGGACTCGACCTCGGCCACGACCTGGTCGATGGGCCGCGGCCGAAAGCGCCGCCCCCCGAGGAAGCTCACGCAGCAGGGGTAGCAGCTGAAGCGGCAGCCGCGCGAGGCGTGCGCGAGGTCGACCATCTGCACACCCCGGTAATTGTAGAGACCGCGGTCGAGGATGGAGCGCCGCGCCGTGCCCACGCTCTCGATCGGCGCGGGCGAGTCGAGGTAGTCGTAGACCTTGCGCAGAGCGCCGCGGACGAGGTCGTCGAGCACGCCCGCAAACCGGCCCTCCGCCTCGCCGAGGAAGACCGCGTCCGCATGCGCCGTGGTCTCGTCTGCGTGGAGCGCGGTGGCGATGCCGCCGAACACGACCTTGATACCGCGCCTGCGGAACCGGTCGGCGATGGCCCAGCCGCGCGGCGCCTGGCAGGTGAGCATCATGGAGATGCACACCAGGTCCACGTCCTCGTCGAAGTCGACGGGGGTCAGGTTCTCGTCCGTGAAGGCGAGCTCGTGCTCCTCGGGCACCGTGGCGGCGAACACCACAGGGCCGTGGGGCGGAAGGTGGAACTCGGTCTGGCGCGCGAGCTTGGGCCACCCGGGATAGATGAGACGGATCTTCATGCCGTCAGTGCTCCCGCGGGACGAGGATCTCCAGATTGCCCGCGCGGTGGTCGAGCTCGTAGTTCTTCGCGAGGGCCTGCTTGAAGCGGGCGTAGACGCCGTTCGGCTGCCTGTGGAGCGTAGGTACCTGCCACCGGAAGTTCCACACAGACGAGCCCGACAGCTTGACCACCGCGACCGGCTGCCTGGCCTCCACGATGCGCACGAGGTCAAGGATGGTGGTGAGCTTCAGGCGGCGCGCCAAATCCCGATCCTGCGGCCCCATGGCGGCGAACATGCCCATCTCGGTCCCCGCGATGACAGGGCGCCCGGCCTCGACCGCGACCATGGGCAAGGGCGTGAGGATCGGCCCTTTCGGGACCTCCTCGCGAAGGTACTTGGCCACATCGCGCATGCTGGACGACGTGCGGCCGGGCGCCGACTCGGGCAGCGGGTGGAAGAGAACCAACGCCGGGAGAATCCACGCCACGTGCCGAAACGGGTTGCCCTGGGCTTCGCCCGTGGACCAGAACGCGAGCATTCCCGCGGACGAGGCCAGGGGTAGCGCAGGGGTCACATACTCGCCGTAAGCGCTCGTGGGGACCATGGGCAGGGCGAGGCCAGCCACGGCGGCCAGGAGGAAGAGCGCCTCGGTCCACATGCGCCTCCTGACGAGAAGGGGCAACCCGAAGAGCCCGGTCGCGAGCACCAGGATGGCCGCCGGTGCGGTCTTCCACCACTCGAGCGCTTGGGCCAGGCTTCGCCGCACCATCGTGGATTCCATGTGGAACGACCACGTGTAGAAAAGGGCGTTCTCAGGCGCCGCGAGCACGAAAGGAGCGAGGGAGAGGACGCCCACTCCGATGGGCAACCCGGCCGCGATGAGCTTTTCGCGCCATCCGCGCGCCTCGAAGAAGAGGGCGGCGCCGAGCAGGACGACGACCGGGCCGGATGACAGGCGGCATCCCACGGCCAATGTGGCGGCCACGGCCAGCGCTCCGGCGCGCGCGAGCACGGGCCCTCGCACGAGCACCGCCGCTGCCGAGCAGGCCAGGAAGAAGCCGGCCGCTCCGTAGGACTTGCCGATGGTCTGGAACGCGATCCAGTTGGGCGAGGCCGCCACCGTGAACGCCGCCACAATGCCCGGCTCGAGGCGGCCGAGGCGCTGCCGCAGGGCCAAGATGAGCGCGAGCAGCCCGAGGCCCGCCCAAGTCGCGTTGACCGCGCGCTGTTCAAGCACGCCAAAGCCCACCACTCGCATGGCGAGCCCGTTCACGTACGGCAGGAGCGGCATCTGGGTGTAGCCGAAGTCGCGGTAGGGCATCTTGCCCTCGAGCACGCTGCGGGCGGCGACCGCGTAATATCCCTCGTCGGCGTTGAGCGCGGTGCCGTCGAGGTCCTGCGCCACAAAACGGCCGTAGACGCCGAACACGATCGCAAGGCCCAGGACCGACAGGGCAACGCGCAACCAGAAGCGAGGAGGGAATCGGCCCGTCATGCCCGTCTCCAACGGCGGCGCACGGCGCCTTTCACCCACAGACCGAGTATCATGGCCAGCGCGCCCAGAGACACGAAGATGAGGGCTTTGTGCCACGCCGGCATGTCCCAATGGAACACGAGCCGGTGCGCGCCCGCGCCGACGTATACGCCCGTCATGTCCGGCCCTGAAGGGAACGTGGGCAAGGGCTTGCCGTCGAGAGTGGCGTTCCATCCCGGCGCCCGCTCCATGGGGAGGATGAGGACCGACGGCTCGAAGAGGTCTACATCGAAGCTGAAATACTGGAAGCGCCGCACCTCCCCTGAAACGAGACGGACCGCGGCATTTTCGAAGCCGGGATCCGTCTCCTCGCGATGGTCCTTCTCGGACACCGCGTCGGCCGGGCGCACGAAGGCCGCGGGAAGCACGTCCCAGGGCCCGGTTTTGCTCGCCACGAGCGTGGTCTTGACGCCTGCAATCGCGACCGGGGTCACGATCGCGCCGCCGCGCGCCGCGAAGGCACGCAAGGCGGGCAGATCCCGGTCGATGCGCGAGTGGTTGAAATAGAAGATCGCGGAAACGGCCTTCCGGTCGAGCAGCCCGCTCTCGGCCAGGCGCCCGGCCTCCACGCGCATGGGAATGGGCGTCGTCTTCTCCCACAGCCATTTGCGGTAGCGGTTGGTCCAGGATCGCGACATCCACACCCACTGCTCATGGCTCGAAATGACCGGCAGCGGGGTGCCGACCAGAGGCCGCAGGAACGAGTCACGCTCGTTGTCGAGCAGGGTGTGCCATGCGTTCTGGGCGCCCTTGCGATCCTTGCCGTTGGGCAGGCGCTCGAACACGGGCATGCCGTCCGAGTCCCTGGCGTCGAGGAGCTGCCCGACCTTCTTCATCTGCCCGGAGAAGAAGCGGATGCCCGCCAGTGCGTAAAGGTCGCGGTTGTTGGCCGCGCCGTCGATCCCGGTGCACAGGTGGAAGGCCGAGGTCGGGCCCGTGCCCTTCCAATGGGTGCAGTACGACTCATAGCCGTGCGCCACGAGCCATGCGTGCCGGACCTTCTGGGCGCCATCGTAGACCGCGTCGATGCGGAAGGGATAGCCGCGGTTCGGCAGGGAGGAGCAGGCGTCCACCATCTGGTTCAGGTTGGCCGGATCGCGCAGGTCCACGTGGATGCCGGATAGCGACAGGATCTCGAACGAGGGCCAGGCGACGCCGCCGCCGGCGAGGAGCAGCCAGGCCGCGATCATGGGCCAGCGCAGGAAGGCCGCACGCCGGCGCGCGAAGCGCAAGAGCCCGCGCCCCACGGTCTCGAGGCCGAGCCCGACGAGCCCGAACGCGAAGAACTCGGCCATGTACGTACACCGAAACGTCTGGATCTGCTTCATGAACGGCAAGTACGCGAGCCATTGGAAGTCGTCCGGGCCCGCGAAGAGCATGAGCGAGAACGCGAGCCCGCCGGCGAGGAAGCGGTTCGGCATGCGCCGAAAGCCGAGGAGCGCCACGACGAGGCCGAGCCCGGTGAAGACGGTGATGAGCGGCGGTCTCGTCTTCAACGTGCCGATGATATTGATGCGGTCCATGAGCTTGTCGCGGGGATCCTTCTGGTCGTTGTGCTTGACCGGCGGATCGTCGAGCAGGCGGCCCGTGAACATGACCATGGCCAGCTCGTCCCGCGACACGCTCGTGAACCAGTGGACGCCCGCGCCGCGCACGATGGAGTCGGGTACGGGCCGCATCTCCATGGTGTGCGCGATGAACGGCAGCACCCAGAACCCCACGAGCGCCGCGCCGAGGACGCCGAAACCGACGAGCTTCTTCCAGCGCCGGACGAGGCTCACCGGCGCCACCGCGAAGTAGAGCGCGCCGCAGAACACGGCGAAGACCGACATGATGGCGTGCGACAGGAAGGCCAGGGCGAAGAGCAGGGCCGTGGTGGAGGCCCGGTTCTCGCCGCGCAGCATGCCGATGAAGTTGCCCATGAACCAGGGCAGGAAGAGGCCGCCCACGGACTGCGTCACGATGCCGGCCTGGTAGTAGGCCTCGAACGAGTTGCCGAACGCCGCGACCGAGGTGAGCGACGCGAGCGACCCGATGGCGGCCGCCCAGTCGCGAAGGCCCAGCTTGCGCAGGAAGTAGCAGTACGCGAAGGGCGACAGGCTGAAGCACACCACGATGGTGACGCAGTGCATGAACCGCAGATCGACGCCGGTGAAGAAGCTCCAGCCGACCGTCCACAGGTAGAAGAGGCACTGGTAGAAACGCAGGACCGGCTGGCCGAACTCCATGCCCAGGGGGCCGAACACGTTGTCTCCGACGCGCGCGGCGTGTGCGAGCGCGTACTCGTTGAGCACGTGGTACAGGTCGTCGCCCGCGCGGTTGAGCACTGGCCCGATGAGCGTGAGAGAGGAGAAGAACGACAGGCAGCACGCAAGCAATGGCAGAGAAAGGTAGCCGTAGCGCGTGAGGAAGGCGGCGAGCGCGTGTCCGGCGCGCCTGTGCCAGCGGCTCCTTCCCACGCCCCGTGTCTCAGAGGTTGACATAGTATTTCGAGGTCTCGAACGACGCCGTGGGTCCAGTCTTGTCGCCCTGGACAAGGCGCCAATAATAGGTATGACCCGGCTGCAGTTCTCCGAGGGCGTAGGACGTGCCAGGCGCCGCTCTCTCGATGGCCGGCTTCACGAACTTCGGGTCGTCGATCGACACTTGCAGCGTGATAGGCTCGGGCCGTGTGCCGCGGTTCCATTGCAGATCCACGCGTCCGCTCTGGACCACGTAGCCCTCGGGCGGCTCCTGCGGCACGGGCGGAGTGCCCGTGGTATAGACCTGCACGATCGCCGCGGTCAGCGTGCCGAGGAGCAGGATCGGAACCAGGTACGAGCGCGCGAACGCCCACACGAGGATCAGGATGCCCGGCCGATGCATGGCGGTGAACCTACCAAAAATGAAAACAATAATCGAGAGAGAGGAGCGCCGGGGAACCGGGGGCGCGACAAGAGCCCGTCGGCCGGCCGAAACCGATCCGGTCATGAGGCTCGTCCGTAAGTCTCCGGACCGGAAGGGTCGTCGACCGTCGCCACGAGCCGCCCCTCGGCGTCATACTCGGTCCGCAGCGCCTCGCGGCCCATGGGATCGAGCACCGACACCAGCCTGTGGCTCTCGTACGCGTACCGCCACACCGCGCCTGCCTGGTCCGTGAAGCGCACCAGGTCGCCTGCCGCGTCGTACCCGTACCGCGTCTCCGCGCCTCCGGGCCCGCGCACCCGCGTCACGCGCCCCTGGCTGTCCCGCTCGAACGTCACCTGCTGCCCCGCGTTGTGCACGATCCCGCCCCGGAAGATGCTCGGCACGTTGCCGTTCAGGTCCGCGACGCGGCGCAGGCCCTCCTGCCGCGAGACCGCGTACTCGGTGCCGTTCTCCATGGTCAGAACGAACGCCTGCGGGTCGTACGGCGCCAGCGGATCCTCGGCCGTCTCGTCCACCAGCTCGCCGCTGAACAGGTCGCCGTAGAACCGCAGCGTGGGGTTGTCCTGCGCCGTGAGGGTCGACGTCGTGTCGCCCATGGGCTCGAACGTGACCTGCGCGTCGTCCGGCATCATCGACGAGAAGAACCGGCCGCGTGAAAAGGGGAATAGCTTCCTGCTTGTTGCTCGGGTGAGCCGTCTCGTCTCTCTTGTGTCATGTGGCGGGTCTTGACCCCATTCCCGGCATCACTTTCCTTGGGTCACCGCAGTTCTTTGCCTGCATGTCCGAGCATTCCAGTAATCCTCTATTTCTTTCCCTATGTTCTCTGCTTTGTATGTATAGTAATCCACAGTCCACATCTTCTTATACCCTGGGCACTCTCCTTTCTCTACCTTTACGACCGTGCACACCTGACATCCTCCATCTCGCAGGTATAGTATCTCGTCTCGATACTCTTCTTCTATCCATGTGATCTCACAGCCCGCCGCCCCCTCGTATGCCAATACACACTCATACTTCCTGGCCCTCTCCAATAGCTCTTTGGCCTCTTCGATGGAATCTCCAATTCTCACCTTCTCTAGTGCAAGCATCAAACACGCGCAGCCATACTCCATCTTACATGCAATGTCGAAGTACCTCATCGACTTCTCTCTCAATTTCATTACATCATACAAATACTCTCCATATTCGTTACATCCAAAG
>JAQTNF010000039.1:0-1279 GCA_028713995.1 Deltaproteobacteria bacterium | reverse complement strand
CAAAGAAGGCTTCTTCGCTGTTTCCCGCAAGCCTGCACGCCTTTTCGAAGTATCTTCTCGGGTTCTTCTTCCGCAGCTCCCAATTCTTCTTTTCATTGTACGCCATTTCGCTTGCGAGTCTGGCGCATGCCCTCGCATCGTTCCTTCGACAGAGCTTCTCACACATCTCCATGACGTCCTTTGTGAATATGCCATTCCAACATTTTACTTGTTCCTCTGAGCGTGCAACTGCATTCCTGCCAATTATTTGAAGCAGAACGGCTGCAAATAGTGCTGTTACAAGACGAACGCGATCTGTCTTCATGGCTTCTATCTCTTCATCAATCTGCCCGTTTTGTCATCAAGCCAGTTTGCCAGGTCATTGGCCATGTCTTCGCTCGAGTACGTATCGTGTTCGAGCGCCGTTATCCTGTTTTGCCACTTTGTGCCTGTTGTTGCATAGCCTGCATGACATGTGCCGACAAATATACCTCGAAGTTGCGCTGGCTCCTGCATTTCAATTCCGTTAATCGAGGAACCGACATTCCATTCCCCTCTTCCATAGTCGGTCGGCCAGAAATCTCCTGACCGCCGGGGATCTCTTTGGGTGTGAAAGAACAACACAATCAGGGTATCTTTGGTGAACGTGTTTCCGAGAGCACCATCGGCAGCCTCGGCTGTTATTTGTGGCCTCTCATCTATCTCATAGAAACTAGATAAGGGAGCTTTCATCAATGATTCTGCCTTGGTCTTAGTCAATGAAAATGTCGACAGACTGCCTTGTCTACCGGTCTTCTCCCCAGGGAATGAAATTGGGTAGTCGGCATGAAGCACAAGCAGAAGCGGTTTGTCTGAGGCAGTAACCTTGATATCCTCAGCAAAGCCCATGTGTGGAATAGCAACTAATGCAGAAAGAATAGCAACCGTTACAAGAACATCGACCATCTCGCCGCTCGGGTCTGTATTCAATACGGGATTGGCAATCCCATAAAGATATCTGTTCCAGGAGATTGGCGAAACGTCGATCCCCGCCCATTCATCCCCGTTCACGAACGCTCCCGCCTCGGGGGCGTAGTACCTCGCCCTCAGATAGTAGTTCCCTGTCTCTGCATCCCGCTGCTCGCCTGTAAACAGGTACGGGTTCGGCGTCGAACCTGCAGAAGCCGCAAGCTCCCCGTACGCATCATACGTGTACGAGTCCGTCGCCTCCCCTGCCCCATCGGTCAACGCCCGCGTCGAGCCGAGCCCGTCGGTGTGGAAGTACGAGTCCGCGCCATCGCGCGATTGCGAGATCAGATCG
>JAQTNF010000038.1 GCA_028713995.1 Deltaproteobacteria bacterium | reverse complement strand
AAAACGCGCAGACCGTCCAACTCCATCAGCGCGAGGACGGCCTTCATCGCACCCCAGGCGTCAGCCCTTGAAGGAACCTCGTCGAACCGCCACCGGGGTGGGTCACGATCTGTTGGCCTGTCCACCGGTCCGGGGCACATCTCTCTCGACGCCGTCCGGGCGCGGGGTCACAATGGAGCGGCCATGAGCACGGCCAAAATCCTGCGGCCCAAGATCGGCGACTGGCTCGCGGCAGTGCGCCACGCGCCGCGCCTGTGGGAGCTCGTGCCTCGCGAAGCGCGTCGAGGTGTCGCGGTCTGGCTCACGATCCTGGCCGCGTCCGGCGCGCTCCCGGTGGCGTCCGTGTACCTCACCCGCGATCTGGTGGACGCTCTGGCCGGCGGCATGGGACAAGGCGTGGACGAGCTTCTGCGCCGCGGGATCGTCCTGCCCGCAATGCTCCTCGGGGCCGTGCTCGTGCTCGGCGAGGCGCTCCTGGTGCTCGACCGCTGGCTGCGCGAGGGCCTTTCCGCACGCATCCAGGAACACATCTCGTCGCTCATCCATGAGCGCTCGGCGTCCGTGGACATGGCGTTCTACGACGCACCCGAGTACTTCGACCGCCTGCACCGCGCACGCAACGAGGCCTGGTACCGCCCGCGCCAGATGGTGGACACCGTGGGCGGGCTCGTGTCGAGCGGCGTCACACTCCTCGCCATGGGCGCGGTCCTGTTCCAGTTCGGCGCGGTTGCGCCCCTCGTGCTGCTGCTCTCCACCATCCCGGCGCTGGCGGTTGTGATCCGGCAGGCCGTGCGGCAGCACACGTTCGCGCTCGAGTCGACCCCACAGGAGCGACGCGCGTGGTACTGCGAGGACATCCTGACGTCGGCGCGCTCCGCGGCCGAGGTGCGCCTGTTCGACCTGGGCGCGCATTTCCGGGACCGCTACCGGACAATCCAGCAGCGGCTGCGCCTCGCGCGCCTCAAGCTGCTTCGTCGGCAGGAGCTGGGAGGGATCGGCGCCGGGCTCGCGGCGCTCGGAGCCGCGGCGGGCTGCCTCGTGTGGATCGGGCTCAGGGTCGCGGCCGGAGCCCTCACCCTGGGCGCGCTCGCCCAGTTCTACCTCGCGTTCCGCCAGGGCCAGCAGATGCTGCGCGGTCTGCTCGGTCAGATGGGCGACATCTTCCGTCAGGTGCTGTTCCTCGGGAACCTGTTCGAATTCCTCGATCTCAAGAACACCGTCACGGATCCGGCCGAGCCCGCGCGCGCACCCGCCGCGCCACGCATCGGAATCGAGATCGATGACGTGACGTTCGCCTACCCGGGCAGTGGCGGACAGGCGCTCAAGGGCCTCAACCTCAAGATCCCGGCCGGGAGCGTGGCGGCCATCGTGGGCCGCAACGGCACGGGCAAGAGCACGCTGCTCAAGCTCCTGTGCCGGTTCTACGACCCCGACGCGGGCGCGATCCGGTTCGACGGCGTTGATCTGCGCGCGCTCGATATGGCCAAGCTGCGGCGCCTCGTCACGGTCCTGTTCCAGACGCCGGTGGGTTACTTCGAGACCGTGGCGCGCAACATCGAGCTCGGCGATCTCGGCCGGGACGCCACGCCCTCGCAGATCGAGGAGGCGGCGCGCGCCGCGGGCGCGGATCACATCGCGGCCGGGCTGCCCTCGGGGTACGACACCCTGCTCGGCAAGTGGTTCGAGCAGGGCACGGAGCTGAGCGTGGGCGAGTGGCAAAGGCTCGCGCTCGCTCGGGCGTTCCTTCGCGACGCGCCCATCATGCTGCTCGACGAGCCCACGAGCGCCATGGATTCATGGGCCGAGGCCGAGTGGATGGCCGGGTTAAGACGCGCCGTGGCGGGCAAGACCGCACTCATCGTCACGCACCGCTTCACGACGGCCATGCAGGCGGACGTCATCCACGTGATGGACGAGGGCCGTATCGTGGAGTCGGGCACCCACGCCGAGCTCGTGGCGCGCGGCGGATATTACGCGACGTCCTGGGCCGCGCAGGTCAGGGAGCGGACGAGCCCGCCGCCCGCTTGAGGCGCGCCAGGGTCGAGCGCTTGCCGAGCACGATCATGGTCTCGAACAGGCCCGGGCCGGTGGCGCTGCCCGTGAACGCCACGCGCGCGCTCTGGGCGATCTCCTTGAGCTTGAGACCCTTGGCCTCGCAGAAGCGGTTGGTGGCCGCCTCGACCGCGGCCGTCTCCCACGTCCCCACGGCCTCGAGCGCCCCGGCCAGCCCCAGGAGCCGCGCCTTCGCCTCCCCGGCCAGGTGCTTGGCCGCCACGTCGGACGCGATGGCGATGGCCTCGTCCGGCACGAAGTAGAAGCGGATCTCCGTCGCCAACTCCACGAGGGAACGCGCTTTCTGCCTGCGCGTCTCGCACGCCGGCGCGAGGCGCGGGTGAGCCGAGTCCACGGCCACGCCTGCCGCGGACAGGAAGGGCGCCACGAGCGAGGCGAGCTTTTCTGGCGGGCTCATCTGGAGGTGCTGCTGGTTCAGCCACTCCATCTTCTCGAGGTTGAGCGCGCCCTCGGAGCGGTTCACGTCCTCGATGCGGAACTTGGCCACGAGGTCGTCGTGCGTGAAGACCTCTTCATCTCCGTGCGACCAGCCGAGCCGCGCGATGTAGTTGTTGACCGCCTCGGGCAGGTAGCCCTGCTCCTTGTAGCTCGAGATTCCCGCCGAGCGCAGGCGCTTCGAAAGCCCCAGGATGAGCGGCAGGTGGCCGAAGCGCGGCTCGGGCAGGCCGAGCGCCCTGTAAATCTGGATCTGCTTGGGCGTGTTCGTGAGGTGGTCCTTGCCACGGATGACGTGCGTGATGCCCATGTCCGCGTCGTCCACCACGACCACGAAGTTGTAGAGCGGCGAGCCGTCCGAGCGTGCGATGACGAGATCCTCGATCTCGGCGTTGGGCGTGACCACCTGCCCCTGCACGAGGTCGTCGACCACGGTCTCGCCCTCCTTGGGCATGCGGAAGCGCCACACGAACGGCGCGCCCGGCCTGTCCGGGAGCCCGTCGCAGCGTCCGTCGTAGAGGTAGGTCCGCTTCTCGGCCTCGGCCCGCTTGCGCGCCTCCTCGCGCTCCTCGGGTGTGCAGTAGCACTTGTACACACGGCGATCGGAGACGAGCCTGTCGAGCGCGGCGCGGTGCCTCTCGATGCGCTTCGACTGGAACACCGGCTCCTCGTCCCAGGACATGCCGAGCCACGTGAGGTCGTCGATGATGGCGCGCGTGGACTCGTCGGTGGAGCGCTCCTTGTCGGTGTCCTCGATGCGCAGGAGGAACCTGCCGCCCTCGTGGCGCGCGAGCAGGTAGTTGAACAGGGCCGTGCGCGCGCCCCCGAGGTGGAGCACACCGGTGGGCGACGGTGCAAAACGGACGCGGATTGGGGTCATTGTGCGGGATCCTTTCGGTGCAAGGCGCGGCTCAAGGCCGATACCACACGCTCCACATCCTTTTCGGTCATGCGCGGATAGATGGGAAGCGAGATTCCAGCGTCCTGCGCCAGCTCGCTGTTCGGCAAGGACGCGCGGCGCCACGCATCGGCGTACGGCAGCTCGCGGTGGGCGCACATGACGCCCGTGCGCGTGCTCACGCCTTCGTCGAGCAGCGACTGCATGACCGCCGACTGCCGCGCCGGCTCCTCGAGCTGAACGATGAAGCTCTGCCAGTTGTGGCGCGCATAGACCGGGACGATCGGCACGCGCAGCCCCGGGACGCCCGCCAGCCGGTCGAGATACGCCCCGGCGATGCGACGCCGCGCGGCCAGGATGCCGGGCAGCCGCTTGAGCTGCTCGAGCCCGATGGCCGCCTGGATGTCGGTCATGCGGTAGTTGTGCCCGGTGACGAGGAAGCCGAGCGCCGGGTCCGCGGCCATGCCGTGCTGGCGCACGAGCCGACAGTGCTCGTCGCGCGTTTCGTCGGCCGTGGTGATCATGCCCCCCTCACCCGTCGTGATGACCTTGCGCGGGTGAAAGCTGAAGCACGCCAGGGCGCCGTGGGGCCGTCCCACGTTCTCGAATGTGGCGCCGCCGTCGAGGCTCACCTCGGTGCCGACCGCGCACGCCGCGTCCTCCACCACCGGGACGCCGTAAGAGCGGGCGAGCGGCAGGATCGCGCCCAGATCCGCCGGCAGCCCAACCTGGTGCGCGACCATGATGGCCGCCAAGCGGCCGCGCGGCTCTCGTGCGCGGACGAGAGGGCTCCCGCCGACGGCCAAGCGATCCACCTCGCGCAGCCACAGGCCTCCGTCCCTGGCCTCGAAGTCGCGCTCAAGCGAGGCCCGCAGCTCCCCGGGAGCCATGTTGAACGTGGCGAGGTCGATGTCGACGAAGTACGGCTCGGCGCCGCACGCGCGCACGGCGTTGGCCGTTGCGATGAACGAGTGGCTGACCGTGAGGACCACGTCGCCGGGGTGCGTTCCGACCGCCAGGAGGGCCAGGTGGAGCGCCGCCGTGCCACTCGAGACCGCGCAAGCGTACGGCGCGCCGACCATGCGGGAAAAAGCCGCCTCAAAGGCTGCGACGCGTGGGCCTTGTAGGATCCAGCCCGAAGCGATGGCCTCGGCCGCGGCCTTCTGCTCCTCGGGACCGAGCTCGGGTATCGTTATGGGCAGTTTGCTTTCCACGAGACCGGAATCTACGCGGTTTCAGACCCGCCGACCAGAAAAACGGTCCCTTTCCCGAGGCACTGGCTTGTCTCCATCTTTCACTGCCTTGTCTATATTCTTGACGCGATTTGTCCTCGGCGCGATTATGAGTCGTTGCCATGGCAGCAGAAAGATACTTTTATCAAAATGAGCAAAAAGCAGCTTAGCCATTCGGGTCTCTTGACGCCTGGAGAGGCTCTTGCTTTGTCTTTTGTTAGTCCAAGGTTTGCTTATAGCAACCTCAAAGACAAGTTTCGGGGAGAGCTGAATGCATCTTTCCCACGTTTTTTCGTTCTTCATTTAACGGACCGATGCAACTTCTCTTGTCCGATGTGCTCCATGGCTGAGTCTCGAAGAGCTCACCTTAATGCTGGTTTTTCTGATCTCCCGATTGATCTGGTCCAGAAGCTTGCCCTCGAAGCTCGCCGATATGGAGCCATACTCAATCTTTTTGGCGGTGAGCCTCTCCTATACAAACAGCTTGACGACGTATTTGATGTCATCCTCCGCAATAATCTCATTTCTTATGTTACGACAAATGGATTGCTCGTTATGAAACGTGCAGCATCTCTCACTCGCGGCCGCGTTAATATTCTCCAGGTCTCCCTAGATGGCTGGGACGAGGAATCACAGCTCCCGCGAGGGAATGTACCCGGATCCTTCAACATTATCGCCGATGGCATCCATCATATTCTTTCACACAAGGGCCATTCACCTTCTCCAATTGTCCGAGTTGCCACAACCATTACGCGGAACAATTATCATCATCTTGACAGCATTCAGATGTTAATACATGAATGGGGGGTTCGGGAGTGGATTCTTAATAATTACCAGTTTGTCACCAGCCATATTCTCGACGAACATGCATCTTTCGAATCAACAACCGGGATTGGCGAGTTGATCGTTGGTGATCGCATCGGCGATCACAACTATTTTGACTCCGGTCAAGTTTCTGAGCTTAAAAATGTCTTGCTTCGCGTTCGTTCCAACGGACGTTCTCTCGGAATGAGAATATGTTATAATTGGGATATTGATCTCGATGCTTACTATTCTCCCGCAATGCCCAGTCGTGATTCTAAGTGTTTATTGCCTTTCAATCGCGTTGATATTCTTGCCGATGGCAGCATCACTCTTTGCATGGGAGGTTACACGATCGGCAATCTACACGACGGCGACATCCATCAAGCGTGGTATGGCGATCGCAGAAAACACTTCCTCGAAGCTCTTCGTTCTTACGGCATTTTCCCTATGTGTTTCCGTTGTTGCGGCATTACAGACACTTTGTCCTTTTAATCCATCACTTTTCTTGCTTACTTCTTTCTTGTCTTTCTTTACCTTTTAAGGAGCATAGAATGTCACATCACACATGCAGAGTCTGCCGTCATGACCTATTCGATTTCCCTCTGCTACATTTTCCAAATATGCCCAAGGCTGCTCAGTTTTTCCCAAACAGCGAATCTCTGATTCTAGATACTGGCATTGATATCGATGTGTTCCAGTGCCCGGGTTGCGGGTTGGTTCAACTCAGCAACGAGCCTGTCCCTTATTACCGCGAGGTTATTCGATCCGCCGCTGTTTCACCCTTGCTCTTGGATTCTAAGGAGGTCCAGCTCTATGACTTTCTTGACAAATACTCCCTTCATGGAAAGAAGGTTATTGAAATCGGATGTGGTCGTGGTGAGTTTCTTTCCCTATTGCCTTTTTTCGACGTCGATGCATACGGACTGGAATATTCGGACGCATCGGTGGCTTTTTGTCTAGAAAATGGGCTTCGTGTTGAAAAGGGATTCCCAGATCGCGACAACGTGACGTTGGCAAGCGGACCTTTTGATGCTTTTCTCTTGCTTATGTTTCTTGAGCATATTCCGGAACCCAATATTTTTCTACAAGCGATTTACAACAACGTAACAGAAGAAGCTGTTGGCCTAATCGAGGTCCCTAATTTTGATATGATTTTGGAGAAAGGACTCTTTTCGGAATTTGTTGTCGATCATCTTTTCTATTTCTCAAAAGATACTTTGCAAAGGACTTTGCAATTCAATGGTTTCGATGTTGTCGATTGCAATGAGTTGCGAGACGGCTATGTCATATCCATGATCGTGAAAAAGCGCGACAGGCTTGATATATCTCTCTTTCACGACCATCGTATGGCACTTGTATCTGACATCGCTGAATACATTAACCGCTTTGGAGAAAAGCGAGTGGCCATTTGGGGAGCTGGCCACCAGGCATTATCCTTTATCTCATTGAGCGGGATTGAAGGGAAAATAAGGTACGTTGTCGATTCCGCACTCTTCAAACAAGGCAAGTATACTCCCGCCACACATTTACCCGTCGTCCCTCCCAAAACGCTGCATTCCGATCCTGTTTCCGCTATAATCGTGATGGCGGCGAGCTATTCTGATGAAATCGTCCGACTTCTACTAGAGGATTTTCCGGCGTATCTGAATATTGCTGTCCTTCGGGATTTTGGGTTGGAAATAATCTCCAGTCCGGATAATAAGTAAAATGCGTATTCATTCTTTCGGGAATGCGCTGTGAACATGTCTCACTCTTTTCTTTCTTCTCTCTCTTGAAAATTAATTTTCTCCTCTTCTATAACCAGTGGACGGTTTTTCACTTGCGTCAAAACGGCGCCAATGTACTCGCCAATTATTCCAATAAATATCAATTGCACCGCCGAAAAGAAGAACATTCCTATCACTAACGGCGCCAATCCGAGCGTAAAGGTATTCCAACATGCGATTTTATACACAAGATACCCCAGCGCTACAAGGAAACTAACCGCTGCCAGCATAAAGCCCGAAAACATGGCTATTTTCAAAGGGAATCGCGAATGATTTACAAATCCAGTTATCGCTACGTCATAGAGCGACAATAAATTATGTTTTGTCTTGCCGTGTTTTCTCCTCGGTTGCTCGAATTCGATTTCTACCCGCTTAAACCCAATTTGACTGACAAATCCCCTGAAATATGGGATTGGATCTCTATATAGTTTCAGTGCATTCATAAACTTACGTCCATAAAGCCCAAAACCTGTAAAATCCTTTATGATATAGTCTCCTTCGGAAGCCTGTGACAGTATCCTGTAGTAAGCTTTTCTAACAATTTTCATCAATGCATTTTCTTTGCTTGACTTTTTAACGGCGACGACGACTTCGTAGCCCTCTTCCCATCTCCTGACAAAATCACTCAGAATCTCTGGCGGGTCTTGAAGATCTAAACTCATTAATATCACGGCATCGCCTTCAGCCTGCATAAACGCGTTGTACCCAGAACATATTGGGCCAAAGTTCCTTGAATTGAAAATGACCTTGAACTTTTTGTCGCGATCTGCAATCGATCTCAGGATCTCTCTACTCTTGTCTCGAGAATAGTTGTCGGCAACAATAATCTCGTAATCGTATTCTGGTCTGTCTTCCAGGACAGAGATAACTCTTCTGTAAAACTCTTCAATGTTCTCCTCCTCATTGTAACATCCGGTAACAATGCTTATCTTTTTCTTCACCGCCTCACCTCCCCTTCGGCGTAATCAATTTTTCAATGGGGAAACCATCGATGATGTCACGCGTATAATAATCGCTTCGATAAATAGAACATCTCGAACATGATGGGCTCTCATTCTTTCTGCCCTCAAGCTGCATCCTTTGGAATTCGTACCATTCTCTTGATTCCCAAATCTCCTTCAGGTCCCTCTCAAATATATTCCCCAAATTGGTACCACCGATGTAGTCGACACAACATGGAGACACATCCCCGTTGCTGCGCACCGCCATTGTCGTAAAGGCCATGGGGCAGGCGATCCTTCCGGTACTACCTTTCTCCATATCCTCCCTCGCCATGGAGACACGTTCACCATAATATTTCCCTATAAAGTCAACATGTTCGTTTCGGATCCAGCCGTGAGGCTTGTCAATATATGCCTCATCTACAATTCCTCTATACATTCCCAAGAAACGTTCGTTCCCATCTCCATAGGTATCCATCATTTTTGCGCTCACAAATGGCCTCTGTGAGCTACGTTCTCTCTTTATATCTTGCAACACACTTAGGTTCTCTCGAATAATCCGCATGCCTTTTTTTACACCAGTGATTTCTTCGTGACGTTTTTGCGCCGTCGCGTATATTGAAACACGCAAATAGTCGAGTTGTTGTTCAACCATCTTATCCGCGATATTTCGCGCCAAGAGGAATGCATTTGTTGTCGTTTCGATCCGCTCTGCGACATTGGCCTTTCTTGCGATCTCGAGCATTTCGCAGAAATGACCATTAATGAGCGGCTCACCATAAAGACTGAGCTTTAGTACTTTTACTATGTTTCCTTTCCAGCCTTCAAGCTGCCTGATTACTTTTCCGAACGCTTCCAGAGACAGATTCCCCCTGTTTCTAGTAAAATAGCTTTCCCCCCTAATACTCTGAAAACATTGAATACACCTGAAATTGCAGAGGCTAGAAGGTTCAATCAGTACGGTAAACGGCTTTTTCAACGGCAGTATGTCCTTGAGAATATAGCGATTCGTTATAGGCAAGCTTGTGTAGGGTGTCATGGCCTTCATATCTATCTTATGACTATTCTATTGTTTGAAATGTCACTCCTCAAAATCGTCTTTCTCAAAAGCTTCCCACCAAGGAATCGGCAAAGGCTTCCCGTAGAATTTTGACATGTATTTCTGAATAAATGCCCGATCTTCACCGGATAGGCATAGCTTACTGTATTTTCGAAAATGTCTTATGCGCTGTCCTCTCGAAATGATATCCTCCAGGGATTCAGAAAAGAAATCGCCGATACTGATATGAATATATGCACATGGCAATATATCACCGAACTGTGTGAGATGCAGAGTCGAATTAACACAACTACAACCTTTGGACATCCCATAAGCTGGGAACGTATCGCGATGCATATTGGGATATTTCTCGTGCAATTCTAACAAAAAGGCAGAATCCTCTTCGTTTATAAGGACATCATAGTTTCCCTCAAGCTCACCTATGGCGCGAACAACCATAACATCGAATATGTAACCGTTCTTCTTTGCAAATTCTGCCATCGCTATTGTGCCTTCTGACTTACAATTCTGACGTGTAACCACAGTCTGAATTACAACATTCAGTCCGGCATCTCGAGCGTTTTCTAGTCCTTCAATTGCCCTTGAATATGCTCCCAGTTTCCCTCGATTTTCGTCGTGCCGAGCAGAATCGAAATCGTCAACACTTATCTTGACCTTGTCTAGTCCAAGCTGTTTTAGGTGTTTGGCCTTCTCTTTCGTCATGAAATATGCATTAGTGCTCATTGTTAAGTGAAATTTTTCCGGCTGTAGAGCTAAAAGGACGTCATCCAAATCTTTGAAAAGAAGTGGTTCCCCGCCGGATATGCAAAACTGACAAAGTCCGAGATCATGAGCCTGGTTGCTGAGGTTCTGAAGATCATCTGGAGCAAGGCGCCGGTTTTTCTTCTCGAAACGCGACGCGCAGCAGTGCCTACAGTTCATGTTGCAAGAGTAGTTATAACCTATATCGATGATAGGCGTGGCGACGCCGCGAGCGTGGCGATCCGCAATTTTCATGACCTTTTCATAGACACCTGGCTTCTCTCGCCTGAGTTTTTCCCGTTTAGCGTTTTCGAGATCTTTTTCGTTCATTAGCGATGGCCTCCCAGCTCGTTCTTATGAAACCGCATAGCAGACTGTTTCATATTCGAGTGTTGTATAATGGCGAAGATATATTTTGCATTCAGGCATAATCGAATGAACATAAAGCGGGATCTCCCAGAGATGAGAGAATTTGTGATAGATGCAAATCGCAAGGCGCGGACGTTGTGAGCTGATGATTCCTTGCGCCCCGACCAGCGCGCGAAGCTCTGCACCCTCTATGTCCATTTTGATGAAGCTGATTTTTTCGTTACAAAGAATATCGTCCAGTCGCGCCACATGGCCGTGACCTTCTCCGATACCAACCGTGCTTTGGGAATGACCGATAGAGTAGGAAATATCGCATTCGCTATCCCAGGCGCCTAGATTGTAAATCGATATTCTATCACTACATGGCAGGAGAGAGACATTGTCGCGAAGTCGGTCGAAATTATGCCTATCCACCTCAAACACATAAATTCTCGAAAAATGACCAGAAGTGCGACTAACGAAATCCCTCAAAGTATCCCCGTCATAACCTCCGACATCGAGGAACGTTTCGTCGGCCTGGAGCTGGATAATCTCAGAAGGGAAATATTGATTATTGTCACAAACTCTCGCCATGACGTCGATGTCTTCTTGGGAACAAAAAATACGATTCAAAATTGCGTTGAAAACACTAACGGAATGCCTGTCTGACAGGAGATTATATGTGCTGACGAGATTGTCTGCAATTGTGCCGATGCTTGCTGTTGCTAAATAATTTGATGTTTCGAGATCATATTTGAAAATCTGATTTACCGAGATGAAGTCATTCTGTTTGAGCCACTCGAAAACGGGCTTGAAGTCTCCGATCGTTACAAATACGGCACATCTGTGCTTGATAGCCAATAATTCTTGTGGAGAGAGACAGGTCGCGCCACAGAAAACGTGGCCCCATTTCTCACGATCGCTATCACAGACGAAATCGATCTTTCGCCCGACGTGAGTATCCCAGGTTTCGACAATGCTGTTAAGTATCGCACCACAACCGTAGAAAACGACAAACTCATGGCAGGCAACGATATCCTTGACTTCTTGAAGGTAGTTTTTTCGACGAGAGAGCAGCGCTTCGATATGAACGCGCATCAGCTCCGGAGAAAGGGGAGACTCGACATCGGCGGCTGCGCCGTGAATGCTCGGCTTGGTGGTAGCAACCATCATTTCGCTCCGTCAGGAAAAAGCCCAGACTCGATCTCCGCGCAAATCACATGGTAGCAGAATTGATGACACTCCTGTATACGCGCGGTGTCGGGGGTGGGGGCTATGAGCAGAAAGTCGCAAAGCGGACGCATCGGCACGTCGCCGCCCACCCCGGTGAAACCGATGGCCGTCATGCCAATGGTCCGGGCTGTCTCGAGCGCACGCAGGACAACGGGAGAGCGGCCGCTGGTGCTGATTGCGAGAAGAGCGTCCCCCTGACGCCCGAGCGCCTCGACCTGTCTGGAAAAGACCGACTCGAACGCGATGTCGTTGGCGACGCAGGTCAAAACCGAAGCGTCGGTCGTCAGCGCAACGGCCGGCAGGGCCGGGCGGTCGAAGCGAAACCGATTGACCAACTCGCCGGCGATATGCTGCGTGTCAGCCGCGCTGCCGCCGCAGCCGCACAGCAGGAGTTTCCCATGAGCGCGGAAAACACCGATCAGATGTCGGGCGATCGCCTCCATCGTGTCGGCGCTCTGCTCGACGATCATGGAAATCGCCTTCGAGTGGGAGGCCGAGTCCATGGCGAGTCTCTGCTGCACGGTCAACCTCGATCAGTCCGGCAAAGGGGGAACGATCATGTTCGCGTAAAACTCGTCACGCGGCAAAAACGGCCAGAGATCCTCGAGCGGCCTCGAAACCATTGAGCCATCAGGTCGCTGCGTCGAGGCCACGCGCGGAGCCCGCGGCTCGTCCGCAAGCAGCACGACCTCGGTGATTGACGGACCGGGTTGAGACAGGACCTGCGACACCTGTTCGGCGAGGTTGTTCGGATCCGATATGCGATGGGCAGGCAGGCGATAGGCCCTGGCAATCTCGAGCGTGTCGGGCAGGGTCAGCCCGCTGGTCGCATCGGCCGCGGTCAACCGATGAAAGTAGTTGTTCTGCGAGGCGCGGATCGACGCGAAGCCGGCGTTGTTCATCACGAAGAACTTGATGGGAAGATCGAGTCGACGAACCGTTTCCAGCTCCTGGATATTGAGCTGAAACCCCCCATCACCATCGATGCAGATCGTTCTTCGACCGCCGGATGCGAGGCAAGCGCCGATGGCTGCCGGCTGGCCGAAACCCATGGCGCCGGTTCCCTTGTTGTGGAAAACACGCTGACCCGCTTTGACCTCGAGCACCGTGAGAAAAATCTCGCAGGCGAAACCCGAGCTGCCCGGCAACACCACGTCGTCGGGAACGAGCTGCCGTGAGACGATCTTCGAGAAATCGTACATGCTGATCCCGTCGCAGCGACGCAGCTCATCGGGTAGGCAGAACGGGTAGCGCGTCTTCCATTCGGCGCACCGAGCCAACCAGGGCGCACGATCCTTGGCAGCGATGTGGTTTCTCCGGTCGAGCACCCCTTGCAGAAACAGACGCGCATCGGCGGCAATCGGCAGGTCGATGGGCGTCTGCATCTTCGTGAGCTCGGCCGGATCGACGTCGACCATGATCTTGCGCGCTCCACGCGCCAGCGCCTCGTGATTGTATGCGGTGAACGCGAGATCGAGTCGCGCGCCGACGGCCAGCAGCAGATCGCAGTTCTGCAGCGTGAAGTTGGCGCCGCGGGACGCGATGCTTCCCGGAATGCCGCAACACAACGGATGGTCGTGGGGCAAGAGGTCCACGCCGAGGCGGGTCGTCAGCACCGGCACGCCCAGCGCCCCGACGATCTGGGTCAGCAACTCGTTGGCCCGTGCGATCCGCACGCCGTTCCCGACGAGAAGGACCGGACGCTCGGCGCCGTTCAGCAACGCAATCGTGTCCTCGACGGCCGAGGCGAGCGCCTCTTTTGCATTCGCCATCGGCTCAAGTTCGGGAACAAAACGTTCCAGCGCCGCAACATCGATGGGGGCCGCCTGGACATCCAGCGGGACGTCCAGCCACACCGGTCCCGGTCTTCCGTCGCGAGCCAGATGAAGGGCCTTTTCGAGCTCGAAGCGTATGCGCTCCGGTTCCGTCACCGTGACCGCGTACTTGGTGAGCGAGCGCACAATCGACACGATGTCGTTTTCCTGGCAACCCATCTGACGCACGCCCCGGTCTGTCATGAGGTCGGGCCGCTTCACCTGCCCGGACAAAAAGAGACACGGGGTCGAATCGAGCCAGGCCGCCGACACGCCGGTCACCGCGTTCGTGCCTCCCGGACCGGTGGTCACCAGGCAGACGCCAAGATTCCCGGTAACGCGGGCGTATGCCTCGGCAGCGATCGCCGCCGCCTGCTCGTGAAGCGTGCAGACCGCCGTCAGGCCTTCCGTGTGCCCGAAGGAGTCGTTGAGATGCATCGCGCCGCCGCCGGGGAAAAAAAAGACATGCCGCACGCCCTGTTCCGCGACGAAGCTGGCCACGTAGTCCGAAAGCTTGGTGCCCGAGACGTGACCGTTTGCTTGGGGAGAGGGTGATGGAGACAACGAACGTCCACAAGACAGAATTCGATCGACCAGCTCACGCACGGCGCCACCGCCTCCGGGACGCGACGACACGAACACCGCGGCCTTAATGGCTGCTTCGTGGGCGTCGGCCGGTGCGGCCGGAAGCCCGACCAACGCCATGGCCGGAACGTCGTTGACGTCGTCTCCCATGAAAGCGATTTCCGACAGGTCGAAGCCCTCGGTGGACGCGAAAACGCGGACCGCCTCCGCCTTATCGCGACATCCCTTGAAGACCGCCGCGATGCCCAGCTTGGCAGCATACCGATCGACGAGCTCGGAAGATTCACCGGACACCAGGGCAAAGACCAGCCCTGCGCGACGGCCGACGGAAACCCCCATGACGTCGCGAAAGGAGAAGCGTTTCGATTCTCGACCGTCCGGCTCCCATGAAAACGAGCCATCGGTCAGGACGCCGTCCACGTCCAATACGATGGAACGGATGCGGCGGGCGCGCTCGGCAAGCGCGGGAAGTGTCGTCATGCGCACGAATCAAGCTCCCACGCGGCGAAGTTTCTTGATGATCGGCTCTTCTCGCGTCAATACGCGTTTGACCCCGTCGCCGAACGACATCTCGACGAGCCGGATGTCGCGAACGACATGCAGCATGCCGTTGGGCCCCAGAGATGCTGCTTGATCCGTTCCCCACATGGAGCGCTCCAATGTGATGTGGCGCTCCACCACGCGGGCGCCCATCGCGACCGCCGCGACCGACGAGGCCAATCCGGTCTCGTGTCCCGAGTATCCAATCGGAACTCCGTATCGGGCATGGAGCGTTCCGATGGCCCGGAGGTTCAGCTCGTCGTAGCTCGCCGGATATGTGCTGCACGAGTGCAGAATGACGAGATCGTCCTTGCCCAGGATCTCGACCGCGTGGTCGATCTGCTCGATGGTGCTCATCCCGGTCGACAACAGGATCGGCTTGCCCTTGGCTCGGGTGTAGCGCAGCAGCGCGTCATCCGTGAGGCAGGCCGAGGCGATCTTGAAGCACGGCGGTCGATAGGCATCGATGAAGTCGACCGAGGCCTCGTCCCAGCACGACGCGAACCAAGGCATCTTTTTCTCGCGACAGTAGCGGGATATCTCGTCGTACTCGGCCGCGCCGAACTCCAGACCGTATTTCAGATCGCCGTTGGTGGTTCCGAACGGGCTCTCTCTCGGTTTGGCCAGCTCTTCGGGGGAATAGACGACTTCTATCGTGCGCTTCTGGAATTTGACGGCATTGCAGCCGGCGATGGAGGCGATGTCGATCAGCTTCTTTGCAAGATCGATGTCACCGTTGTGGTTGATGCCAACCTCGGCCACAATCCAGCAGGGCTGATTGTCACCGATGATCCTTTCGCCGATTTTCACCTGTTTCATCATGCACCTTAAATGATAGTAGTTTCTGGTCGACAACCCTGTCAACTGCCAACCCTTTTGGGAGAGCGAAAGACCCAGCGCTTCTGCAGGCTGTACGTCAGCAGGGCATTGGGCAGAAGGCACACCGCAGCCGTGAGGTAGTGGTTTGATCCGAGGAGAAGACCGACCCTGAGCTCGGCCACACCGACGGGATAGAGGGCGCCGTAAACGGCAAGAAATCGAAAAAAGAGGACTGGATTCGCGTTCTTGAAAACCAGAGATCCGGTGGCAAAGAAGTTGAAAATGATGCCCGCCACGGTCGACAGCGCCGCCGCCAATGCGTAGTGCAACCCGATGAAGATCATGAAGGCGAACGTTCCATAGCCGAAGAGGGTGTTCAACCCGCCGACAAGGAGAAACCGCACGAAGCGTTTTCCAAGCAGAGTCCGCGCGATCCGCTCTATCTTCGCGACGATCATCGGTTCGAATGCCATGAAACCGTACGCTTCAGGCCCTCCTCGAGCCCTACGGTCGGCCTCAGCCCGAGCTCGTCGGCCGCGCGAGAAACCTCAGGCACGTAGCGCTCAGGAGGAGAGCCCGGCACGGTTTGCCCACACACCACCACTTCCGGCGGCGAAGGAAACGCCCGAGACACGAGATTCGCGAGCTCGGCAATGGAAACATCGTCCGGAGAACCGACATTGTACGGCCGGAGCCTTTGGCCGCGAGCGAAAATGTTCAATAGCCATGAAACGAGATCCACCGGATAGAGGTAGGAGCGCCGCGGCGTGCCGTCGCCGCGCACTTCGATCGGTCCGCCGCGAAGCCCGTCGCGGATGAAGTTTCCGACGGCGAAGTGCCCGTCGAGCGGCAGGTGCGGCCCGACAAAGGCGAAGCACCGCGCGACCTTCACCTCGAGCGCCTTGCCCCGGGAACGGATGGCGCACAATAGCTCGGCGGTCCGCTTGCCCTCGGCATAGGCCGAGCACGGGTCCAGGGGATCGGGTCCGCCCGGCCATCCCTCCGGGATCCTCGCCAGATCCGGCGGCTGGCGACCGTACACCGCGCCGGAGCTGACCAAAAGAAGACGCGATGTTCCTGAACGCTCGGCCAGATCGAGGACGTGCGCCGTTCCGCCCACCATCGTGTCGAGCAGCTCCCCGGGCTCGTTGGCGTTCTGCCGCGTGCTCAACTCGGCCGCAGCATGGATCACGTGGGAAAACGTCCCTGAGGGAAAGTCGAAGGAGCGGACGTCGCCCCGGATCGGAGCGATCTCGGACAGGCCGGCCAGGTGCGGCGCTCTGGCGGCGAACTCCTCGGGGCGACGGGTCAGCACGGCGATCCGGCAGCCGAGCCCGAGCACGCGGTTGGCGTGGACCAACGTCTCGAGGAGCCACATGCCGAAGAATCCCGTGCCGCCGGAGATGAAGATCCGCTCGTTGCGAAGCTCGGCGAGCGGCTCGCGCGCCAGCGCCAACACCTCGTCGAGATCCGTTTTCGAAACCGGTTGAGCCCGACGCTGCACGCTCGCGATCATTGCCCTCCTCGCCGCCGATGTCCGCTGGCCTCGGCATTGCGAACCCAGTATAATCGAACACGCGATGACAAAACCAGCGAACGGGCTGTTCGACTTCGGGCAAGGCGGGAGCGGGCGATGAAGGCGGTGATCCTGTGCGGCGGGAGGGGAACCCGGCTCCACGACGCCACGGCCGGCACCATCCCCAAGCCGATGGTCGAAGTGGGCGGGCGACCTCTCTTGTGGCACATCATGAAGGGTTACGCCCATCACGGTCACAACGATTTCGTCCTGTGTCTCGGCCATCTCGGCCACGTCATCAAGGAGTATTTCCTCCATTACGAGGCGATGAACAGCGATCTGACGCTGCACATGGGCTCGCCGGGCCGGGTCGACTACCACGGCGGCGCCGGCCAAGTCGACTGGACGGTGACTCTCGCCGACACGGGCAAGGAGGCGGGCACCGGTACGCGTCTCGCGCGGGTCGAGAAGCACCTCGGCCGCGAGCCTTTCCTGCTCACATACGGCGACGGCGTGGCCGACGTGGACATCGGGAAGCTGCTCGCCTTCCACCGTTCCCACGGTCGAATCGCAACGGTGACCGGCGTCATCCCGACCGGCCGCTTCGGGCTGCTCTGGGTGGAGAACGGGCGCGTCGTGAGATTCCTCGAAAAACCGTCAATGGAGGTCGAACGGATCAACGGCGGCTTCTTCGTCTTCAATCCGGAGATCTTCGACGTGCTCCGTCTCTACCCCGAATGCATGCTCGAACAGGAGCCTCTCGAAAAGCTGTCGCAGGACGGCGAGCTGATGATGTACGAGCATGACGGATACTGGCGCTGCGTCGACACGCTGCGCGACCTGCTCGAGCTCGAGGAGCACTGGAGCGCCGGCCGATCGCCGTGGGTCGTCTGGAAGGACGGGGACTAGGCACGATGTTCCACGACGCCTTTCGAGGTCGGCGCGTTTTCGTCACCGGCCACACCGGCTTCAAGGGGAGCTGGCTCGCCTTCTGGCTTTGCCGCCTCGGCGCCCGGGTCCGCGGCTATGCCCTTTCACCGGGCACTGATCCGGCGCTGTTCGACCTCCTTAAGCTCGAGCGCCATGTGGAGCATCAGATAGGCGATGTCCGCGACAGCGCACAGCTCGAGCGAAGCGTCGTCGATTTTTCACCGGAGGTGGTCTTCCATCTGGCGGCTCAGCCGATCGTGCTCGAATCGTTCGAGCGACCGCGAGAAACGTTCGAGACGAACGTCCAGGGCACGGTCAACCTGCTCGAGGCGGTGCGGCGTTCGCCGTCCACGCGTGCCGTGGTCGTGGTGACGAGCGACAAATGCTACGAGCGCGACGAGGCGATCCTCGCACACCGCGAGGGCGACCCGCTCGGCGGATCCGATCCGTACAGCGCGAGCAAAGCGTGCGCCGAGATCGCCACCGCCGCCTTTCGAAGATCGTTCTTTTTTGTCGATGGCGCACCGGGTTTGGCCACGGCCCGCGCCGGCAACGTGATCGGCGGCGGCGATTGGGCCGCCCACCGCATCGTGCCGGACGCGATCCGCGCGCTGGAGAAGAAGAGGGCTCTCGTGGTCCGCAGCCCCACGGCGATGAGGCCCTGGCAGCACGTCCTCGATCCGCTCGCCGGCTACATGTGTCTTGCGATCCGGCTCCTTGAACGCCCCGGTCCCACCGGCGGCGCATGGAACTTCGGTCCGCAGCACGGACAGCGGCTCACGGTCGGCGAAATGGTCGATCGGCTGCACCGGGAAATGGGCTGCGGAAGCCGGGTCGTGCGGCGGCAGGCGACCCCCTCGCGCGAGCAGGAAACGCTCGGCCTTTGCTGCGAGAAGGCGGCCGCGATGCTCGACTGGTGCCCGGTGTTCGGCATCGACGAGGCGGTTCACCTGACCGCGGGGTGGTACCGCCGCCATATGGAGGGGTTGGGCGCGGCGCGTCTGTGCTCGGCCGACCTCCGCCGATACCTCGCCGCGGCGCGGCGCAGGGGAGACTGGTGGGCGAGATGAACGAGGCGGACCTTCGCAAACAGATGCTCGATCTCGTCCGAAATCTCGCCGGCGCCGCTCAGGCGGATCCGTTCTCACCCGGGAAGACGCCGGTGCATTACGCGGGCAGGGTGTTCGGCGCCGAGGAGATCGTCGCCGCGGTGGAGGCGGTGCTCGAGTTCAACCTCACCGCCGGACGCTTCGCCGCACAGATGGAGAAGCGGCTCGCCCGCAGAGTCGGCGCCGCCGACGTGGCGCTGGTCAACTCCGGCTCCTCGGCCAACCTGCTTGCCGTCACGGCGCTCACCTCGCCGTGCCTCGGACAGCGGAGGCTCGAGCCGGGCGACGAGGTGATCACCGTCGCCGCGGCCTTTCCCACCACGGTGGCGCCGATCATCCAGAACCGTCTCGTACCGGTCTTCGTGGATATCGATATCGGCGGCTACAACGCGTTGCCCGACCGCGTCGAGGAGGCGATCGGCCCCCGGACCAGGGCGATCCTGCTCGCCCACACCCTCGGCAACCCGTTCGACCTGGATCGTATCGCCGGTTTGGCGCGACGTCGCGGCCTGTGGCTGATCGAGGACAACTGCGACGCGCTGGGCTCCCTCTATCGGGGGCGCCCCACCGGCGGTTTCGGTGATATCGCCTCGTTTTCCTTCTACCCGGCACACCACATCACCACCGGCGAGGGCGGGGCAGTCGCCTCGAGCAACGTCGAGATCGCCCGCATCGTGCGCTCTCTTCGCGACTGGGGGCGGGACTGCTATTGCGAGGCCGGGAGCAGCGGCACGTGCGGCCGGCGCTTCGAGACGACATGGGGAGCTCTGCCGCCGGGCTACGACCACAAGTACGTTTACTCCCACGTCGGCTACAATATGAAGATGACCGATATCCAGGCCGCCATCGGTTGCGCTCAGCTGGACCGCCTGGATGCCTTTACCGCGAAACGACGCCTGAACCACGACTTTCTCTTTTCCCGGCTCGCCCGGTTCGCTGATCGGCTCGTCTTGCACCAAGCGACAGCTGAATCGGAGCCGTCCTGGTTCGCCTTCGCCATCACCGTACGCTCCGATCAGGGCGTGGAACGCGACGATCTGACCCACTTTCTCGAGGATCGCGGCATCGAGACGCGGCCTCTCTTCGCCGGCAACATCCTTTGCCATCCGGCGTACCAGGCGATCCCCCGTCGGATTGTCGGAAATCTCGAAAATACCGATCACGCCATGAGAAGTACGTTCTTCGTCGGCGTCTATCCCGGGTTGGGCGAGGCCGAGCTCGACTACATGGCCGCGATGTTCGACGATTACTTCAGGTAGGCCGTCCGGCGTCTGGCGTAGATCAGGGCTCCCAACAGGAGCGCCACCCCCAAGCCGGAGAGCGCCAGGCCCAAGGAGAAGCTGGCGGGCTGGAAGCGAAAGACGACCCGATGATCTCCCGGCGGCAGGGGCACGGCGCGATGCGCGAGGTTGGCGCGCAGGATCGACTCGGGGCGTCCGTCGACGGCCGCCTCCCAGCCCGGGTACCACGTGTCGGCGAGCAGCAGGAGCCCTCCCCGGGGTGCGCTGGCATCGACCACGACCTCATCGGACCGGTCGAGCACGATGCGGGCCACGCCATGCGCTTCGCCACCGGGCATCCTTGTTGCGACGGCGGGATCTTCCACCAAGACCTCGCGACGCAAGTCGATTGTCCCTTCGAGGAGCTCACGAGCGACGTTGGTGGCGGGGCCCACGACTCGAACCCGTGTCATGACCCTGGCCCGCGGCAGGGTCCCTTGCAACTCGTGCAACGCCGCCTCGGGAGTGGCGAGCACGAACCTCAAGTGCGGATTGTCGACTCGCCGAGGCAGGATCATCCAGCGGACCGAGAGCGCCTCGAGCAGCGCGAAAAACGCCGGTGACGCCTGGAGGCCGGAAGGCTGGAGGCTGTACAGCGGCTGCATGACTCCGTTCCGGTTGTGATCGCCGAGGAGATTGACCAGCCACCACGGGGATATCCCGGAATACCCGTCCACGGTCGAGACGCCGTGCAGCAGGTTGCCGTTGGGTTGCAGGTACTCACGGTGGGCATAGAAAGGCTCGAGGTCACTCCAGCCGCGGGCTGCCACGAAAGCCTGCATATGCAATTGCGTCACAGATGGGCTGAAGACGCGACCCGGAACGGCCTCGGCGAGGATGGCCTTTGCCGTTCGAGGGGCGGCCATCCAGCGTGCGGCGTCTGCGAAAGGATTCTGCCGGCGATTGTGCCAAACCACATCGACGACGGTCACCGCCACCAGCAGGCCGGTCAGGCAGAAAGCCAGCCAGTGCGAGCGAGGGCCGTGCCAGCGTCCGGCCAGCCGGTTTTCGACGAGCGTCAGCCCGAGGGCGCCGAGCAAGGCCAGCCCCAGCTCGACGACGAAAAGAAAGCGGGTCGGAAAACGGAAGGTCGACAGCCCCGGAAGGATATCGTGGGCCATGCGAAAGAGCGGAGTGTAGCGACCGAGCACCAAGCCGAAGGTGAGGATCGTCGTCGCTGACCAGAAAGCCACGGCGAATCGTGTGGTCATGCGCAACGCGGCCAGGATCGCGAGCGACACGGTCAACAACCCCACGTAGCCGTAGTCCTCCCAGAAGATACCGGTGCCCTGATAGGAGAGATCCGAGATATCGCCGTTGATGTAAGGAATGAAGAAGGTCAGTACGTCGGGCGGCCAATAATTGAAATGGGTCGCCCATTCGTAAGATCCGCTGCTGCCGCGATCCGAGAAGCTGCCGAGATCGTGCAGGGGCAGCAACTGCACCGCGCCGATCATCAGGCCGACGATCGCGGCGCCCAGCGCCCCCAGCGCCAGGCCGCCGGCCGCCCGAACACGGACGCCGTGGCTCTCTACATCTTTCCCCGCGGCATACAGCCAAACGCCCCGGGCCGAGACCAGGGCCGCGTAGCAAAGTCCGGAGATGTAAGCCGATTGCGGAAACGCTTCCAGGATCTGGAGCCCGAAAACGCCGGCAAAGGCAACGAGCCACGCAACCCGGCTCCGCCAGGAAACCATCCGAGCGTCGGACGCCGCATGGTGGCTGCCGCAGGCGGCCCGTTCGAGGCAGAAGAGCGCGGCCGGAAAGAAGGCGACCGTGCCGAGCACCCCCAGATGCCGAAGTTGGCAGACAAAAAAGCCGGACCAGGCAAAAACGAATCCGGCAAGGAATGCTCCGGGTCGGCTCGCGCCGATTTGACGGGCCAGCGCGAAGGCGCCGAGCGCGGCCGCGGCGAGCAGTAACGCCACGTGCCAGCCCAGGGCCAGGGCTGGAGGGAGGGACGTGTAGAGCAGGAGCGACAGCGGATCGATGGCGCCGGAGCCGCAGAGGGAAACGCCTGTCCAGATGCGCGAGGTCCATAGCGGTGCCTCGCCGGCGCGCAGCAGGCGCCCGGCTTCCACCCGGACAGGAAACTCTCCGTCGGCGAGGTCGGAGATGAACCCGTCGTCCGGCACTGGCAGCTCCGCCCCGACAAGCAGTCGATGAAACGGCGCGAGGGTCAGGAGCGCGAGCAGCAGCGGGGCGAACCACCGCTTTTTCAACAAGCCCATGGAACGTTCCTATATCGAAGGGGATGCCCGCTCGGCAAGCCGCGCAACCAGGAGTCGCGAATCAGCGCGGCTCACGCCATCTGAGGGCCGCGTCCGGGGGCTGGCAAACGCCGCGCCGCGTGCCGGGTCGCGGGCCCGAAAAGAGGCCCTTCAGGCGGCGGGCGACCATGTCCTTGTCGGCCACGAGCACCTGCTTGCCGTCCGGCGTGCGCCACTCGGCCACCTCGGGCTCCCGCAGCACGATGCCGTGCAGCTTGTCCCTGCGAAGGGTGAGGGCCAGGCGGGCCAGGCGGAACGCGCTGCGCGCGTCGATGTCGGTCTTGAGATCCTTGCGGATCTCCTCCCACAGGGCCGGGATCCGGGGCACCACGCCGAAGCTCATGGCGCGTTCGCGCAGGCCCATCAGCAGGGCCTGCTGGCGGCTCGCCCGATCCCAGTCGCTGCGGCCGTGGCGCGAGCGGGAGTAGAGCAGCGCGGTGCGCCCGTCGAGCACGCTGCGGCCCGCGGGCAAAGAGAGCGGCACGCGGCCGCCCTCGGCCGTGGGATCGAGGAAGCGATCCTCGATGGCGCACGGCACGTCGACCGGGATGCCGCCGAGCTGATCCACGATGCGCACGAACCCGCCGAAGTCCACGGCCACCACGTGATCGGCGCTCACGCCGAGCTGATCGCGGATCACGCCCTTGATGAGGTCGCGCCCCGCGTCGGGTCCGCCGTTGAGCGCGCCCGCCCGGTAGACCACGTTGATGCGCGAGGGCGCCGCGCCCGGAACGTCGACCCACAGATCGCGCGGAATGCTGATTGCCCCGAGCTCGCGCGCCCCGTACCTCGCCACCACGATCATGAGCGCGTCGGAACGCCCCCACACGCCCTTGTTGTTGTCGAAGCCGAGCAGCAGGAAGACCTCCTCCTCGCCGGAATTGACGCTCGCCGCCCCGTCCGGCTCGGACCGCTCCTCCCCGGCTTCACCCTCCGGGATCCCGCCGTCCATGACGTCGAGGTCGTCGCGCTCCTCGGCGCCCGCCATGCCGGGAAAGACCAGCACGGCCAGGGCCATCAGGTTGATTCGCGTTTTTCTCACGGTCACCTCCGCCCGGGATTGTTGCAATGGGCGGGCCATTCATGAAAAACATCACGTTCGTCCTGCAATATACCGGAACCTCTTTGCTTTTCAAGAAACGGGCCGCGGATTTCATGGCGCGCCCGACGCGGAATTGCACAGCGAAAATTCTGCGATTCGTAGACTCGTGCCGAACGTTCGCGCATAGTGCGCGCATGCTCGCCTGTCCCCACCGTCCCCTGTGCGGCGCCTGTGGTTTGCTGGACCTGCCGCTCAGCGAGCAGCTCGAGCTCAAGAAGCGGAAGGTGGCCTCGGCCCTGGCCCGGTTTCCTGCCCTCGCCCGCGCGGAGATCAGGGCCTGCCGGCCGGCGCCGTCGTCCGTGGGCTACCGGACGCGGGTGAAGCTGGCCGTGGAGCCGGCGCCCGGGACAAATCGTGCCCGCATCGGGCTCTACGCACCGGGCACACACCGCGTCGTGGACATCCCGGGCTGCCTGGTCGTTCCGCCGGAGCTCCTGCCGTGTGTGGAGGAGCTGCGAAGGCTGCTCGCCACGTCCGACCCGAAGGTGCCCCACGTGGATCTGCGCTGGTCGCGCGCGACGTCGAGCATCCACGTCACGCTCGTGGCGGCTGGGCCTGCCGCGCAGGGACATTTCCGGAAGCTGGCCGAGGAGCTCATGTCCGTTCGGCCCGAGGTGATCGGCGTGGGTTTGCGGGTCGCGCCACGCGCGCCCGTGTCCCGGGCGCTGGCGGGAGTCACCGACAATCTCGCCGGCGAGGCGTTCATCGAGGAGCGCATCGGAGAGCTGTCCTTCCGCCTGTCGCCGGGCGCGTTCTTCCAGGTGAACCCCGCCGCCGCGGAGCTGCTCCACGAGCTGGTGCGCACCTGGCTCCTCGACACCGCAGAAGGGCCGGTCAAGGGCGTGGCGGATCTGTACGCGGGCGTGGGCGCGTTCGCCGTGGCGCTGGCGCGCGAGGCCGGCCCGGTCACGGCCGTTGAGAGTGTTCTCACCGCGGCCGACGATGCGGTGGCGAGCGCCATGCGGAACGGGGTGGCCGTACGCGTGGTACAGGCGCCGGCCGAGGACGTGGCCGCAGAGCTCGAGGCCGACCGGATCGTGCTCGATCCGCCGCGCCGGGGCGTGCCGAGGTCCGTGCTCTCCGCCATCGGACGCGCGGCGCCGGCGCGGGTCGCGTACGTGTCGTGCGAGCCCGACAGCCTGGCCCGCGACCTCGACGTGCTCGCCGTGTTGGGCCTCGCCACGCACGCCGTCGTGCCGGTGGACATGTTCCCGCTCACGGAGCACGTGGAGAGCGTGGCCCTGCTCGAGCGCGCACCGTGGAAGCCCGAGATCCTGTGGCGCGAGGGCGACGCCATGGCCGTGTACAAGCCCGCCTGCCTGCCCACGCACCCCCAGGAACCGGGTGAGCCGTCGCTGCTCGCGGCCGCGCGCGCCGCCACAGGGCTCGCGGATCTTCAGCCCGCTCACCGCCTCGACGTGGGCACCTCTGGCCCGGTGCTGCTCGCCCGCGGCGAGGCCCTGCGCAACCTGGGACGCCTGTTCGAGACGCGCGCCATGATCAAGGAGTACCTGGCCCTGGTGCGCGGCGTGCCGCACAAGGCCGGGCGCGTGGGCGGACGCGGCGACGAGGTCACGCGGTACAAGCGCGAGGCCGTGAAGGGCGGCTACGGGCTCGTGCGCTGCTTCCCGGAAACGGGCCGGCGCCACCAGATCCGAAGGCATCTGGCTTCCATCGGCCACCCCATCCTGGGCGACGAGCGCTACGGCGACGCGCGCACCAACCGCTTCCTGGCCGAGACCTGCCTGCTCGCCCGTCCGTTCCTGCACCTCGCGGTGCTCGCGTTCGAAGGTCCCCACGGCCCGGTGCGCATCGAGTGCCCGCTCGCCCCGGAGCTCGTGCTGGCGCTCGACAGGCTCGAGGCCCTGCGCGCGGGCTCGGACGCTCCGGATCGCATGGAATGACCCGGCGCCGCGGTCAGGGATGCTGCGGCCGCCACCGATCGGGCGCGCTCGACGTCCTCGCGCAGCCCATCGTGCAGTGCACGCTGCAGCGCTTGGGTGTGTGGAACTGCTCGCGCAAAGTGGCCTGGTCGTAGTCCTCGAGCGGCACGGCGAAGTCGGCGCGCGTCTGCGAGCACCAGTGCACCATCCCGTCCTCGGCCACGTACAGGTAGCGGCTCCCGGCGCGGCACTTGAAGGGCGCCGGCCGGCCCGAAAGCAGCCGGGTGCGGTAGTCGTGCGCCTCGCGGAAGCGGTGCCCGAGGGCCCGACTGATGTCCAGGTACGCCTGCCGCTCCCCATCCTCGAGCCGGAACTGGCCGTCCGCGCCGTGCAACGCGAGCACCCGCGCGGCCATGCCGTGCGCGCCGGCGAAGGCGATCACCTCGCGCGCCTCGGCCGTGCTCGCGCTGCCGAGCACCGCGCTCAGCACGATGCGGAAGCGTGCCAGCCTGGACATGGTCTCGAGCTTGGGCCCGAGGTGACGCAACACCTTGACGGTGCGGCTCGTCGGCTCCACGCCGTCGACGCTGATCTGCACCTCGTGCAGCCCGGCCGCGTTCAGCTCCTCGATGCGCCGCTCGTCCATCAGGAACGCGTTGCTGATCATCATCACCTTGAGGAACCCGAGGCCCCGCGCGTGGGCGACCAGATCCCCGAGGTCGGGATGGAGGAGCGGCTCTCCGCCCGTGAGCTCGACCGCGAACACGCCGAGCCTCTTGAGATGCTCGAGCCGCCGCAGCAACACGTCGCCCGGAACCGGCGAGGACACCTTGTCGAATTCGTTGCAGTAGGAGCACGCCAGGTTGCACCGCCTGGTCACCACGACCTGGGCCAGGAACGGACTGTAGAGCAGCCGCTGCAGCATCGGGATCCCCTCGCCCCCGGGAGTGTCGGGGTCCGGCAATCTTGCACTCGATTGCGCCTGCTGTCATGGGGAAAATGGATTCGGGGAGGGCAACGCTACTTCTGGAGGAGCGCGATCTGATCGGACTCGGCGGGCTCGCCGTCCACGCCGCGCACGAGGCGCAAGGACACGCCGCCGGGCTTGGGCTGGGTCATGTACCTGGGCAACTCGCCCAGCACGTACACGATGAACCTGGCGCCGGTCTCGCGCTGCACGACCTTGATCGAACGAATCATGGGATACCCGGTGCCGATGTCGAGCCAGCCCTCGCGCTTGACGAGGCCGCCAGGCACATCCACGACCACGCCGTTCGGATCGCGCATCCGATAGGCAGAGACGAACTCCACCGGAAGCCGCGTGGGCAGGGTGATGGTCACGTCCTCAAGGCCCGACACGGGCGTGAGCGGAGCGGCCTCGGCCGCGGGCTCGGGCGTTGACGCGACCTCGGGCGTCGGTGTCGGTGTCGGTGTCGGTGTCGGCTCGACCTCGGGAACCATGGACGCCACCTCGGGCTCCATGACGGGCTCTGGAACCGGCGCGGGCTCCACCTTTGCCGCAACGGGTCCGGGAGCAGGAGGCGCGGACGTCTCCATGCGGAACCCGGCCACGGCCTCGCGCACGGCGCCGAGATCCACGAGGCCCGCACGCTTCATGACATAGACGCCGCCGGCCGCGAGCATCATCACCGCGAGCCAAGCCGCGGCTCCTGCGGCCTTCTTGCGCCGTCTCGTGCGCGCCTTCGCCGACATCATCTGCGACGGCAGCGGAAGCTCGGCACAGTCGACCCAGGCGGGATCAGACCCCTTCTTTTCGGCGAGGATATCGAAGGGACGCGTCTTCGGAGTCGACGCCTCGGTCACATCAACACCCACGGCCTCGCCGACCTCGAGGCTCGGATCCGTGGCGGCCCGACCGTCCGGGGCCGCGCTCACGCGCTTGGCCTCATCGAGAAGCGACTCGGGCGGAGGCTGCAGGATCGTGGCGCGCGATCCCGGAGTGCGGATCGACAGGCGCAGTCTGGGCAGGCCGGTCCTGGGATCATCCTCGACGCCGATGCGATGGATCGTACCCTTTCGCATCTCGCCGTCCGTGGGTCCGCCAAAGCAGATCGGCACGTCGACCTCCAGCGCCGGAAACGGACAGACCAGGGACAGCCCGCGCGCGGTCTGCTGGTCGCGGATGGTGTTGACCGCGGACGTGATGCCGTCGATCTTCAACTTCACCACATCGAGGCCGGCGTGGCCGTCACTGCGCATCTCTCCTCCGTCGCTCATGTCTCCCTCCGTGAAAACGTCTTCCGACCAGTCCATGGCTGATGTGTACCATGGTGGGATGATGTAGTCAAAAAATCCACATCACCATTCCCGGCAGTGGTGAAAGGCCGTTCGATCGCTATAATGGCGCGCGAGGAGGCCACACATGCAGCCCTTCGTTCTGCTCGGGGTCACGGGCGGCATCGCCGCGTACAAGAGCGCGGAGCTGTGCCGCCTGTTCGTGAAGGAGGGATACGCGGTGCAGGTGGTCATGAGCCGCGCCGCGACCCGATTCATCACGCCCCTCACGCTCGAGACCCTGTCCGGACGGCCGGTGCACGTGCGCATGTTCGGCAGCCCCCGAAGCCGCGTGGAGCACGTGGAGCTGGGCGCGCAGGCCAACCTGCTGGTGGTGGCGCCGGCCACGGCCGACTACCTGGCGCGCTGCGCCGCGGGACGGGCGAACGACCTCATCGCGGCCGTGACCCTGGCGTTCAAGGGAAAGGTGCTCGCCGCGCCGGCCATGAACACGAACATGTGGGAGAACCCGGTCACACGGCGCAACATGGACGCGCTCTCGTCGCTGCTCGGCTGGCAGTTCGTGCAGCCCGGCTCGGGCGAGCTGGCGTGCGGCTCAACCGGCCCCGGGCGCATGGCCGAACCGGGGGAGATCCTGGTGGCCGCCAAGCAGTTGCTACGCCGCGATCTCGAAGGGCTGAAGATTCTCGTTTCCGCAGGACCCACGGTCGAGGACATCGATCCCGTGCGCTTCATCTCGAATCGATCTTCCGGCCGCATGGGCTACGCCATCGCCGAGGCCGCGTCCCGGCGCGGCGCGGACGTGACGCTCGTCTCGGGGCCCGTGTCCCTGCCCTGCCCGCAGGGCGCGAGGCTCGTGCCCGCGCGTTCGGCCCTCGACATGGAGCGCGCGGTGGGCGAGCGCGCCGGCTCGTGCGACGTGATCGTGATGACCGCGGCCGTGGCAGACTTCCGGCCGGCCGAGCCGAGCGACCACAAGCTCAAGAAGGGGAAAGCCGAGGAGGAGCGCGTGGTGCGGCTCGTGCGCAACCCCGACATCCTGGCGGGTCTCGGCAAACGCTTCGCGGGCGCGCGGCGGCCCGTGCTCGTGGGCTTCGCGCTCGAGACCGAGGATGTGGAGGCCGCGGCGGTATCGAAGCTGAAAACAAAGGGCGCTCACGTCATCGTCGGCAACCTGGCGCGCGACGCGTTCGGCGGCGACAGGAACGAGGCCGTGATCGTGGACGACGCGGGCCTGCGCGAGAGCACCGGACCGGTCACGAAGAGCGCGCTCGCCGAGCTCATCCTCTCTCTCGTCGCAGCCCGCCTCGGCCGCGCCGCGAGAGAGTGAATCAGCCGATGCGATCCTGGCCGCCCATGTACGGGCGCAGAACCTCGGGGATGCGGATCGAACCGTCGTCGTCCTGGTAACTCTCGACGACAGCGATGAGCGTGCGCGGCAGGGCGAGCCCCGAGCCGTTGAGCGTGTTCACGAAGCGGTTCTTTCCGGACTCGTCCCTGAAGCGGATGCGCGCGCGGCGCGCCTGGAAGTCGCCGAACAGGCTGCAGCTCGACACCTCGAGCCACTCCTTGCATCCGGGCGCCCACACCTCGAGGTCGAACTTGATGCACGAGACGAACGACAGGTCGCCGGTGCACATCTTGACGCGCCGGTGGTGGAGCCCGAGCAGGTCGAGGATCCGCGTGGCGTGGCCGATGAGCTCGTCGAGGGCCGCGCGCGCCTTGTCGGGGTGCACGAACTGCACGACCTCGACCTTGTCGAACTGGTGGCCGCGCTTGATGCCGCGCGTGTCCTTGCCGTGGCTCATCTTCTCGCGGCGGAAGCACGGCGTGTAGGCCACGTGCCGGATGGGGAGCTTCTCGCCGTCGAGGATCTCGTCGCGGTACAGGTTGGTCACCGGCACCTCGGCCGTGGGCACGAACCAGTAATCCTCCTCCGCGTCGTGGTAGAGGTGCTCGCCGAACTTGGGCAGGTTGCCCGTGCCCACGAGGCACTCGGAGCGCACCATGCACGGCGGGTAGATCTCTTCGTAGCCGTGCTGTTTCGTGTGCACGTCGAGCATGAACGTGATGAGCGCGCGTTGCAGCCTCGCGCCGTCTCCCTTGAGAATGTAGAACCGCGACCCCGAGATTTTCTGGCCGCGCTCGAAGTCGATGATGCCGAGGCGCTCCATGAGCTCCCAGTGCGGTTTCGGCTCGAAGGCGAGAACCGGGGGCGCGCCGGACACGCTCTCGATCACGTTGGCCGAGTCGTCGGGCCCGGTCGGCACCTCGGCAAGGGGTACGTTGGGGATGGCGAGCATGATCGTGTCGAGCTCGCGCTCCACGTCGGGCACGCGCGCCTCGTTCTCCTTGATGCGGCGCTTGAGATCGCCCACGTCAGCGATGAGCGCGGCCCTGCGCTCCTTGTCCTTTTCGCAGCCGATCTGCTTGGAGCGCGCGTTGAGCTCCCCTCGCAGGGCGTCGCCCTCGCGCTGCAGCTCGCGGCGAACCGCGTCGAGCTCGAGGACCGCGTCGATGACCGCGGGATCGGCCCCGGTCGTGGCGAGGCCGCGCTTGACCGCGTCGGTCTCATTACGGATGCGCTGGATGTCCAACATGAGGTGGAGCTACTCCTTGAGCAGCTTGGCGAGCTCCTCACGGATGATGGTCTCGGCGAGATCCGGCACCACTTCCCACACCACGCGTTCGACCACGTCCGCGGTGAGCGCCTGGATGGCGGCGGCCTGCTCGGCCGTGAGCCCGCCCACCTGGGCGGCCACGTCGGCGCCCGCCTTGACAGCCTCGCGGCGGACCGCGGCGACCGGTGCCGGGACGATGGGCTTGGGCTTGGTCTCGATCGTGAGGTCGATGGCCTCTTCCTCGTGGACGTGCTCCAGAGGGCGAGCCTTGTGATCCATCTGGGCCAGCTCGGCCAGGGTGCCCACGTGGAACTGCCCCTCGTCGTGCGTCTCGTCCTGCGGGCCGAGCTCGATGGGCTCGGGCTCCCGTCTCTCGGGCGCACGCTGCGACGCCTGTACCGGCATCGGGCGCGGTTGTACGGGCCTCACGCTCGGCCTGCCGAACTCCATGGTCCCGCTCGCTGGAGGCGCGGACACGATGGGCGACACGATGGGCCCGGGCGGAGCCGGCGCGACCATCGGCTTTTCAGTGAGAGGCCTCGGCGCGGCGATCGGCATGGACGGCCTGGGCGCTGGTGGGACCGGCGTTGCGGCCAAGGGCCTGGCCGCGGTCACGGCGGTCAGCATCCCCACCTTTTCGATGAGCTGCGCGGTGTCGAAGGGCTTGCGCACGTGCTCGGTGGCGCCGACCTCCTTGCCGCGCGCCTCGTCATACGGGTTCGACACGCCCGACATGATGATGACCGGCGTCTGCCCGAGGGCCGGATCCTGGCGCACGGCCTTGCACACGTCGTAGCCGGTCACCCCGGCCATGCCCGCGTCGGCGATGACGATGGCGGGTTTGAGCTCGCGCGCCTTCATGATGGCAGCCTCGCCAGAAGGGACCGTGATCACGTCGTACGGCTCGACCGCGAAGGCCTTCGTCATGATCTGCCGCATGGTCTCGCTGTCGTCGGTAAAGAGGATCGTCTTGTTCGGCAAGGGCGCCTCCGTGGTCCCGCCTGTGGGGAACGAGCAAAAAGTTAGGAAATCCTACCTACAAACCGCCCGATTCGTCAATATCATTGCCGTTGCGTTCCCGTTGCCGCTGCCGTCGCAAGGCTCGCTTCCGGCCTGCCGGGCCCGGCTCCGACCGGACGGGGGGCTTTCGCCCGCTGGACGACCCCTCGGACTCAATACACCCGCGTCCAGCTCTGGCCGTCGTAGCGGTAGATGGCCGGGCTCCTCTCCTCATCGGGGAGCTTGGCGTTGTCGTCGCCGACCGCGTAGATCGCCTCTTTCGTTCCCCACACGCCTCTGAGGTCACCGGCAATGCCCGTCTTCATCGATTTCCACGAATCGCCGTCGTAGTGTATGATTCTGCCTTTCAAACCAACGGCATAGACGTCTTTCGGGCCGAGACCCCAGATGCTCATCAATTCTTCCGCACCACCCGTTTCCATCTCGCTCCATGCAGTACCGTCATATCGATATACCGCTGGCCCCGTGTCTCGGACCGCGAAGACATCCTCGGGCGAACTGCCCCAAATGCTCCCAATGCCCCGCCCGTGCGAATATCCCGATGCTACATCAATTATTGAACACGTTTTATCGAAAATGTGTGGGAAATAATAAAGCGTGGAAATAATCTCGTCTGCCCCGCAGTATTCGGCATATATATATATTTCGGCACTAGCAAATCCCCATATGGCTTGAGGAATGTCACTCCATCGATGACCACTCCCCAGATAGCAGACCTGATCCATGCCAGAGGAGGACAGGGTCGACCAGGAAGAACCATCAAAATGACTGATGTCGCTCTGCGAATCGCTGCTATAGCCTCCCACAGCGTAGATGTTGTCGGAAGATGCGCCCCATATGGAAACAATGGCGGAACAATCCTCCGTTCGTTCAAACCCCCTTTGCCATATCATTCCATCGAAACGATAAATGATTCCTTGGCCACAGGCCCCTTCGCTATTGCATTCGTCATAGACGGCGCCGCCGACTAGCACGTTTTCCTTGGCAACTGCCCAAACCGTATTAAAGGTATTGTCCGCGCCCAAATCGATCTCGGTCCATTCCTTGCCGTCGAAGTGGAGCAGGAGGCCACATGTTCCGGCTGCATAGATGTCATCCGGGCCGGTGCCCATGATCGCCCTCAGGTGCTGGCCCTGGTGAGGTGTCCCGGTACCCGTGTCCGTGCTTTCGCCACTATCGGATTCGGAATCGCCGTCGGAATCCGAGTCGCTGTCGGTTCCTGAAGCCGTATCGGTATCGACCTCCCCGGGTTTGCCAGCCTTGTAGCAGGCGGACCATGACGACGTGACGATGACACAGAGCAACATCGATGCGACAGCTCGAAGCGCCTCCATTCCCGCGGCTCGTTTTACTTTTTTCGGATTCAATACACCCTCTTCCAACTCTGGCCGTCGTAGCGGTAGATGGCCGGGCTCCTCTCCTCATCGGGGAGCTTGGCGTTGTCGTCGCCGACCGCGTAGATAGCCTCCTTTGTTCCCCATACGCCCAGAAGATCGCCAGCAATGTTCGCTTTCATCGAATTCCAAGCCTCGCCGTCGTAGTGGAGGACCTGTCCGTCCAAACCGACGGCGTACACGTCTTTCGGACCAAGACCCCATATGCTCAGCAACCCTTCTACACCACCCGTCGCCATCTCGCTCCATTTGATACCGTCAAATCGATATATTATTGGACCTGTGTCTCTAACCGCGAAGACATCATCTGGCGAGCTGCCCCAAACACTTCCTCTTCCCGATAAGCTTGAATAGCCTGATGGCAGATTGATAATTGAACATTCTTGGTTGAATCTACCGGGGAAATAGAAGAGGTCTGCCCAGACATCATCAGCATCGTGTTCCCTACAATAAATATATAGTTCACCGCTTGAAAATCCCCAAATGTGTTGAGGTTGACCGTCCCAAATACTGCAAACCGGATAAATGTTAGCCGCGGATATGTTCAACCAAGAAGAACCGTCAAAATGATTTATACTTCCATGCAATTGGTGGTAGTCATCGCCACCCGCATAGATGTCGTTCGGGGACGCGCCCCAAATGGATTGTATGGCTGAATAGTCCTCGGATCGCTCATAAACTTTCTGCCACGATGACCCGTCGAAGTGATGGATGAAACCCTTGTGGGCAGATACATCTTCACTATGACATTCATCAAAGCTCTCACCGCCGACCAAGACGTTGTCCTGCGCAATGGTCCAGACGGCGTTTAATCTTCCGTCCACCCCCAGGTCTACCTCGTTCCACTTCTTGCCGTCGAAATGGAGCAACAACCCGCACGTGCCGGCCGCGTAGATGTCGTTCGGGCCGGTACCCATGATCGCCCTCAGGTGCTGACCCTGATGAAGCGTCCCGGTTCCCGTGTCAGTGCTCTCGCCACTGCCGGATTCAGAATCGCTGTCGGAATCCGTGCCATCGTTGGTTTCCGAAACGGTGTCGTTGTCGTCCGCGTTAATCTTGCCCGCCTTGAAGCAGGCTGGCCACGATGTGACAACGACACAAAGCAACATTTGTAGACCGATCCGAAATGCATTCGTTTTGCCTACTTTTTTCAATGCGCACCTCTCCATCACTCTGGTATCACCTGGCCTATGTAAAAGCTCATCCCGCCCCACAGAACACCGTTGACGTACTCGGAAAAGTCCACCACGAAAGTTCCCTGAATGTCGCTCGGCAGAACCCCAGTTACCGAAGCGTCGAGACGGATGAGCCCTGGCAAGGTTGCCGCGGGCAGCCGAATCTTGTTTCCGTGCAATGTAAGTGCAATTTTCCCAGAGGAGTTGACGGTGAGCGTCGTGCCTGGAACGTTGGACCATGCATTGTAGAGCGCTGAGTTATACTCCACGGTAAGAGTGACACTGGCGCCCGGCTTCTCTATTGGGAAGGTGCGGGCGTCAAATTCGATTTCAATGTTTTTCGCCGTTTGATACGGATTATTTATTTCGAAATTATTACCACCTGCTTGCAGGTTCCTTTGCGTATAACGGTTGTCTTCCTGTACAGGCACTCCCCATTCGTCAGCGGGATCCCCCTCGGAGGCAAACTTTACACGCGCAATCAAGCATCTATGCCCCGTATGGTTGGGCTCCCAAAGGAATGGGCCGATGTACTCAAACATGTTATTGTCCGTGCCGAATCCGACAAATTCATTGTCGCCGGGATCGTATTGATCGTTTGTGATGTATTCCGGATTCGCCGCTGTATCGTCCGGATTTAGGATCATCGCCGGGTCAAGAGCGATGACCTTGGCCTCGATCTCGTCGGTTGGCGCGCAATTCAAACGATGCACGCGCACCCAGACGTCATATTGCTTGTTTGTATCGATCTCATCGGATGCGACGCCGAAGATATCTTCGTTAATAGGGCGCGCCGGATTGGGGGTATGTTCTAGAATGACAATATCGGAGCTTATCCAGTGAGGACTTTCGGATGGAATGGCGCCATCGTCGTCGGGATTGTCCTTTACATATATGGCCGGAGGCAGGTTGTCGCACGTGCACGTGCCCCCATTCCCGAGGTATACCAACTTACTCCGCTGGTCCATGCGACCGGCCTGATCGAGAGCGCGGACGGTGATCTGATACTGTCCGTCGGGATATCGATCCATATCGGTGGCATCCCACATTCCGTCAATGCCCCAGGCGTTCGTGAGGATGAGGTAATTCTCATATTCAATTCCTCCGTTTGCCATGTCACTGTTGTCATTATAAATAATATTGTAATAGTTGTATCCTGGATGCGCCGCACCACTCTCCAAGTTGATGGAGTGGTCCCAGAAATTCTGATCGGTGAATTCCGGGCACGAACCCCACTCTGAGGGATCCTTCATGCAGTTGAAAGGCATTTTGTCAAAATCAAACCACACCGTGGGCTCTTCAGGCAGTCCCGTCCCGACTTTTTGAATTTTATACCACGCTTCGTGCACCGATAGCCGTTCTCCTTCTCTCGTTTCTGGTACCCACCAATCGTCCCCCTCCTCTCCAGAGTTGAGATCCTCAGCTCGCTCGAACCGATCATCCGCTTCGGCAACGATGTCGTAATGATCGCGTGGGCTTTCCCCACACTCCCCGCTCGGTTGAACGGAATTGGCAGATTCGCCAGGATCGGCATCCTCATTCATCATCAGGTAGATATCGTGTACCGTTGGGTCCACGGCATCGTACATATAGGGATCGTTCCCTTTTATTAATGCAGTCAGCGAAGAAATGGCATTGTAGTTGTCGAGCCTGTCGAAGATGCCCAGGTGCAGATGTTCCCAGTTTTCATAAGGGCCGTCAGCATCGGGAAAAGCGGCAATGAGGGCAATGACGGTGCCGGCAGAGACATCGGTATTCGGCTGCACTGGGTGTCCGTTACCACCGGCGTTCTCCAATTTCTTTCGGGTCGCTGCACTTACGATCGCGCCATCAGGCGTGGTTGCTGCGTCTAAGTCATCTCCGTACCAGAGATGACTATAATAATAGACGTACTCATGATCTGCGTTGGCCTCATTCACGGCATTTCCGCTGCTGTCCGTTGGAACCCCCTGAATGTAGACGCGGCAATCGTTCGGGGCTCCGTCTAAACTCTTACAATTCGGGAGATTATGCGTGAATAATACCCATCCCCCTGCTATAGTCTTGACACGATCGCCGACCTTTCCGCGGAAGTCGTACCCGGAATGGAGCCATGTCTCTTGTATCTCTCCGAGCGAAGTCCAGATGCGTGTCCGCCTCGTCATCGGGTTCTGCGCCGCGTTCCATAACGGCCATCCAAGACTGTTGGCAGGCTCGTAGCCCCCGGCGAGCGTGTCGACGGAGATCATAAGCGCCGCGAGCGCGCACAGAACGCCCAGGATGGTCGATGTGGTGTTATTCCGTTTCATCTCACCACCCCCTTTCGATTTGGTAGAAGCCTATGCCGCTCTTCGTCCTTGCCGTGATGGCCTCGCCCCCGGTCTGGAACCTGACCTCAGGCCGCCACCCGTACCTGTCGACGTTGGTCCCCTGATCCTCCCACAGGATCTTCCCGTTCCTGTCCAAAAGGAAAAGGTGCGGCGTCGCGTCGGCGTTTTGCCCTCCGACAACCACCTCGCCAAGATTCGAAACATCCACAGATACAGCGTAGGTTACAGGCAGCGATTTTGAGACGCGCAGCTCGCCGTCGTGGAAGATATGGACGGCCTGTTCCGTCGTTGCAGCGGAGTACACACCATCCGGGGACATGGCCACGTTCCAGACAGCTCCCCCCAAGCTGACGGCGTGGGCCTGAAGCGCGCCGTGGAAATGCAGCACGCGCGTGGTGTCTTGGCCATCTTCGACAATGAGCTTCGTCGCCTGCTCCGAGGCGTCAAAGCTTTCGGCGCGTTGTGGAACGCGCCACAACTCATCGCCTTGCAGGTTCAGCACCACTATATCATCGCGTGTCAGATAGATCATACGGGCCGAAGTGATATTCAGGCCCCTAAGACCTTCAGCCGAAAACGAAGATTGGACGTTTCCGTCGGCGTCGATGATGCTTCCTCCGATGACCGGATTTTCAGACTCCCCTTCTCCTATATCAGCATTCCATTGCGGAACAAAGATGAGCTCCGTGTTTGTAACAGGTCGAGAAAAGTGCGCACCCTCGACCGCAGACGTTCCGAGAAGAGTGCCGTCCGCGTCATACAACGAGATGGACTCGGCATCCCGTACGATGAAGGTGTTGCCTGCCGGATTCAACAGGGCGCGGGGTCGCGGGACATCCGAGTTTCCGTCAAAGAGCAGCGAGGTCGCTCCCGTATCACTCACTCGGTATACGTCGCCGAAGCTCGTGGATGCGAGGAGGCCCCCGCCGGGTGCGGACACGGCGTTGATGAAAATCGAATCATTCATTGTTGGGGAACCCACCCATGTCCCTTGGACGCTCACGGGAGAGAAATAGCCAAGCAACCGGTCGAAGAGCTCCCACCCATCCGCGGTGTAATGCCCTGTATCGTATCCTCCCGTGACGACGATGTGCCGAGCATCGTCCACCCAGACGACGGCCCGGTTGTGCCCGCTGTCGGAGTATATGAGAGGCGTCACTCCGCTTGTCAGGTTCCCCACGCCGACATCGTACATGATCTCGGGCAGATTGTACGCTACCAGCGGGCTCGGCAACCCGGATGTAATCGGATGTCCAGAGCCGCCGACGTAGAGGGTGTCCACGCAATCGGTCTTGCACTGCGACGGGTACGAATCGCAGTCCAGCGCCGGAACAACAAGGCCGAATTCCTGAGCGTATCGATGGCCACGGTACGAGATGATGAGAACCGGCTTGCCGGTGTTCTCGATGGCGGAAAGCGAACCCGAGGACAAGCCGCCCGCGAATCCCGTAAGGATGAAGAGGTCGTAGCTGCTGAGGTCGGTGTAAGAGCACAGCTCCGAGTCCTTCATCACGGTTACGCTGTAATTTCCGAGATCCTCCAGGTGCTTTTCGATATCGGCATCCTGTGTGTAATTGCCATTGGCGACGAAGAGTACCTTGGTGTTCCCCTTCTTCGGAAGCTCCCACGCGTCGCCGCCGCACGCGGACGGAGGCGTGGAAAAGGCGCGCACCGTGTACGGCTCGCTCCCCAGCCAGCGCATGAGTTCGGGGTCGTACATGAGCACCCACCCGTGCCCGGCCGCTCCGTTGCACGCGTCCGCCACGGCCTGCTCCCGCGAAACGTCCGCGGTCACCACGCGCTCCCAAGGCGCGCCGCCGCTATGCCGGGTGAAGTACACGTGCACTTTGAGCGCTTCGTTGTCATTGCCGCTGTGGCACGCCCACCCGGTCGCCTGGTCGAACGACAGCGTCTCCACCTCTCCAGCGCCCGGACCGCTGTTCGGGGAGATCCGCACGTCGTCCACATCGTAACCTTGCGCGGTCACCCACCCGTCGCTCTTGAAATCAAACGACATCCTGAAATTGGACGTCATGCACCCGGCGGGCAGGGTCCAGGTCTGCTCCGTCCACGTCGTCTTGGGGCCGGACGTCTCCCCGGCCGTGAGCCACTGGCTTCCCCCGTCGCCGCTGCACTGCGCGTACAGCTTGTCGTAGCCAGCCTCGGTCTCGCCGTACGCCCAGAAACCAACATTCACGTTGCACGCCACGCACGCGGACAGGTTGTACGAACTCGTGAGCTTCGTGCGCCAGTCCGCGTTGTCGGAATACCCGCCGCACGTGGAGAAGCCGATCGAGTTGCCGTCGGTCCGGCCGATGGTCTTGCGGTTCCATTTTCCAGAGGGCGACGACTGCGAGTCCAGGCCCCAGCCCTCGTTGCCGGAAGACCAGCTCCAAACATCGCCGCCCGGCGCGCCCGTGGCCGCGTACATCGCCGCGAGCGCCGCGCCGCAGCCCGTGGCCGCACCCAGGCACGAACCAGTCCCGTCACCGTCCACTGTGCAGCCGTTCGCACAGTGCGTCGTCGTCTTCGCGAACTCGCATACGCCCGCCGCACAGGTCGCGGGCCCCGCGTACGTCGTGATATCGTCCCCGTCGCACGCGTCGGACGTAGGCACCGCGAGCGTCGCGCAATCGGTGTCCGCGTGGGAATACGAGCAGGTCCCGGACGAGCACTGGCCGGCGTAGACCCGCGACTTGCCTCCCACGCACTCGGCCACAAAAGGCTCGCAGTCCGCGTCGGACGAGCACCCGTTCGGGTGGATGCTGAAAGGCGGCGTGAGCAGGAACTGGACGACGTTGTGGTAGCGGTCCCAGTTGTGGAACACCGTGGGATAGAAGTACTCCGATTCGCCCGTCTGCCAGTCCACCGAGCTCTGGTCTCCGCTCCCGTCCCGCACCACCCATCCGCATGGCAGACCGGGATAGGTGATCGTCTCGAAGTCCTCAAAGAAGCGGCCGCAGTCCGTGGGCTCCGGGTAGCCGGTCCCGTTTGTGTCGAGCGCGCACAGCTCGTAGATCCACCACGCGTCCGCGTTGTACCCCTTGTAGCGAAACGCGAGCCGCACCTCGGAACCGAGGCTTGTTGGGATCGTCATGGGACCTCGCGA
>JAQTNF010000037.1 GCA_028713995.1 Deltaproteobacteria bacterium | reverse complement strand
CCGGCCCGCCGGGCTCGGCTTTGACCGGACGGGTTTCGCACCCGCTGGACGACTCATCCCAATTTCCAGAAGTTATCGCCTCCTTCCTTTCCAAGGGACCGGCATTGCTCGGTCGCACCAATTGGGCTGGATTGACACTGTCCCTCACTATCCCTGTCTCGCGCTTGCCCTCCACCAGCCGCGATCGCCAACCTCGATGGTGGATTCCGGGCGCGACCCAACAGATGTCATTTCGAGGAAAATCGGCTATATTGTCCTTATGAAGCTGACCATAGAGCTTGACCGCGAAGAAGACGGCCGCTGGATCGCCGAGGTTCCCGAGCTTCCCGGCGTCATGAGCTACGGGGATTCCCGGGAGCAGGCCCTGAAGGCCGCCGAGGCGCTGGCATTGCGGGCCATCGCTGATCTTCTCGAGCATGGCGAGCCCGTGACCGATCCCCTGGTCGTCAGCTTCGCCGCCGCATGAGCCCATTCAAATCGACCAAAGCATCGAGAGTGCTGGCAGCGCTGGAGCGCATCGGGTGGCGCGTCAAACGCGGCGCCGGCACGTCGCACAAGGTGCTGGAGCGCGCCGGATGGCCCAACTACGTCTTCGCCTTCCACGACAGGGACGAGATCGGTCCCGTGATGCTGAAGAGGATTTCGAAACACACGGGACTGACCCCCGAAGATCTCTGAGCCATCGACGGAAGGCCACAAGTGTCATGTAGGTACCTCCGGCACCTCATGTTCGCCTCGCCGGCTCAAGGTTTTCGGAGCGATGCGGAGCCCCTGCCCGCGATGAGATCCTCGACCACGTCGGGCTCGATGACGACTTCCAGGCTCGCGAGGCCGTCCACGTCGCCGGCCGAGATGCTGCGCAACACGCTGCGCAGGAGCTTGCCGCTGCGGCTCACGGGCAGGCTCCTCGCGAGCTGGAAGTCGTCCGGCACGGCGTCTTGGCCGAAGCGCGCCTCGATCGCGCGGCGCACGTCGTCGAGCACGGACGGGTCGCCAGAGGTCTGGACGAAGGCGCGCGTCCGGTAGGCCCCCGAGGCGTCCTCGTACCCGACGAGCACGGCCTGCTCCACGCCCGGGACCTCGGCCATGGCCGCCTCGAGCTCGGGGATCGACGCGCGCACGGCAGTGGGCCTCGCCACCTTGGCTTCGCCCATGGTCCACAACCAGCCGCGCCGGTCCGCACGCGCCTTGACCTCGAGGGTCAGCGGCGGCTCAAGGCCTTGCAGCTCCACGGCCAGGCCCGGGGTGGCAACGCGCAGGGCGACGAGGCCGCCGACGCCCAGGCCCGTTTCGCCGCCGCGCCCGTCGACGATTGCGAGATCGAAAGCCGGCGCGGCCGGGCCCACCGAGGCGGCGCGAACGGGGGTGGCGCCCGGGCACGGACCGGCCAGGAAGCCGCCGCTCTCCGGACGCGAGAGCACTTGGGTGACGTGGGTCGCGCCGTCGAAGAGGGAGCCCCGCACGTGGTGGAAGAGCCCTGGCTCCGCGTTCTCGCCTTCGAGGACGAGGAGCTCGGGGCCTGCGCACCGCGGCGCCTCGCCCGAGACCATGTCCGTCTTCGACATGGAAAGGAGCGCCTTGGCACCGGCCACCACCACCCTCGGAGTCGCGGCCTTGAGCGCGGCGAGGAACGCACCCGGCGAAGCCCATGCCGGCGAAGCCGCGAGCGCCACGCCCCCGTTGTCGCAGAGCGCGCCGAGGAGCGCGGCTAAGAACGAGGCGTGGTGGGCCGGCAGCGCGAGCCAGTGCAGGTCGCCCGGACCGCGGCCGTCGAGCAGGTGGCGGTAGGCCGAGACGGCCTGCACGAGGAAGCCCGCGCTCGGGATGGTGAAGAGCTGGCCCGCCGAGTCGGTAAGGACGAGGCACGGGTGCATGGCGTCCACGGGCACGGGCTCGGTCTGCGCGCACGGTGCGGCCGACCCCGAGAGCGCGAGCTTCGCGGCCGCGCCCAGGTCGGCTTCCAGAATCGATCCGGTGCCCGCGATCACGGCCCGGCACCGCGTCGCGCGGCAATGACGCGCGAGCTTGTCCAAGGTTGCATCGAAAGCCGCGGGTACGGCCACGAGCCCGAGCCGCAGGCACGCGAGGAGCGCGGTGGCCATGGCCGGACCGTCGCAACCCGCGAGCAGCACCCTGTCGCCGGGCTGAAGGCCGAGCGCCGCGATCTCGGCCGTTGCGGCGAGCGTCTCGGACTTGGCCCCGTACGCCGGGAGGCAGCACTCGCACAGGTTGAGCCGCCCGCCAGGGAACCAGGCGCCGGGCCCACCCAACCCCTCCGGCCGCACCCGCCAGGGAAGCCGGTCCGAGATGTCGAGCCAGAAGCGATCCGGGCGCTCGCGGGCGCGTTCGAGGAACGCGTCGTAGTCGGCCGGGGTCTTCCACGGGGAGCGGGTCGCGAGCCTCGCGGGCGGCGCGAAGGTGTCGAGCCCGAGCTCAGCGAGCTTGTCCGTGGCCGCGGTCATGGCGTCCCCTTTCCCTGGCCCCGCCTCGAAAGCACGAGCGCCAGCGCGATCGACGCGAGCTTGCTGCGCGAGCTGTCCCCGCGCGAGGTGAGGATGAGCGGTCCTTTGCCACCGATGATCGCACCGGCGGTCACCGCGCCCGAGGCCACGGTGAGCGTCTTGTAGATGGCGTTCCCCACATCGATGTTCGGCACGAGCAGGAGGTCGGCGTCGCCCTGGATGCGCCCCTTGTACCCCTTCTCGTGCGCCGCGCCGGGCGAGAGCGCCAGATCCACGGACAGCGGCCCCTCGATGATGAGGTCGCGGCGATCCTTGAACCGCTCCGCGATGACGCGCGCCTCCATGGACGACGTGACGGCCTCGCTCGGCTTCTCCGTGGCCGAGATGACCGCCACGCGCGGCTCGCGGATGCCGAGCAGCCTCAAGGCCGCAAGGGCGTTGTCGAGGATGTCGACGCGCGCGTCGATATCGGGGCTCGTGTTCATGGCCGCGTCGGTCACGGCCAGGAGCTTCCCGCGGCCGGGCACGTCGAACAGGCTCAGGTGGCTGAGGCGCGGGCCGCGGCCCGTGAGCCCCTTCCTCTTGAGGCCGCCGAGGTACGCCTTGAGCAGGGTCGCGGTCATGACGCTGCCCTTCATGAGGATGTCGGCCGCGCCCGCCTCGTGGAGCGCCGCGGCGCGCGCCGCCGGGTCCATCGCGTCGACCACGAAGTAGTTCTCCTCGTCGATCGGCACGTCGAGCTCCCAGGCCAGCTCGCAGACCCGCGCGTACGGTCCCACGAGGAGAAAGCGCGCCAGCCGGTACGAGCCCTCCATGTTGGCGAGCTTGGCCGCGAGCAGGGCCTCCTCGTTGTCCGCGCCGGCGATGACGATGAAGGGCGGGTCGCCCGTGGGCCGCGCGTCCGCGATGATGTCGTCCATCTTGCGCGGCGGGCTGCCCTCGCGGCGCCGTAGGAGCGGACGCTCGAAGACGGTCGTCTCGAGCAGGGCGTCCTCGTCGGTGCGCCGCGCTTCGAGCCGGTCGCGCTCGGCCGTGTACGAGAGGCACGACGCGGGATCGGCGCAGGCGCGCAGGAGCCCGGCAACGAGCGCTGCGGCCTCCACCGAGCCGGGCAGGCGGGCCACGGGCACGTCGAGGTGGATGCGCTGCGCGACCATGGCGCAGAAACGCTCCGAGCGCGCGAGCCCGCCCGTGAGGACGATGGCGTCGAGCGGGCGCTCGTCCGCGGACAGCTCGAGCAGGCAGCCCGCCACCCGGTTCGCGTACATCTGCGTGACGAGGTCTACTTTACGCGCCTGGGCCGGCGTAGCGCCGCCATCGCGGAACGCGAAGAACGCCTGGAAGTCGTCGGTCCCGGCGAGCGCGAGCAGGCCGCCGCCCGAGGACACGACCTCGCGCTTCAGATCCTCGAGCGAGTACTCGCGGCTCTCCATTCTTCGGATGAGCTCGTGCAGGGGCAGCCGCCCGGAGCGGTTCGCGGACGGCAGATCGCCGAACGCGTGGGCCGCCTGCACCATGCGGCCGTCCTTGAAGCGGCCCGCGGACATGCCGCCGCCCATGTGGCAGATCGCGAGGTGCAGCGACTTGAGATCGCGGCCCAGCACGCGCGCCGTGATCTCGGCCACGGCGTGCATGTTGAGGTGGTGCGCGAGCGCCCCGCGGCTGCGCACGCGCGGCGAGCCGGTCATGCGGTGCACGAGCTCGGTCTCGTCGACCGTGCCCGGATCGGTGACGGTGACGACCAGGTCCTCCTTGGCGAGCTCCTTGAGCGCGAGCGCGATGGGCACGGACATGTTGGACGCGTGCGGGTAAGGGGCCCGCGCGAGATCCTCGATCATGGCCGGCACGACCTGGTAGGTGCCGCCCGGCACGGGCGCCACGAGCCCGCCCCGCGACGCGATGCCGGTCACGTCCGACACGTCGAGGCGCCGCTCCTTAAGCCAGGCGAGGATGCGCCGCACGCGCTGTGCGACGCCCTTCTCGGTTCCCGGCTCCGCGTGGAGCTCGTCGCCGGTGACGAGCGTGAGGCCGTTGTACACGGCCACCTTGGTGGAGGTGGAGCCCGGATTGATGACGAGTGAGCTCCAGCGCATCCTGCGCACCAGGTCCGAAAGCTCCGCGCCGAGCAGCAGGGCGAGCACGGGGTCCTCGGCGCCGGGCCTCACCCGGCGCACCAGGTCCGCGAGCGATGTGTCGAGTCTTTCGGGGTTCTCGGACATGGCCTCCTCAGGTGGAAAAGCGCGGGTGACGCTCACGCGAAATCGAGCTCGAAGCTGTACACGTCGCCGTTCAGGCGGCTGCGCACCTTGCACCCGCAGTTGTGCAGCACGGCCTGCATGGCCTTGTTCTGCCGCAGCACCTCGGCCGTGAAGCCGGCGATGCCGTTGCGCTTGGCGATGGTGATGAGGTAGCGCATGAGGAACGTGCCCATGCCGCGCTCCTGCCAGTCGTCGCGGACGACGAACGCGATCTCCGCCCGGTTCGTCCTGGCGTCGAGGTAGTAGCCGCCCGTGGCGATGATGTCCTCGCCGTGGGCCTCGGGCAGGGTCGCCACGATGGCCACCTCGTTGCGGTGGTCGATGTAGACGAAGTTCTGCACCTGCTTCTGCGGGATGCGCTTCATGTGCGACATGAAGCGGTAGTACACGGTCTCCTTGGACAGCGCGTAGAAGAGGTCCTTCATGCGCGGCTCATCCGTGGGGTGGATCGGCCTGAAGCCCACCTGCGTCCCGTCGTCGAGGAGCATGGTCGTCTTGAGCTCGTTGGGCCCCACGAGGATGCGGCCCTCCACGTCGGCCATTTCCTGGCGTACGTACTTGGCCTCGATGGCCTGCCGCAGGAGCTCGGCGCGGAACAGGGGGTGCGCGATGCTGATGAGGGCCAGCGCGCGCTCCTGGACGTTCTTGCCGTGCAGGTACGCCACCCCGTGCTCGGTGACGACGTAGTGCACGTCGCCGCGCGTGGTGACCACCCCCGCGCCCGGGCTGAGGCGCGCCACGATGCGCGACACGGTGCCCTCCTTGGCCGTGGACGACGTGGCGATGATGGCCTTGCCGCCCGGCGAGCGCGCCGCGCCCCGGTTGAAGTCGACCTGCCCGCCGATGCCGGAGAAGAACTTGGTGCCGAGCGAGTCGGCGCACACCTGGCCGGTGAGGTCGACCTCGAGGGCCACGTTGACGGCCACCATCTGGTGCTGCTGGCCGATGAGGAACGGGTCGTTCACGTACTCCGTGGGGTGGAAGGCGAACATGGGGTTCCCGTCGATGTAGTCGTACAGGCGCTTCGTGCCCATGCAGAAGCTGGCCACGATCCTGCCGCGGTCGAGGTGCTTGTGCGCGCCCGTGATGACGCCCGCCTCCACCAGGTCGACGATGGCGTCGGTGAGCATCTCGGTGTGGATGCCGAGGTCCGTCTTGCCCGAGAGGAACGGCAGGACCGCCGGGGGGATGCGCCCGATGCCGAGCTCGATGGTGGAGCCGTCCTCGATGAGCGACGCGATGAGCTCGCCGATGCGGCACGCCTCCTCTCCCGGGCCCGGCGGGGCGAACTCCAGCAGCGGGGCGTCCACCGGCACGAGCACGTCGAGGTCGTGGACGCTCAAGGTGCTGTCGCCGAGCGTGCGCGGCATCCGCGGGTTCACCTCGGCGATGACGAGGCCCGCGTTCTGCGCCGCGCTCTTCACGATGTCGACCGAGATGCCCAGGCTGCACATCCCGCGCGCGTCGGGCGGCGTGACCTGGATGAGGGCCGCGTCGAGCGGGAGCTGGCCCGAGCTGAAGAGCCGCGGGATGTCGGACAGGAAGATGGGCGTGTAGTTCCCGAGACCCTCCTGGATGACGTCGCGCACGTTGTCGGCGATGAAGAAGCTGTTGACCCGGAACGTGTTGGCGAGCTCCCTGTGGGCGTACGGCGCCGCGCCCACGGTGAGCAGGTGCACGATCTCGGTGTCGGGCAGCTCGGCCGAGCGGGCGGTGAGCGCGCGCACGAGCTCCTGGGGCTGGGCGCAACCCGTGCCGATGAAGATGCGCTGGCCAGGCTTGAGGCGTTTTACAGCCTCGCCCGGCGTGGCGATCATGGAGGCGTATCGCTCCTTCCAGGCCACGTCGTAGCTCGGCTTTCGCGTCGCGTTCACGGCTGCCTCCTCGCGCCCGAGAGCATGATGGCCGCGTCGACGACGAGCGGGTCGGTGCCCACGTCGCCGACCAGGAACGGGTTTAAGTCCACGACCGCGATGTCCGGGAAGTCGGTGGCGAGCTGGCTCAAACGCTGCAGGCCCGTGGCGATCGAGCGCACGTCGACCCCGCGCTCGTCCTTGCGACCCTTGAGGATCCCGTAGGAGCGCGTGCTCTTGAGCATCTGCATGGCCTCGTCGGCCGTGATGGGCGCCAGGTGGAACGTGACGTCCTTCATGGCCTCCACGAAGATGCCGCCCACCCCGAACATGAGGATCGGACCGAACTGCGGATCGCGGCTCATGCCGATGATCACCTCACGGCCGCCGCGGCACATCTTCTCGACGTAGACGCCCTCGATGCGCGCGTCCGGCGCGATCTTCTGGATTCGCAGCATCATGAGGTCGAACGCGTCGCGCACCTGCTCGGGGGTGGAGAGGTCGAGCCGCACCCCGCCAACGGCCGACTTGTCCGTGACGTCGGGCGACGCGATCTTCATCACCACCGGGTAGCCGATGCGGTCCGCGGCCTCGAGGGCCTCCTCCGCGGTCTCGGTCATGCGGCCCGCGGGCACGTTGAAGCCGTAGGCCTGCAGGATATCCTTGGACCGCACCTCGGAGATGGCGGTCTGCCCCATCTTCGAGTGGCGCGCGATGATGCGCTCGACGCGCCGTCTGTTGACCGGGAAGCGCATCACCACGCGGGGCGGGCGGGCGCGCCACGCCGCGTAGTCGCACATGGCGCGGATGGCGGCCACGGCGCGCGCCGGAGCCGGGTAGTCGGGCAGGCCGATGGCGCTGAGCTCCTCGCGGGCGGGTGCGGCGCGATCGCCGCCCATGAACACGGCGAAGACGGGCTTGCCCGCGAGGTGCGCCCGCTGCGCCACCGCCCGCGCCGTCTCGGTCGGCAGGGTAGCGGCCTGCGGCGTGAGGATGACCACCGCCGCGTCGACCCCGTCGTCGGCGAGGACCGCGTCCACGGCCATGGTGTAGCGTCCGGGGGTGGCGTCGGCCAGCACGTCGACGGGGTTGTCGGTGCCCGCCCAGGGCGGGAGGCCGGTCTTGAGCTTCGCGACCGTCGCGGGCGACAGGGCGGCCATCGCGAGGCCGGCCTGCTCCACCGCGTCCGCGGCCATGATGCCCGGTCCGCCGCCGTTGGTGACGACGGCCACCCGATCGCCTTGCGGCAGGGGCTGCCCGGCGAGCGCAACGGCGCAGTCGAACAGACCCTCGAACGACTCCACGCGCACCACTCCCGCGCGCCGAAACGCGGCGCCGTAGGCCGTGTCGGCTCCGAGCGGCGAGCCCGCATGGGTCGAGGCGGCCCGCGCGCCGGCCGCGGTGGTGCCCACCTTGAGCACGACCACGGGCTTCATCGACGCGACGGACTCGGCGGCCTTGATGAACTCATCGCCCGACTTGATGTCCTCGAGGTACGCCATGATGCAGGCGGTCTTCGGATCCTCGCCGAGCGCGAGGAGCCAGTCGTTCTCGTCGAGGTCGGCCTTGTTGCCGATGCTGACGAGCCCCGCGAGGCCGATGCCGCGGCTCGCGGCGTGGTCGAGGATGGCCGTGGACAGGGCGCCGGACTCGCAGATGACCGAGATGCCGCCTTGCGCCGGCAGGGGCCGCGAGAACGAGGCATTCATGCGGTGGTGGGTGTTCATGATCCCGAGCACGTTGGGACCGAGCAGCGGCACGCGGCTCTCCTTGCACGCGGCGAGGAGGCGGCGCTCGAGCTCGGCGCCCTCGGGGCCCGTCTCCTTGAAGCCCGCGGCAACGACCGCGATGGCCTTGGCGCCGGCCTTCGCGCACTGCGAGGCGGCGTCGGCCGTTTGCGCGGCGGGCAGGGCGATGACGGCCAGGTCCACCTCGGCGCCGTAGTCGGCGAGGCTCGGAAAACACCGCAGGCCGAGCACCTCGCGCGCGAGCGGATTGATGGGGACGATCCTGCCCGCGAAGCCGCCCTCGACGAGGGCCGCGACGATCTCGTGGCCGATCTTGCCCGAGGTGCGTGACGCGCCCACGACGGCGATCGACTTCGGGGTGAAGAGCGTTTCGAGCATGGACGGGCGCCTTCTTTGAACGAACCATCCATTTCGTATCACACGGCGCGAAACAGGCAAGCGCGGGCAAGGAGACGAAAGCAAGGGGGCGAGGTTGCACTCGCGCTCCCAGCTGCTATCCCTATAGCGATATGAAACGGCGCAGGAGATCTTCCGCCCTGTGGCTCGGGCTCGGGCTCGCCGCGCTCTCGGTGGCGCTCTACGCGGCGCTCTACGAGACGCGGCCCGGCCGCTTCGAGGACATCTTCTTCTACACGTTTCTCGACGTGGCGTTCATCCCCGTGAACGTGCTCATCGTGGGCCTGCTCATCAACGGGCTGCTCGCCATGCGCGAGAAGGAGAGAAAGCTCGACAAGCTCAACATGGTCATCGGCGCGTTCTTCTCCGAGGTGGGCACGGGGCTGCTCGGACGCCTCGCGCGCTTCGACGGAAGCCTCGGCGAGGTGCGCGGGTCGCTCGTGCCCGTGGCCGAGTGGACCGCCCGCGACTACGCGGCGGCCAAGCGGCTTCTCGCGCGGCGGGACCCCGGCGTCGACTCGCGGGCCGGGGATCTTGCGGAGCTGAAGGCCTTCCTCGTGCCGCGCCGCGCGTTCATGCTGGGCATGCTGCAGAACCCGAACCTGCTCGAGCACGAGACCTTCACCGATCTCCTGTGGGCCGCCACGCACCTCGCCGAGGAGCTGGCCTTCCGCGCGGATCTCGGGGGCCTGCAAGGACCCGATCTCGACCACCTGAGCGTGGACATGGCGCGCGCCCTGAGCCTGCTCCTTGCGGAGTGGCTCGACTACATGTGCCACCTGCAGGAGACCTACCCGTACCTGTTCTCACTGGCCGTGCGCACGAACCCGCTCAACCCGGAGGCGGGGACCTTGGCCTGCGGGCCCCCTTCCATGGTATGAGACGGGACCCCGGTCGGGAAGCGGGACCGGGGACGACCGCATCGAGGCCCAGGTGACACCGTGGAAACGATTCAGTGGATCATCAATTCCGTCTCGTACTGGAACATCTTCGTCATCCTGTTCCTGAGCGGCCTCGGCTTTCCGGTCCCGGAGGAGGTCACGTTCATGGCCGCCGGGGCGGCCGCCTCCATGGGCCACCTCGAGGTCGCGCCCATGCTGGTCCTGTGCTACCTCGCGGTCATCGGCGGCGACGCGCTGGCCTTCGGCGGGGGGCGGTTCCTCGGCAACCACCTGTACCAGAGCCGCTTGGCGCGCTTCCTGCTCAACCCCAAGCGCATGCGCAAGGCGCGCTACCTGTTCTACAAGCGCGGCACGTGGGCCGTGGTCATCGCGCGGTTCCTCCCCGGGCTGCGCGTGAGCGCCTTCTTCGTGGCGGGCAGCATGGGCGTGAAGTGGCCCCGCTTCCTCGTGGCGGACAGCCTGGCGCTCATCGGGTCCGCGCCGGTTGGCTTGCTGCTGGGCTGGTTCCTGGGCGCGAGCCTGCTCACCGAGGAGGGCTTCGCGCGCGCGCAGCACGTCCTGCGCGAGTACCACATCGCCATCGGCGTCGTCGCCGGCGCGCTCGTCCTCACGGTCGTCGCGCTGCTCCTCTTGCGAGGCTACAAGCGCAGGAAGCGCAAGGCCGAGCGGGCCTCCCTGCGGCCGCCCCCGGCCGGCGTCACAGGCGGGTGACCAGGTAGAGCCACGAGCCGTCGCGCAGCACCAGGAAGAGCACGTCGTCCCCGGCCTTGAGGCCCTTCGTCTTGGCCTGCAGGTCGGCCGGCGTGGTCACCTTCTCCCGGTTGACCTCGGCGACGACGTCGCCCCTCGTGAGCACGCGCGAGGCGGGCGAGCCGGGCCGCACGTCGGTGACGACCACGCCATCCACGCCATCCGCTCCGAGGCGCTTTCGCGAGGTCTCGTCGAGCGGCGCCACGGTGAGCCCCAGGCCCGTGTCCTTGTCGGATCCGCGGCCGACAACGGGCGCGCGGCCATCCTTCTCGCCTTCCTGCAGCTCGCCGACGGTCACGTCGATCGTGCGCCGCTTTCCGTCGCGCACCACGACCACGGGCACCACCTCGCCGGGCTTGCGCGACGCCACGAGCGACGGCAGCTGGGAGGCGTCCTTGAGCGCCTTGCCGCCCACCTCCACGATCACGTCCCCGCCCTTGAGCCCGGCCTTTTCGGCGGGAGAGCCCGGGGTCACGTTGGCCACCACGGCGCCGTGCGTGTCCTTCGTCCCGAAGGCCTTGGCGAGATCCTCGTCGAGCGGCTGGAACGCGATGCCCAGCCAGCCGCGAACGACCCGGCCGCCGTCGCGCAGCGAGTCGATGACCGACCGGGCCAGGTTGGAGGGGATGGCGAAGCCGATGCCCTGCCCCTGCGGCGCGATGGCCGTGTTGATCCCCACCACCTCGCCCTTGAGGTTGAACAGGGGGCCGCCCGAGTTGCCGGGGTTGATCGACGCGTCGGTCTGGATGAACTCATCGTACGGGCCGGCGCCGATGACGCGCTCCTTGGCCGAGACGATCCCCTCGGTGACCGTGTGGTCGAGCCCGAACGGGTTGCCGATGGCCACCACGCGATCGCCCACCCTGAGGCCCTCGGAATCTCCGAAGACCGCCACCGGAAGCCCGCTCGCCTTCTCGAGCTTGAGCAGGGCCACGTCCGTGCGCTCGTCGCTGCCCACCACCTGCGCCTTGAACACGCGGTCGTCGCTCACCTGCACCTCGATGTCGTCCGCGCCCTTCACCACGTGGTGGTTGGTGACGACGAGGCCGTCCTTGTCCACCAGGATCCCCGAGCCCAGGCTGCGCTGCACCTGCCTCTCGCCGGGCCCCGGACCCGGGCCGATCCCGGGCCCCATCCCGGGCCCCATCCCGGGCCCGCGGGGACCGAAGAACCACTCGAAGATGCCGCCGCGCCCCATGAAGTCCCGCATGTCGACCTCGCTCGTGGTCCGCACGTTGACCACGGCCGGGGACACCTTTTCGATGAGGGGCGCGAGCGAGACGTTCGGATCGTAGGCCACGGGCGCCATGGGCGTGGCCGTCCCTGGAGAAGCCCCCTCCTTCTTGGCCGCGGTCGCCCCGCAGGCCACGACCGCGATCAGCGCCAGGGTCGCGAGGCCCAGGCCAGTGCCCCATTTCGTCCTTTGTGTCCTGCTCATCGTTCACCTCCGGCTTCCCATCCCTTGAGGTGCAAACAATCGGCGGGTTCGATCTATTTCGGGAAGACACGGGGCACATGCGACCTACAGGACCCATGTTGTCCTATCCGGCCTGGAAGACGCTTCAGAGCGGGATGAGCGACACCTGGATTCGATCGCCGAACCACGCCACCTCCTCGGCGATCATCTGAAAGACCACGGTGGATTCCTTTGTCACGCCGTTGCTGATGACGGCCGGGCCGCCGGCGATGGCATAGGGGGTCAAAGCTGCCCGTTTGACAATTCGGACTTCGCGAGGATCACTCTCTTTCCTTCGTTTTGAGGACACCCAATTCCTTCTCAGAAATCGTAGCCACAATTGTCAATTGGGCAGCTTTGACCCTATCCCCATCCAGTCTTCCGGATCCGTGTCCGGCAGCCCGAAGCAACAGGTCTCCCCCTCGGTGCAGTCATAGGGATCCCCGTATGAGTCTGCGTAATTGACCACACAGAAGATATCGTCCACGCACCGCTGGGGAGCCACGCAATGGAGTTGCGTATCGGAGTCGCGGTTCGTGTCCTGCCCTGCTTCCATTCCAGAGAACGCCCCCTGCGCGCCCTCATCGGAGCATGCACCCGAGGCGATCGATGCGAAGTAAGATGCGACGACCGGAAGCAATGCGGCCGCGAAATGCTTCGCCTGCATGGCCCCCCGCGTGGACATCACCCCAGCAACCCGACCACGGAGATGTCCTGCGCGAGAGACCTCGGTTTCCTAGCCGACGAAGAACTCATGCCATTTCTCCTCTCTCGCTATTCTCCCCCATCGGCCGCATCCGCGCAATTCCGGCCTCGCCGAGGCGTTGTCGGGCCCCGGTTGCCCGCGCGTCGGGCCGTGTGCTACGGTTTATCGATGACCGAAACGGACGAAATCTGGCAGGCGAGGAGCGCCTAGCTGTGCGCTTCATCGACAGCCTCGGCGCGGCGTTCGTCGCCTTCGTCCGCTACACGCTCCTGCTCCTCGGGCTGCTCTACCTCTCCGTCAAGGTCATGTGGACAGACCGGGCGTTCGGGCAGCGCGCGTTCGGCCGCGAGGTACTGCGCCAGATCTACTTCACCGGCGTGCAGGCGGCTGGCCCGGTCATCGTGCTGGCGCTCGCCGTGGGCGCCTTCGCAGTGGTCGAGGGCGTGGGCGGCATCGGCTCGCTCTCGGGCGCCGAGAGCCTGGGCCAGATGGTCACGCTCGTGGTGCTGCGCGACGTGGCTCCGCTCCTCACCGGCATCGTGGTGATTGTGCGCTCGGTGACCGCCATCGCGGCCGAGCTCGGGGTGATGCGTGTGCAGCGCGAGATCGAGGCCCTCGAGGTGATGGGCATCTCCCCCATCCGGCTGCTCGTCACGCCGCGCATCGTGGGCGGCCTGCTCTCCCTGTTCGCGCTCAACGTGCTCTTCAACGCCGTGGCGCTCTTGGGCGGCTTCGCCATCGGGTGGCTGCTCGTGGCCATCCCGTTCAAGCTCTTCGCGAGCGCCATGTTCTCGGCCGTCTCGCCCGCGGACATCGTCGCCTTCTCGCTCAAGATCATGGTCGGCGGCGTGGGCGTGTTCCTCATCGCCTGCTACCACGGGCTCGGCGTGGATCGCTCGCCGACCGAGGTGCCGGTGGCCGTTTCGCGAGCAGCCCTCGTCTCGGTGGTGTTCCTCGTCATGCTGCACGCGACCGTCTCGCTCACGACCGTGCTCTCGTCCGGCACGGGCCGCCTGCTCGGGGGCGTCCTGTGACGGGCACGGCGCGCAGGGAGGACGCCCTCGCCCTCAAGCTCGCGGACGGGCTCAGGTTCGAGGCCGGGCCGGACACGTGGTCCGTGCCGCCGCTCACCGTGGCCGAGGGCGAGTGGGTCGCCCTGGTTCCGGGCCAAGCCGAGCCGGTCGTCGACCCTTCCGTGCACCTGGCGCGCGCGCTCGCGAGCCTGACGGAGCCGGAGCGCGGCAGGGTGGAGATTTTGGGCGTCGACATCTATGGCACTGACTACGCCATGCGCCAGCGCACGCGTGCGCGCATCGGGTTCGTGCACGGCTACGGCGGGCTGCTCTCGAACCGTACGGTGCGCGAGAACCTGACGCTGCCCGTGTCCGTGCACCGGAAGCTCACGGCCGCCCATGAGAGCGACACGGTGGAGAGCGCTCTTGTGGAGTTTGCGCTCGAGCGCGTGGCCGACCTCTATCCGCACCAGATGGACGGGGCGACCCGCTGGCGCGCCTGCCTGGCGCGGGCGCTCGTCCTCGAGCCGGGCTGGCTCGTGCTCGAGGGGCTCGGCGACTTCGAGATGGACCGGGGCCGCGGTGTCGGCTGGACGAGGCTCGTCGAGCGGGCGCTGGGCGGCCGGATCGGGGCCGCGGTCTGTCTTCCTCGCCAAAATCCCGGGTTTGAGGCATGGTTCAAGGAGCACGAGGGCGTCGTCGTGAGCTACTCTCAGGTTCCGGGCGCGGCCCGGGGGAGAAACACTTGAAGATCTACCTGTCCTACCGCGAGCGTGCGGCGGGCCTCTTCTTGCTCGCCGCGATCCTGCTCGTGATCCTTTTCGTAGCCGGCGCCGCGGTCCAGAATCGGTGGTTCCGCCCCCAGGTGGCGTTCCACTCCCACGTGATGCGCGGCGAGGGGCTGCGCTCGGGCTCGCCCGTGCTGCTCTCGGGCGTCAACGTGGGCGAGGTGGGCGATCTCTCGATCATGCCGGACAACCGCATCGACATGGAGCTCCTCGTGGACAGCAAGCACTCGCACCGCGTGCGCGCGGGCTCCAAGGCCGTCGTGCGCAGGCTGCTCGGCATCGGCGAGAAACGCATCGAGCTCGTGACCGGGGACAAGCCGGGATCGCCCCTGCCCGCGGGCGCCCTCCTGCCCGCGGACGAGCCCGTGGATTTGCTCGACGCCGTGTCGACGATCGATCTCGGCGTCTACATGAAGACCATGGATCGCGCCGTGTCGGCCCTCGAGATCATGCTCACCAAGCTCGAGGAGAATGACCGGCTCGAACGCATGGTGCTCGCGTTCGATCAGCTCGGGCCCACCATGGAGAAGATGAACGGCCTCATCGGCAGGATCGACGAGCCGCTCTCGAAAATCCTGAACGACCCGAGCGCCTTGAACGCCATGCACGGCATGGACAGGACCTTCAACGATCCGTACACGCACAAGGCCCTGCGCGCCATGGCGGTGGCGTTCGAGCCAGAGCGCGCCGATCAGCTCATGACCCGCCTCGACGACGTCCTCGGGAAACTCGACGTCCTCATGGCCGATGGGCACCTGCAGGGCACGCTCATCGGCACCGACAAGCTGCTCAACGACGGTCGCATGGACCGCATGCTGACCGCGGTCGAGAAGCTCACGGACGCCGAGAAGCTGCAGAAGCTCGTGGACAACATGGCCGTGCTCGCCGATCAGATGGCCCGCATCGGGCCGGAGATCCCCACGCTCACCCGCGAGATGATGACCACCCTGCGCGAGGCGGTCGTCGTGCTCAAGGCCCTCCAGAAGACCTGGCTGCTCGAGTCGGAGTCCAAGGAAGCCAAGGAAGAGATGAACAAGAAATGATCCCCGCGGGAAAATCGCGACGTCGCGGGATTGGCGTCCTCATCCTCGCGGCCGCGTCCGTCTTCGGCGGGAGCAAGGCCCTCGCCGACAATGCCGTGTCCACGGCCGCCGTGCTTCCCGCGCGCGGCATCGGCGACGCGGCGGACCTACACAAAATCACCTCAGGGGTCCGCGCCGCGTTACGCGAGCGGGGCATCGCCCTCACGCTGCAGGCCGAGACCAGGAACGCGGCGGTCGCCCTCGGCGTGAGCGGTCGCCCCACGGCGGAGCAGTTCCGCCTCATCGCCGCGCGGCTCGGGGTCGACATGGTCGTGGATCCGCAGCTCACCCGCGGCATGGAGGGCGGCACGCACCTCGAGCTCATCGGCTACAGGACGGCACGCGGCAATACGCGGGGCTGCTCTGCTCCGGTGGCCGCGGCGCCTCCGGGATCGCCCGCGGACCTGGGGCCGCCCGTGCGGGCCTGCCTCTCGGCCATCTTCGAAGAGCCTCCGGCGCCGGGCCTGCCGCCCGTGCGAATGCTCGCCCTGTGGACGCAACCGGCTCAAGAGGAGAAGGACACCGGCCAGAGGCGACCCGTCAAGATGAAGGACGACGGCGAAGGCGCACCCTTCTGGGCCGAGTTCGACCACACCGGGGTGTTCGCGGACCTGGGCTTCATCATGTCGTTCTGCCAGGGCAACACCCTGTGCAAGAACATCGACATGGGCTACGGAGGCCGGCTGCGCGTCGGCTACCGGATCTCCTCCTACGTGGCCGTCTCCATCTCCGCCGCGGGCGGCGCCTTCGAGGTGCCGAAGTCCACGGACATGCAGACGCTGGCCACCGTGGACCGCACATTCGCGTTCTGGGGTGTGTACCCGGGGCTGCGCTACCATCCGGTCAACCGCTTCTTCCTCGATCCGTTCATCGGGGTGGACCTGGGCTGGAGCTGGCTCGCCTTCGCGCAGAAGGAGCAGGATCCGAATCAGGGCGCGCCCTCCGGCACGTCGAACCTGCCTGTCGACGTCTCCTCCTATACGGGCAAGCGTTACGTGGGCTCCATGAACGGTTTCACCGTGGCGCCGCAGGCCGGCCTGCGAATCTTCCCCATCCGCAACTTCGCCGTCGGCATCGTCGGAGAATGGATGATCCCCATCTGGAATACCGTGTGCAGCAGGACCTACGCATTGGTCGGCGCGCAGAGCACGAACTCGGGCGAGAAGTGCATGGACGTCGACAAGGCGGGCGACCTCAAGCCCGACGGGCTCGGGAACCTGAAGGAGCTGCCCGAGTTCATCAACATCGAGGTGAACGTGGTGTTCGTGTTCTAGGACGGGGACCTGCGGGTTCAGAAGTTGATGCCCACCATGACCTCCGGACCGTTGCCGAAGGCATCTCCCTCCCAGATGAACACGTAACGGAAGTCCGCGTGGACGCGGAGGGACGACTGCCTGAGGAACTCCAGGCCCACGGCCGGGAACACGTTCCACCCCACGCTCGAATCGTTCTGCTCGTGACAGCTTTCGTAACGATCGCTCTCGGGGCCGACCGTTTCGCAGACCCTGACGTCGAGCCGGTCGCCGAGGAAGATGCCGGCGCCCGCGCCGATGAACGGTGAGATGGCCGAGTGGAGCAGGTAGTAGGCGCCGCCCAGGTCGAGCATCGCATGCGTGTCGCCGTTGCCCTGGATTCCGAGCCCGGCGTTGATGATGAGCATGATATCGCCGAACTCGAAGCGCCCGTCGAAGTTGATGATCGTGTAGGAGTTGGATTTCTCGGTCACCCCGAAGAACTGGGCGATGCTGACGCCGAAGTTCTTCTCGAGGACGAAGCGCTCGGGCAGGCGATGGGTCTCGGCCCTGGTCGCGTTGTCGAGGTTGCGCGTCTCCTCCACGGTCTTGGGCGTGACGAGCGCCTCCACGATGCGCGGGATGGCGATTGCGAGATCGTCCTCGGTGCGCGCGTCCATCTGCTCGTTGCCCGTGATCTTTCCGTCGACCGTGCGCATGGTGACGTTGAGCTTCATCTGCTTGCCGAAACGCAGCACCGAGCCCTCCACGTAGTGGGTCGCGCCGAGTTGTCGGACCACGTCCTGCTTGAGCTTGTCGACGGTCGTCGGAGCAGAGACGACCGCCGGGGCAGGCGCGGGCGCAACCACGGGCGGCGCAAGGGCAGGTGCAGGTGCCGGGGGCTGCCCGGCTGCCGCGGGCTCGGCTCCGACCGGGGCCGGCGGAGGCGGAGGTGGCGGGGGTGGAGGTGGAGGTGGAGGCACCGCCGGGGCGCTCATGGTCGCAGCCGCCTGGGCCTGCATGGCCGCGAGCATCTGCTCAACCAATTGATCATCAACGACCTCGAATCCTCTGGATCGCAGCTCCCCGGCCACCGTGATCGTGGCCGCCCGGCCCACGCCGGGGCTGACGTTGATCTCCTCCAACGTAAAAACGACGACCTTGTCCGCAGCCGCGGCGTAGGTGGACCAGAGCATCCACGCGCCGGCGACAAGAACACCCAGAGCCGTGACATGACGTCTCATGACATGACCTCCCATTCCTTTTGTTTCATGAATCATTCCAAGCGTTATTTTCGCGACCGCTGATATCCCGTTATTATGGTCTCATTGCACAAGATCACGCCTGCCGCGATCCACCCGACACTCTTCTCCTGTCTCTTTCCACCCGAAACAAATCGTACTCCCGTTTTCCTTCGGCTTCAAGCGCTTTCCCGACCTTGAGGCCACGGGAAAACGGCGGTACGCTTCGCCTCCCATGGAAACGGAAACCGACTTTCGGCGCATTCCACGGCGTCGTTTGGACTTCGCCGTTCCCTGTGCGCTCTACCTTGCGCTTCTGTTGTTCATCTTTCATCGTGTGTTTTTCCCCGGCAGCGAGCGTCAGGAGTATTTCGGCTGGGACACCCTCGCCTCCTATTGGCCCGATTTCGCTTATCGATTTCGCGCGATCTGGCGCGGCGAATTTCCTCTGTGGAACCCTTACGAGCTCGGAGGCTATCCCTTTGCGCTACATACCCAGAACATGCTCTTCTATCCGCCGAGTTGGCTGTTGGCGGCCTTCGCGCTCCCGCATGGGAGGCTTTCCGTTTGGGGCATTCAGTACCTCATTCTGTTTCACTTCCTGGTCATCGCTCTGGGAGCGCATTTTCTGGCACGTCGTCTCGGCGCCGGAAAATCCGCCGCATTTCTCGCCGGCATCACCGCCGTCTTGTGCGCGCCCGTGCTCAACCACCGCAACTCCATGTTTCTGTATCCTCTTGCATGGCTGCCGTGGCTCCTGCTCGTGATTGATCGCTTTCTCGACAACCCAAACAGGAAAACCGCTCTCGGCGTCTCGGTCGTGGGGATCCTCGCCGGCTCCGCGGCAAACCCGCCCGGAGTCTTCGATGTCGTCTGGACTTGCGGAGTGTTCGCGGCCGCGAGCCTCCCATTGGCCGTGGGAACGAACTTTCTCCGGCAGGATCGTGCGGCCGCTGTTCTCCATGTCAGAAGGCTTATTGTCTGGGGGACGGTCGCATTCGTCCTGGTGCTCTCGTATCTCGCGATCACCTACCTCCCGTCGCTCGATCTTTTCGAACAAAGCACTCGAGCCGGCCGCGGAGCGGGGTATAATTTCGACAGGGCGCTTCGATTCGAGCACTTGCAGAGCCTCTTCATCGCCAGGAAGCATCAGTCCTTCTGTTTCGATCTTTTCGTCGGCATTTCCACGCTCATCGCGCTGGGTCCGGCCCTGCTCATAAAGCCCGACCGCCGCGTCTGGATTCTCGCCGGGATCTCGTTTTTGTCCGTATGGGTGGCGATCGGCGAAGAGGGCGGACTGCTGCGTACGGCTCTGGATCACCTCCCGGGATTCACCCTGAATCGAAAGGCCTACCGTTATGCGGCGGTGTTCGGGATCCTTTCCGGGCCCTTGGCCGCGAGAGGCGTCAGCATGGTTTTCGCGGTCGTGAGAACCTCGGGCGCGGGCAGGCGGTTCGCGTCATTTCTGCCCACCCGTGTTTACGCCGCATCGACGCTCCTCGTCTCTTCCGCTCTCGTCCTTCACTTCGCTCCGGGCGTTCCTTTGAGAGGCAAGCACGAAGCGATTCTGGCCGCCCAATTGGTCCCGTGGGAAACGTACGGCGTCTGTTTCCTTCTTTGGGTCTGCCTCGCGATACCCCGGCTGGGTTCGAGAATGGCTCCCATATGCCTGTTCGTCATTGGAGCGACGCTGGCCGCGCATCTGCATTGGTCCGCATCCGTCCGTCTGGCTCTGAATCAGCCGTTGGACCTCGCCTTGGAACGCCAATACATGAAAGATTTGCCGACCACGAGCACGAACTGGCGCTTGGGAATCGAAGGACCTCGCCTGGGCATCGGCAGCCGCGAGCTCCTGCGTTACGCCGGAGGCTACAAGATACCCGTGGAGCTGGGCAGGCATCGATCGTTCATGAGCTGGACAAATACGAACCCTGAACGCCTGCGTCTGTTCAATGTCCGGTTTCTTCTTTCGGAAAAGAATCCCGGCAAACGGTCGAAGCGGATACGAAACGCGCTCTGGGAGTTGGAAAATCCCGTGCCGCTCATTGCTCACTACTCGGCCGTACGACGCATTCCCGACGGCAAAGCGCTCGCGCAATGGGGGAACGCCGAGAAGCTCGGTGTTGCGCTCGTGGAAAGCGGCGACTGGATTTCCGGGCTCGACGATTTGAAAGGAGCGCGCGGAAAGCGCACCGCCGGGAAGGTGACGAAATATTCGTCGAACAGCATCACCGCGTCCGTCAAGGCCGGGACGTGGGGGCTCGCGGTCGTCAACGAGGTATACTTTCCGGGATGGCGCGCCTCTGTCGATGGCAGGGAGTCGCCGGTCATCCGCTGCAACCACCTGCTCCGCGGGGTCGTGGTCGGCCCCGGGAGACATCGCATCGTGCTTCGCTATTGGCCCCCAAGCTACGGCTGGCTTTGCATGTTGCTATTGTTTTCCGTGCTCGGCTGCACCGCGCTCGCCATCGACCGTCTTTGGGAGAGAGCTTCGTAGCGCGCCTTCATGTTTGAGCAGCATCTCCTTCAGTTGCAGCCCCCCCGCATAGCCGGTCAGGTCGCCGTCGGCTCCGATGACGCGGTGGCACGGCACCACGATGCCGATGCGGTTCTTGTTGTTCGCCATGCCCACCGCGCGCGACGCTTTGGGGGAACCGATCCGCCGCGCCAGCTCGCCGTAACTGACTGTTTCGCCGTACGGAATCCTGCACAGCTCGCGCCAGACGCGAAGCTGGAACGGCGTGCCGCGCAAATCGAGCGGCAAATCGAACGTGCGCAACTTTCCCGAGAAATACAGCCGCAACTGTTTCTTCGCCTGCGCGGTCGCGGTCTTCGACGGCGCCATGGCAAACGAAAATTCCCGGCCGAGGCAACGCCCGAGCGCCGTTTCCGGCGCGACCTTGAACGGGAAGTGCAACAGGAACAGCCGGTGTTCCCTTCCGGTCACCGCAATCAGTATCTTTCCGAGCGGGCTTTCCATGACGTCATAGAACAGCGTTTCCATGCAATCACCTCGCCTTGTTTGTCCCTTGTTTGTCTCAGCGCACCTCGAGCAAACGTCGATCGAAATCGGGCATGGGCTCGTTCGAGAGCAGCCTGATGACCATCGTGCTCTTGCCCTCACCCCACCGAAGCGTGACCTTTCCCGCGAGCCGGGCGCCGGACCTTTCGCCGTAGTCCTCGTACGAGATGGCGAGGCCGATGCCGTGGGCCTTGGGGAAGCGCCGCTCCACGAGATCGCCCGTTGCGTCATAGGTCTCGACCATGGACTCGCCGAGCAGCGAGCATTCGGCCGACCCCGCGCCGCGGGGCCGCGCGCAGCCGCCTTGATACACGAGCGCGATGTCCTCTCCCACGGCGGCCATGTCGATCTTTCCTTGGAGCCCCGGGATGTGCAGCTCCTCGCGATGGGCTTCACCGTTGCGGACCACGGTGAACAGCTCCACACCCGGCCCCGCGAACGCCTTGACGAGGAACGCGTCGCCCGCGCGGATCATGTAGCCGTCGAAGACCTGATCCTGGCCGTCGCGGCTGTACAGGATCTGGTGACGCATGCGCCACCCCACGTTCGCCGCAGATCGACCATGCATCTTCGGCGCGGATGTGCCGCAACACGCGAGCGTCACGACAGCGACGAGCAGGGCGAACGAAGGGCGGCTCATGGGCACCTCCGTCCGGGCAGGGCCGGGAGCACGGCCAGGGCCGCGAGCATGGCCGCGGTGAGCCCTGTGACCGTGATGATCCCGATGTCCGCCATGGCCCGGTTGCGCGCCAGCGCGATCACGCCGAACCCGACGATCGTCGTGATCGCGTCCGCCAGGACCGCCGCGGCCACGCGCCCGCGCTCGGTCAAGGGCTCGTGCTCCACGTAGATGCCGTAGTTGATGCCCAAGCCCAGGACCATCGTCAGGCCGGCCGAGGCCACGGGCGTGAGCGGGCGGCCGAAGATGCCGAACAGCCCCACGGCCACGAGCACGCCGAAGACCGGCGGCAGAAGCGCGCGCAACCCGAACCACACCGAGCGCTCGGTGACGACGAGCATGGCAAGGGCCACCGCGCCCCAGATGCCGAGCATCCATGCGATCTCACGCTGCAACATGGAGAGGGTCGCTCTCGCCTCGAGGCGCTCGGACAGGATGCGGCAGCCGGGAACCTGTGCGGCCACCCGGGCGAGCGCGTCGAGTCCGGCCGAGCCCTTCACCCGCGTGAGCACGTACCACCGTCCGTTCCACACGCGGACCGCGTCCGAGACGATGCGCCCGAGGCTCGTCCGGTCGTAGTCCTCGGCCGCGATGGGCGGCGCGTCGAGCATGGCTTTGAGCCCTTCGAAGTACGAGGGAGCGAAGCCGGCGGCCGCAAAATGGGACGCGGCTCCGCCGAGCACAAGGGACGAGGCCTCGAGCGCCTTGTCCTGGGTCGAGCGCGAAGGAAGGAACGGGCTCACGGACACCACGTCGGTTGGTTTGACACCGGCCTTGCGCAAGGCCTCGTACAGCCTGTCGTTCGCAACGAGCGCGCCGTCCCGCGTGCCCGCTCCGGCCACCAGAAGGACCTGGTCCGTGACGCCCGGGAAGAGTTGCGCGAGCCTGCCTTGCGCCGCGGCCAGCGCGGGCGGCGTGTAGCTCAGATCGCGCGGATCGCCCGATAGGACCACGCTCGAGGCGCCATAGAGGCTCCCGAGCGCGAGCGCCGCGAACGCCGCGATCACGGCCCACCTCCTCACCTGCGACGTGCCCTCGCCGAAAAGCCGCATGAACCGCGTGGACCAGCGCTCCACCACGTCCCGCAACCCCGGCCCCTCGCCGCCGAGCACGAGTCTGTGGAACGACGGCATGAGGAGCAAGGTGGCGAGCAGGGACACCACGAGCGAGATCGCGGCGAAAAACGCGAGCTGGCGCACGCTCGTGAAGTCGGACGTCGCCACGAGCATGAACGCGGCCACGGCCGTGGCGCAGCCGAGGATCACGGGGCGCGCGACCGCGTGGAGCGCCGAGATCATGCGCTCGCGCGTGCTGCCGCTCCGCTCCCCGAGCGCGCGGTGGAACAGGTGGATGGCGTAGTCGATGCTGATGCCCGTAATCGTGGAGGCGAAGCCCAACGTGAGCGCGTGCACGCGCAGGTGCGCGAAGCCCATCACGCCCACGGCCACGGCGTTGCCGAGGAATCCGGGCGCAAGCGCCATGAAGAGCAGGCGCAGGCGACGGAAGAAGAGCATGAACGTGGCGCTCACGAGCGCGACGATCCCGATCGACGTCCACGCGAGGTCGTAGATGATCGCCCGGGCGCTCGCAGCCGCGAAGTGGACGCCGCCCAGGGCCGTGATTCCCAGGTCCGCCACTCCGGCTTTGGCCATGGCGCCCCGAATCGCGCCGTCGAGCCTGTCCACGAACGCACCGGCGCGTTCCACGTCGAGCGGGTCGAACGAGAGGTCGAGGAAGACGAGCGCATAACGCCGGTCGAGCGAGACGAGGCGTCCCCGCTCCACGCGCGCGCCCTGGGCCTCGCCCATGGCCTCGAGCCCCTTGAGCGCGTCCCGACCGAAGCCGATGGGGTCCCGCAGGAGGTACTGTCCGATGACCATGGCCTCGGGCGATGCGAGCCGCTTCTTGAGCTCCGCGAGCCGCCCCGCGATCTCCCCAGGCCCCTTGGGAACCGAGCCGGGCCTCACCAGCCTCGCGGCGCGCGAGAGCGCGACCTCTGCGGCGCGCTGCGCCTCGGCCATGTCCACACGGCTCGTCACCATGGCCACGCCGTCGAGGCGCGAGAGCGCTCCGGCCACTGCGTCGGCGGCCGCGAACAGGCGGTCCGATCCCGGTTCGGTCGGTCCGATGACGATCGCCACCTTGCGGATCATCCCCCACTGGCGCGCGAGCCCCACGAGCGAGTCCGGCCCGCTGTTGCGCCCGGGCAGGAGCGCCGTCACGTCCTTCTCGATGGAGATGCCGGTGGCGCCCACGAGCCCGAGGCCGAGCAGGAGCGCGGCCACGGCAACGGCGACTTTCGCCGGAAGGATGGGCAGCCGGCCGTTCAGCCGTGGAGATGGAGGGCTCACGTGACCTCAGAAGGACAGCGTGGCCTTGGCCGGGCTCGCGCCCGGATCCGGATAGGTCCAATTCATGGCCGCGCGGGCCACGCACGCGGCGCCTTCGTACGCCTCGAGCCCGAAAGCGGCCGCTCCCGCGGACAAGGCCCGTCCGCCCGGCCCCACCCACAGCGTGATCTCGACGCCCGTGGCGCCGGCCAGGCATTGCCTCACCTCGGCGTCATGCCCGGCCGCGACCGCGTCGAGGCGCGACGAGGGCCAGACCTCGGGCCTGGGCGGGGTGTACGGCGAGGTGAGCACGAGCGGATAGGAGACCCGCGCGTTGCCGCCCCGAGACCTGGGGTAAGAGAACGACTCGACGCGTGCGAGGATGCACTCTTCGGCCTCGAGCGATCCGAGATCACTTTTCTCGATGAAGGCGCTCTCCGCCCTGCCGCTCGGGCTCACTTCCATGCGGATGCGCAGCGCGCCCTCGATCGATTCCTCGACCTCGAGGGCCTTGCCGTAGCACGCGGCGAGCGCTTCCTCATTGTTTTCGATCACGCGCTGCACGTCCTCGGCCGAGATGTCTCCGAGCAGCCCTTCGGCCGACACGCCGTCGCTCTCTTCGCCCGCGCCGCCCGTCCGCGCCATTTGGGGCCCGGCCGCGGGCGTGGCAGGGGCGCCGCACCCGATCGCCGTCGCGGCGAGAACGAAAGCGACCTCAATCCCGGTTCTTCTCGGCATCGCGCCTCCTCCTCCCCGGGTGTTGAATGTAGCCTTCCGGCCGCTCGGAACACAAGGCCGCGCGGGCGGGGAAGCGGTTCCTTGGGGGTGCTGTTAGAGGCGGCCCAGAAACCCGAGCAGTCCGTCGAGAATCGTGTACGGATGGGGCGGACATCCGGGGATATGGAGATCCACGGGAAGAATGCCGCTCGCGCCCTGGCAGGTCTCCTCGTGATCGATGTACGGACCGCCGCTGATGGCGCACGCTCCCACGGCGATGACGATCTTGGGGGCCGGCGTGGCGTCGTAGGTCTTCTCGAGCGCGAGCTTCATGTTGAGCGGAACCGGCCCGGTGATCAGCAGGCCGTCCGCATGACGCGGGGATGCGACGAACTGAATGCCGAAGCGACCGAGATCGAACACCAACGTGCCGAGCACATTGGTGTCGGCCTCGCAGGCATTGCAGCCGCCGGCGCTGACCTGGCGGAGCTTCAAGGAACGCCCGAACAGCCCTTGGGCCCGACTGTCGAGGGCGGACGCGATCTCGCTCATGTTCTTGTCGACGATCAGATCTCCCCGGACCTTTGCCGCAAGCCTGTGGTCGCGACCGAAGGAGACGACCCGACTCCCGCCCGCAACCTCGCAGGCGCCGCAGAAAAGGCATCTGCCCAGGTCGATCTGGACGAGGCGCTGCTCGTCGACCGACAGCGCGTGCGTCGGACAGCAGTCCGTGAACGCCGCGACATCGGCGTCCAAAGGCAGCGCATCTCCGATGACAGGCCGTCCGCGAAACCGCTCCGGCAACGCAGGCGCACAACGAGGATAGCGCGCGGTGCGGTGCTTCTGTCTGATTCGGGTCAGCGGTATGCGCCACATGCCAGGGCCCTCACAGGTCGTGTCCGCAATAGGACAGGTTGAAGCTCTTGTTGCACAGCGGGAAGTCGGAAATCTGCTCGCCGCGGAGAGAAAGGGCGAGCCCGAACCAATTGTGGAACGAGGGGTCGACCAGTTTGTAATGCGCGAAACGCCCGCGCTCGTCCGTCGTCGCCACGTGGCAGATCTCACCCCGCCAACCTTCGACAAGCGAGACGACCATCGAGGCCCCGGCGGGCGGACCGATCTCGATCGCCACGGCGCCCTCACAGATCGAGCGCAGCTGCTCCTTGATGAAAGACAACGAACGTTGAATCTCCAGCCAGCGGACGGTGGCGCGGGCGAACACGTCACCGCTGGGCCAGGTCGCGACGGGGATCTGCGCGTATCGGTAGACCTCGTCCGGGAAGTCGAGTCGCACATCGCGTTCGATGCCGCACGCGCGGGCCGACGGACCGACGAGCCCCACGGCGCGGGCGTCGTCGGCGCTGACCGTGCCGGTGTGATCGAAGCGCGCCATCACCGAGCCGGTGGACCACAGGAGGTCGACCGCGCCCGCAACGTCGCGCTCCGCGGCTTCGAGCTTGTTCAAGATGGTGTCGATGTCGGCGTTGGTGAGGTCCATCGCGGTTCCGCCGGGACGGACCAACGCACGACCGAAGCGATTTCCGCAGAGCATCGCCGTCAGGTTGAGGAAGTCGCCGCGGATGCGGCCGCAGTACGATGCCGTCGGGAGGAACCCGACATCGTTGGCCAGCGCGCCCAAATCGCCGGTGTGGTTCGCCACCCGTTCGAGCTCCAGGGCGACCCCCCGCAGGACCTGCGCGCGCGCAGGGGCCTCGACCCCCGCCAGCGTCTCGAGAACGCGGCAGTAGGCGAGCGCATGGCCGACCGTCGTGTCGCCGGCCAAGGTCTCGGCGTAATGGATCGTTCGTCTATCGGGCCCGCCCACGAAGCGGCGCTCGAGCCCGCGGTGCTGGTACCCCAGCTCGATCTCGAGATGCAGCACGTTTTCGCCATAGCACTGGAAGCGAAAGTGCCCCGGCTCGATGATGCCGGCGTGCACCGGCCCCACGGCAACCTCATGAATCTCCTCGCCGTGAACCTTGAAGTACTCGACAACACCCGGTGCGATCTCCTCGCCGTCGGGCCGACTCCAGGCATCGAGCCCCCCGCGATACGAGCGATGAAACCGAATCGGTTTGAGCCATGGATGTCCCTGCGGCCTTATCCCCCACTGCTCGGCGATCTCGCGCTCGAACCAATGGGCTTGCGGGCAATCCGGCGTCAACGCGGGGTAGTCGCCGTGCACACGCGCCGCCGCGACGAACAACTCGCCCGCGGTGTCGTCCGCGAGCACTGCGCAAAGACGCAAAGACTGCGGCCCATCCGGGGCGCCGAAGAAGGCCGCGATCCTCGCTCCGGCGGCGACGCGATCAACGACCGCGGCGCGAAACGAAGGCAGCAAAAGCTCCTCGACAGATGACAGCGGGACGACGGTCCCGTGGTGAACCGGCGGCAGGTCGTGGCTCATGGCGACGGCACCTTCAACACGTCAGCGGCGGCTTCCAGGAAATTCCAGAAGGCAGGGGGCATCCACAGTCCCAAAACCAGCAGCGCTCCCATCGGAAGGAAGACCAGCGCGCGCTCGGCCACGCTCGCCTTCTGCGGACGCACGGACTGCGAAGGCGTGCCCCAGGACATGTCTACGGCGTGCTTCAACGCGCCGATGAAGACCGTGGCCGCGCCCGCCAAAAAGAGCGCAAGCACCCAGTAAGACTTGGTCTCCACCGCGGCCTTGATGATCAGGAACTCGCTCATGAAGATCGCGAACGGCGCCACGCCGATGAGCGCAAGGATGCTGCCGAACATGCCGACGCCCCAGGTCGGATGGGTCGACAAGGCCCCCGAGATCCGGCGCATATCGTGGGTTCCGTAAATCTGCCCCAATCGCCCGGCGCTGAAGAAGCCGAGCGCCTTGCAGATCGAATGGTTCAGCGTGTGAAAGAGGGCCGCGATCACTCCGAGGCGTCCGAGGCCGAGCCCGAGCGCGATGATGCCGAGGTGCTCGACGCTGTGGTAGGCGAGCAATCGCTTCAGATCGTGCTGGGAGATGATGAACACCGCAGCGACGCCGATCGAGACCATGCCCAGGACCACGAGCAAGCCGTGGGCCCAACCCGCACATCCGGGCGCCTGCTCGACGATGGGGATGTACCGCATGATGCAGTAGAGCGCCATGTTGAGCAGGAAGCCGGAGAACATCGCGGAGACCGGCGCCGGCGCCTGGCTATGCGCGTCCGGCAGCCAGCTGTGCAGCGGCGCCAAGCCGACCTTGGTGCCGTAACCGACCAGCAGGAAGATGAACGCCAGCTTCGCCAGCTGCGGATTGATGTTCGGCGCCGCGACGACGACCTCGGACCACTGCAAGACGTGCGCACCGACGCCTCCCGGGGACTCGACAGCCGCGCCTATCAGCAGGATGCCCATGAATGCGAAGGCGACGCCGACCGAACAGACGACCAGGTATTTCCAGGTGGCTTCGAGCGAAACGGCGGAGGTGTGCAGACAGATGAGAAACGCCGTGACCAGTGTCGTGGTCTCCACGCCGACCCACATGATGCCCAGGTTATTGGAGAGCAGCACCAGCGCCATGGTGGCCATGGTGGCGAACCACAGCGCTCCGAATCGCCTGGCGAGAGGAAGTGTGAGCTCCTGCTCCTTGGGCTCGTGGCTGAAATACACCCCCGCATAAACCGAGCTGATGCTGAAGATGATATACAGCCCGAGAAGATGGAACGCCGACAGCGCGTCGAGCAGGAGCCACTCGCCGCTCGTAAAAACCGGGGCCCGATCAAACACCGAGAATATCGTTCCGAGCGACAGCACCGAGATGATGGGGACTCCCCACGAAACGATGTGCAGCACCGCCCGGCTCGACCGGAGAAACAGCGTCGCCAGGCAACCCAGCAGGGGCATCGCAATGAGGAGCCAGAGCAGATTCCCGAGCGTGTTCATATCATCCCTTCAGCGTGCTGAGCCGATCCGCGTCGATATGGTCGAACTCGCGGTTGATTTGATAGATCATGATCGCCATGACGAACACGGCCACGAAGACGTCGAGCAACAGGCCGAGCTCGATGAGCAACGGGATGCCGCTGACCGTTGCCAGACCGAACGTCGAGATGCCGTTCTCGAGGACGAGGTAACCGAGCACCTGCGTCACGGCCGTGCGTCGGCTGACGATGAGGAAGATGCCGATGAGAATCGTGGCCAGGGCGGCGGGCATCACCATCGTTCCGGCCACCAGCGCCGAAGGTATGGGCAACTGCTTGGCCTGGTAGAACGAGAACGCCAGGATCCCGACACCTATCAAAATCGACCAGCCGAATCCGACGAACGGCTCGACCTCACGGCGCGCGTTCACGCTGCGCATGGCTCTCGACAGGACGACCGGAAAAACAACCCCCTTGAGAGCGCAGACGACAACGAAAAACACGATGCTGCGCGGGTTCACGTGCTCCGGAGAGAACAGCGGCAACAGGCCCACGAGCACGCCCTGTACGGCCACCAGGGAGATGCAGCCCGACAGGCGGCTCATCCCGACCAGCAGCAGGTCCGTAAAAAGGAGAACGGCCAGAATGTTGTCGGTGAACGTTTCCAACCCTCACCTCACAAGTAGGACCAACGAGAGAACGGACAACGCCCCGGCCGCCGCGATCAGATGCGGAACGCGCAGGAGGCGCAGCCGGGCCCTGGTCGACTCGATGACACCTGTGACCGCCGCAAGAGCGAACACACCGCCGATGGTCGCCAAGATGTCGATGAAGGCCGACCCGGTCCGGACCGGAACGAGGACGTTCGCCAGCAGGGCGCCGAGCGTCCACAGCTTGAGCGAGCTGCCGTAGAGGATGCACGCGAAATCCGGCCCGGAATGATCGAGCACCATCACCTCGTGGATCATGGTCAGCTCGAGATGCGTGTTCGGGTCGTCGACGGGGATTCGCGAGTTTTCCGCGAGGAAGACGATCATCCAGGCCAGGCACAGGAGGGACAAGGAGGCCCCGGCCATGATCCACGTCGCGGTGGACACGCCCGGCAGCACGGTGCTGAGCGACCATCCGGAAGTGAGACGCGCCAGGGTGACAAGGCCCAGCAACAGCGCGGGCTCGGCGATGGCGGAGAACAGGACCTCCCGGCTCGCCCCCATGCCCTCGAAGGCGGAGCCCGTGTCCAGGGCGGCGATGACGGTGAAGAAGCGGGCGACGCCCAGGACGTAGACGAACACGAGGATATCGCCGTCGAACGCCAGCAGCGCGGGAAAGCCGCCCCAGGGGATCATGGTCAACGACAAAAGGACGGCGCCGAGGCTGACAACGGGACCGGCGCGGAAGATCCATGTCGTCGTGCGGCTGTATACCGCCCCTTTGCGGAGCAGCTTGAAGATGTCGAAGTAGGCCTGGAGCAGGGGCTGCCCCTTTCGGCCGGCGAACACCGCCTTGACGCGGTTGATGACGCCGAGCGCCAGAGGAGCCAACACGAGGGACAGCAAATAGGGGATGATGGAGGTGCCTTGCATGGTTGTCTCGCTCACAGCGCAAAAAACAGGAGCAACAGGAGGGTGACGCCGACATACATCACGTAGACGTGCACCCGCCCTTCCTGGAACACCCGCATCCGCTCGAACAGCCGGCGGATGAAAAGGAAGGCCGGTGTGTAGACCTTCTCCACGGCGGCGTCCTGCACATGGGTCTCGAGCGAGCTCTCGGCAGGGAAAAGACCTCTGGGCATCTTCCCGTGTCGGCTCGACCGCAGGAAAGTCGCGAACAAGAGCGTGATCGGCTGCGCGAAAGATGACGCCGTGTACTGCATTCTCGCGGTCGGCGCCGCATATCCGCAATCCCATGTCGGCGCGCGCGACACGACACGGCCGCGCAACAGGAGATTGCGTCCAGCGGTGACGAGGCCGACGAGCAGGAAGAGCCCCGCACCCGCAAAGGCGACGCCCCAAAGGGTGGTGCGCAACCATTCGCTGTCTCCGGCGACGACCTCGGGCGTAAGGGCGGTGATGTTCGCCACCACCAAGACCAGGACCGGCCCGATCAGCACGCCTCCGAGCCCGACGGCGAAGCACGCCGCGGCGAGGATCAGCATCGGCAGCGTCATCATCCATTTCGACTCGTGGGCCGCGCCGATCCGGGGGTCGCGCGGCTCGCCGAGGAAGATGACGCCGAACGCCTTGGCGAAGCAGGCCAGGGCGAGGCCACCTATCAACGCGAGAGATCCGATGAGCACGAGAGAAGGGATGACCAGCCCGGCCGGCTGTTGCGTGGCACCTCGGAAAGCCGCCAAATAGATGAGCAGCTCGCTCACGAATCCGTTCAACGGAGGCAAACCCGAGATGGCCGCCGCACCGATCAAGAAGGTCGTCCCCGTGATGGGCATCTTGCGCATCAGCCCGCCAAGATGCTCCAGGTTGCGGCATCCGGTTGCATGCAGCACCGAGCCCGCGCCGAGAAACAGGAGCCCCTTGAACAGCGCGTGGTTCAGAACGTGCAGAACGGCGCCTGAAAAACCGAGGATCATCATCGCCGGTTGCCGGTAGCTCCAACCGAGCAGGCCGAGGCCCATTCCCAGCGCGATGATTCCGATGTTCTCGACGCTGTGGTAGGCGAGCAGGCGCTTGAGATCGTGCTGGGCGAGCGCGAACACCACGCCGAGGATCCCGGAGACCGCGCCGATGCCGACGAAGCACCATCCCCACCACGGCGGCGGATCTCCCATCAGCGTAATCGTGCGCAAGAGCGCGTAGATGCCGGTCTTGATCATCACTCCCGACATGAGGGCGGAGACATGGCTGGGGGCCGCCGGGTGCGCCTCGGGCAACCAGACGTGCATGGGATAGAAACCCGCCTTGGTGCCGAAGCCCAGCATCGCCGAAACGAAAACGATCCCCATCGCGTAGGGCCCGAAGTCGCGGATGCGGGGGAACTGCGCAAAATCGAACGAGCCGACCGCCGTGCCCCAGTAGACGAACATGGCCAGCAGGAAAGCCGTGCCCAGATGGGTGGCCACGAGGTAGATCCACGAGGCGCGCCGCACGTCCTTCTCCTCGTTCTCGAACCCGACCAGGAAGAACGACGCCAGGGACATCGTCTCCCAGGCCAACAGGAACGAGACCGCGTGTCGCGCGACGAAGAGGGTCGCCATGCTCGCGATGAGCAGATTGAACCAGAGCCAGGACATCCCGGTGCGACCAGGGGGCTTGCCTGCCATATACCCGTATCCATAAAGGGCCGCGAGAAGGGAGAGCAGGTAGACGACGAGCAGGAAGAACCCCGACAGCGCGTCCACGCCGAACGGAAGCGATCCCCAGGGAAGCGACCACTCGACGACGCCCTGCTCCGGCGTCCCTTTCAACAGCATCCGAAGAGCCATCGCGATGCCGGCGGCAGACGACAGGATGGCGCCGAACGCACCCACGACACCGCTCACCTTCGCGCTCGAGCGCGTCAGCCCGGCGAGGATGCCGGCCGCGATGAGGCCGACAATGGGCCACATGGACGGGATCATCGTTCGATTCCCTTGTCTTCACCCGGGACAGCGGTGGTCGAGGACACGATCGCCGCCGCCAGAAGGGACAGGATCCGTTCCCGAGGGGCGTGCTCGAGCACCGCGCCCTTGAAAGCCTCATTGCCGAGCGCGCTCGCGAGCTGCGCGAGCATGGAAAGATGCTGCCGGGCCGTTGGGCAAACCAGGGCAAACAACGTCGAGACGTGTTTCCCGTCGCCGGCGCCGAAATCGACGGGATGCTCGAGGAAGCACAGGGTCACGATCGGGCGGTCGATCTGGAACACGATGGGGTAACTGGCGTGGGGGATCGCGATCCCGTCGCCTATCGCCGTCGAGGCCTCCGCCTCGCGGGTCCACATCATCTGGAAGACCGTCTCCCGGTCGATCGTCTTTGGAACGGGGAGGAGATTGGCGACAGCACGAATCACGGCCAGCCTGTCCGAGCCGGCGATCCCATGAAACACGCCTCCGGCGGCGAGTGCCTCCACGATCTGCGGTTGTCCGTGAACGCACCCGGCAAGCTGGGAATGAACGCGCAACGCCATCTCCGGCTTGTTTGCGATGACCCAGTCGAGCAGATCCGCGTTGTTGAAACGGGTCTGGCTGTCCACCTGATACGCGGGCAGCTGGCCGCTCTGGGCCATGCGATAAACAGCCTGTTCCGGGAGCCCGAGCAGAGAGGCGACATCTCGAACCGTAAGCTCCATGAGTGTTCCTTCAACCGCAGCTTCACAACGACGTCGAGCTTGCCGGGCAGGACCATGGACCGCCAGTTATCGCTTGTCAAGTTCGAGAACAGTTCGAGAACAGACGGGCGCAAAAGGGGAGAGCGGAGGCGCTACACCTTCGACGCGCCGATGAAGCTCGCCTTGTAGATGGCCTCCTGCGCCTTGATGGAAATGTTGCTGAACTTCAGCGCGGAGTTGATCTCCGAGATGATGTCCGCCGGATACGCCATGCGCGGATCCTTCTGGTTGAGCTTCACGGGATAGAAGCGCTTCTCGTCCCTGTAGGAATAGGAGGTCAGCATCGCCACCTCCTCGCCGAACACGGTGTCGACGTTGCGTCTCATCGTGAGAATGCGGGAGCCGACGTTGTCGTTGAAGTCGTCCCAGGACATCATCTGGCCGTTGACCTCGATGTTGATATGGACGAGCGGCTTGTGGTCCTGCCTGTAGCGCCGCCGATTCCTCTCGAGCACCTCCTTTGCGACCGCCAGGGCGTCGATGTCGTCTCCGCGACCCGTCTTGACGAGCACCGCCTTGTTGCGCGGCAGCGTCTCGAAGCCGTCGCCGTAGCACACGAGCTCCTCGGCGTGATCGAGGTGCCGCTCGAGCTCCTCGGGGCCCAAGTGATCGATGAGATTGATCTGGTACAAAGCATACGTGATGTTCCAGATGATCTGGTACAGGATCGGACCGACCAGCGTCGCCGGCATCGAGACACGATCCAGCGTGACGAAGATGTAGTCGAGGACGTCCGGACGGATGAGCCTCTTCAAGTCCCCGCGGTCCTTCCGGATGTTCGTCGTGATCTCGCGCAGGAGGTAGTTCTGCATGTTGAGGCAGGTCTGGAAGTTCGTGAAGACCTCGGGATTGATCCCCTTGAGCAGCTCGTCGGGCGTCTTGTGCTCGACGTTCCTCGACGTCGCGACGTCATCCAGCTTGTTGGTCAGGAAGAACTCGTGGAAGACATCGCGCGGCTTCTTGAGGTTGCAGTACTGGATGACGTTTTCCGTATCGATCCTGTAGCTCCCGGGGAAGATCAGGGTCTCGGCCATGATGTCGGTGTTCGTGTCGCCCCCCATGACGTACAGCTCGGTCTCGCTGTACGTCTTTCGCACCTCCGCCACCTGGGCCTCCACGGACTTCAGCGCCTCGGTGTCGTTCGATTTGTGGGTCGCGCAACCCAGGCCTCTCGGCGAGTGGTGCATGAAGGCGATGAATACGGCCGGCGTCTCGGGCGTGTTGAAGTGCGCGTCCTTCACGGCGCGGTCGATCCGGTTCCAGAACCAGAAGTTGCTCCTGTCCAGGGAGACGATGTTCCCGTCGGTCCGGCCGAATCGGATCGTCGTCGGCGGATAGCCTTTGGCCTTGCTCCCGTGCACACGGCCGTCGATGCACTTCATGACCACGATCTTCGGCGCTCGGGCCGAGAACTCGGCGATCACGTTCCGCATGCGCTCGACCGTGTCCGCGTCCGAGATGTTCTCCGAAAGGTACTTGTGAAAAAAGTCATGCGCCTTTTGCATGGTTCACCTCCCGCTCCACCGATCGCGAGCTGTATTCCCCCGCACTATACCACGCAGATCGGGGTTTTCGATTACTCTTCCGAAGCGGGTGGACGGATGCGGATCCGACCGGGCTCCACGGTGACGATGGCTCCGTCACCCAACTCGTCCGCGTGAGCTTTGATGGCCCACACGCAGAGCCCGCCCTGTTCCCGCGCGCCCAGGCCTACGAGGCGCACGATTCCGGCATGGCGCACTCCGCGCACGACCGCGAGCTCCCCAAAGTCCTTGTCGAGAGTCACGAGCACTCTCCCCTCCGCGCTCGCCGTATTGAGGACCTGCTCGTCTCCCGGATCCTCGGCCCAGACGTCCGCGACCGAGACGACATCATGGCCGGCACCGGCGATCTCGGCCGCGGCGCCGCCCCATACGCAACTGTCGATCAGAACCTTCACGAACCTGTCTCTTCGAAACGCGGCTCCACGCGTTCGTGCCCGACGAGACGGCGCGCGTAGATGAGACAGGCCTGAAGGTCTTCGCGCTCGAGCCAACGATAGCCCTCGAGAATCGTCTCGGGAGAATCTCCGGCCGCAAGCATGCCGAGGACGTGCTCGACGGCCAAGCGGTGCCCCCTGACGATCGGTTTGCCTCCGAAGATCTTGGGGTTCACCGTGATGCGATCCATGAGCTTGCCCTCGTCGACCATGGCGTTCACCTTCCTGTCCGGCACAAAACGACCGCGCTTGCTCATTGAGTATATCGCTTGTTCGCCGAACGTGGAATCGCCGTGTGGCGTCGTCCTCGAATACCCTACATGGCCTCGGGCGTGGGCACGCCCAGGAGATCGAGGCCCTTCCTGAGCGCGATGCGCGTGGCGTCCACGAGCGCAAGCCGCGCGGTCGATGTGTGTTAGCCGAATGAAAATGTCAGTGCTTCGTCATGGGGCTCGCGCCGGGCGAGGAAGGCGAAGCGAACGGTTTGGACAAAAATGGGCGGTAGAAATCCTCGTTGGAGCTCAGCGCAGATCGGCCTCGTGGACGACGTTCCAGCCCGCACCATCGTATCGAAGGACCACGGCCGAGCAGGGATCGGCGAGGCCATAGTCGGCACCGCCGACTGCGAAGATTTCCGAGGCCGAGAAACCCCAGATGCCGTAAAGGTCGAGGTTCATGTCGAGATGCATCGAGGTCCACGCCACACCGTTGTAATGCAGGATCGCGCTGCCGTTTCCCACGGCGAACACGTCGTCAGCCGCGACACCCCAGACTGCGTTGAGATCGTTTGCCACACCGCTGTCCATCTCGCTCCATGCCTCTCCGTCGTATCCGACAATCATTCCGCGCCGCCCGACGGCAAACGCGGCGGTCGGTGACGCGACCCACACAGCCGAAAGGAGGTGGCCCCCCGGCTCATGATACTGCTCTTCCCAGCCTGCCTCACCATAATGGAAAATCACAGCACATCCCTCCGCGTCGATGACAAGGCTCACATGCCAACCGACAACGAACACATCGAACGCGGAAAAGCCTAAGATGCCAGTTAGGTTTTCCCCTATAAAGGAATCCGATCCCGACCAAGTCCAACCGTCATACCGAAGCATGGTCCCGTCACCCACGGCCAGCAGGCTGCCCACCGAACTGCCCCACGCCGCCCTGAGTGGTCCGCCTCCATCAGTCGTGGAGAAATCGGAATGCCATCCGCCGCCGTCAAACCTGAAGACGGATGCGCGGGGGGAATCCGAACAACCATTCTCCAACCCGCCGACCGCAAAGATGCTGTCTGGGGCAAAGCCCCAGACCCCATAGATCGTTTCCGGTCGATCGAGTTGGGTGTCGGTCCACCCCTCGCCATCCCAATGGGTTAGGAAGCCATTCGGTCCGCCGGACCAGACATCGTCGACCGATGTCCCCCAGACGGTCCGCAACGGGCCGCAGACGCACTCGGGCGGCAACCCCTCCGTATCGCCGTCCCCGTCTGCATCTGCATCCGAATCCGAATCCGCATCACCGTCCGAGTCGCCACCAACCTCGCAGTCCGGAAATTTCATCGAGTCGTCGTCCGTGCTCCGGCAAGCTGCGGGACCAATACCGAGGAGCAAAGCGAGGATCGGGAGCCCGATGCGCATGGTCAATCCCTCCACGAGCAGCCAAGCACACACGGATCGACGCGAAGAGGCTTTCCATTCATCATAGCACGCCAACCTGCGAGCAGGTCCGTTCTTTCAGATCGAGGCCGAACGAACGCAAGGTTGCGGGCAAGGTCGCCGGCCACGTGAAGAGGTATCTGCGGGGAACCTTAAAAACGCCCTACATGGCCTCGGGCGTGGGCACGCCCAGGAGATCGAGGCCCTTCCTGAGCGCGATGCGCGTGGCGTCCACGAGCGCAAGCCGCGCAAGGCGCAGTCGATTGCCGTCGACAAGGACGCGCAACGAACGATCCGCGTTGCCCGCCTGCTGGTATCGGTTCCAGGCGTGTGCCGCCTCGTACACGGCCCGCGCCAGCCGCGACGGCTCAAGCGCTTCCGCCGCGTCCAGGACCGCGCTGGGGATGCGGGCGATCCCCTTGACGAGCGCGATCTCCTCGGACGCCGCGAGCGCGGAAAGATCGGCCGCGCCCTCCCCCGGAGCGCCGCCGCCCTTGCGCAGGATCGAGCAGCACCGCGCGTGGGCGTACTGCACGCACACGCCCGTGAAGCCCCTGGGGTTCAGGATGTCCTCCCAGTCGAAGGTGTAGTCCGACGCGCGCAGGTTCTTGAGATCGCCGAACACCACGCCGCCCACGCCCACCTGCTCCGAGACCGCCTCGGGATCGATCTCGCGGTCGGCCTCGGCCTCGCGCATCTTGGCGAGCGCCCGCTCGCGCGCCTCGTCGAGCACCTCCTCGAGGAACACCACGTTGCCCTTGCGCGTGCTCATGCCCTGCACGCGTCCGAACGACACGTGAACCATGCGATCGGCGAAGTCGTGCCCCATGGCGCGAAGGGCGCGCTTCAACTGATCGAAGTGCCGCGTCTGCTCCACGCCCACCACGTAGAGCGATTTTTCGAAATGGAACCTCTCGAAACGGTGGATGGCCGCCGCGATGTCGCGCGTGGCGTACAGCGTGGCGCCGTCGCTCTTCTTCAGCATCATGGGCGGCTCGCCTTCGGCGTACGGCATGTCCACCACGAGCGCGCCCTGGTCCTCGCGCGTGCCGGGCTTTTGGGCGATGGCGGCGATGACGGCCTCCATGCCGTCCCGGTACGTGCTCTCGCCCTCGATGAGCTCGAAAGACACGCCGAGGCGGCGGTAGATGCGCTCGAACTCCCTCAGGCTGTGCTCGCGGAACGAGGTCCACAGCTCGATCGCACGCGGGTCTCCCTCCTCCTGGCGCAGGAACATGGCCCGCGCCGCATCGTCGAAGCCCGGCTCGTCCTTGGCCGCGTGGCTGGCGCGCACGTACAGCTCGAGCAGGTACGAGATGCCGCCCTTTTCGAGAGCCCCCGCGTCGCCCCACCGCTCGAACGCTTCCGCCAGGAGCCCGAAGGTCTTGCCCCAGTCGCCGAGGAAGTTCACGCCCACGACCGTATACCCGAGCGCCCGGTGGATGCGCGCGAGCGCGTTGCCGATCATGGTCGAGCGCAGGTGGTGGAACCCGAGGGGCTTGGCGATGTTGGGCGACGAGTAGTCGATCACCACGGCCGCGCCGCGCCTGGCTTCGGAGCACGCGAACCTGTCACCGAGCCTTCGCACCTCGGGCACGATCTCGGCCACGACTCGCGCCGAATCCAAAGTCGCGTTCACGTACGGCCCCACGGCCGCGATCGACGCAAAGAACGGGTGTCCCTGGGCCGCCGCGGCCACGTCGCGCGCCACGTCGGCCGGGCTCTTGCGCAGCCTCTTGGCGAGAGAAAAGCACGGCAGCGAGAAGTCTCCGCGATCGGGCTCCGGGATCTTCACGAGCGCGGCGATCTCGTCGACCGGCGCTCCGGATGCGTTTGCCGCGAGTTCCGCAAAGGCTCTTTCGTAGCGTTTCATCGCTTGGCGGGGGAGGATCCGTGCCCAGGGAGCTAGAAGGCCACGGCCGCCGAGACATAGGCGGCGTGCGGGCCAACGACCGGAGCCACGGCCGCGATGGTCCCCGGATTGGACTCCGACCCGCCCGACACCAGGTTGTAGATGCCCCAGCCCGCGCCGGCCGCGGCCACCACCGCGCCGGAAGCGCCGATGATGTCCGCGATGACCGCCTGATCGTGATCGCCGGCCGACAAGGCCATGCCGCCGAGCACGCCCCAACCCACCACGGCCGCGGCCGCGCCGACACCACAGATGGCCCACGGAACCACGTCCATGGCCGTGATGCCGGTCTGGTCCTCCTTGACCGGCTCGGGCTGCTTGCCGGGTTCCGAGGGCCCACCCGGCTTCTGTTCTGCGAGTTCGGGTCCGACCGCGGAAGGCGTAGCCTCCCCCGGTTCCAGCGTCACTTCCACGGGCGTGCCCTGGCCGGCGGCCACGGCCACGCTCATCACGAAATCCTTGAAGCCTTTCTTGGAAACGACGATCTTATGCGGCCCCACCGAGAGGCGGATCACGCCGTCCTGCGGCGTCATGCCCTTGTCCTTTCCGTCCACCTTGATCGCGGCGCCGTCCTCGGCGGAGGTGATGACGATACCCGTGGCCGTGAGTCGCTCCTCCAGGCTCGCGATCTTGGACTCGATGGTGGCCTTGTCTTCATTGTTCGGATCCGCCGCGAGGAAGCGCTTGAAGGCGTCGACCGCCTTGTCGAGCTCGCCGAGCTTCTCCCAGGTCTGGGCGATGTTGTAGAGGAGCAGCGGCCGCGGATCGAGCCGGTAGGCCTCCTGGAACTCGTCGACCGCCTTCTGGTACCTGCCCTGCGTGTAGTAGTCGTTACCCGCCAGGAAATGCTGCTTGGCGTCGGCGAGGGCTGTCCCTCCGGCGAGCGCCACGGCAAGAAGGACCGCCGTGCATACGAGACGCATGTTCAAAACTCCCATCTCCCGGCCAGCCGTTGACGAGCTCATCCGCCCGCTCCTTGGCCGAAAAAGCTTCCAATCGATTATAAAGGGGAGGAAAAAGATTACAATCGATCCGTGACAAAAGGAGTGGATGAGACCCCGATGAGTCCCCGAAACCTCTGCCGCTGGTCCCCGCCCGGCCGCACCACCGCACCGACGATCCTCGTTGCGGCCCTGCTCACCGCCTGCGCGGCGCGCTGCGGTGAGGACTCCGGAGCCGAGAGCTCAGGGACGCCCATGCCGACCGATCCGGCCGCGTGCGTAGACGGCGGTCGCGCGC
>JAQTNF010000036.1 GCA_028713995.1 Deltaproteobacteria bacterium | reverse complement strand
CGAACGGCACACCGTCGTCGACGAACGGCGGTCCGGCGAGCGTGCCGCCCGTGTCGAGCAGCTCGAACGCTTCGGTCGCGTCGTTCCACTTGTACACGCTGTAGACCGCGTCCGGCAGCGTGTCCCTGTTGAGCTCGATGGCCGTGTCGCCGTTCGCCACGTCGTCCGCGGTCAGCTCCACCGCGGCCCCGTAGCTCGCGAAGGTCTCGAAGTCGCCGCCCGACGTGAGCTCGACGGTCCCCGAGACCCGGTACGTGTATGTCCCCGCGGCCAGGCCGGGTCCGGCTCCCGCGTCCACGCCGCCGGGGGCGGTCGGGAAGCCGCGCAGGCGGGCCGGCGCCGGGGTGAGCTCCTCGGCTCCGTCGTCCGCGAAGCACGGACCGGGCACGTTGATCGCGATCAGCTTGGAGGTGCCGACGCGACCGTCGGCCGAGAGCGACCGGTACACGTTGTAGCCCGTGGCGCCCGGCGTCGCGGGCGCGCTCCAGCACACATTGATCGTGCCGCCCACGTTCAAGGCCACCACCTCGCGCGCGGGGAGCCCCTCGCCCCAGGGACCGAGGGCCGAGACGCGGTAGTACCACGCGCCGACCGGCAGGCCCGGTCCGGCCGTGGCCACGGGCTTCTTGATGGCGGGCATCTCGTCCACGCCGAGGATGCGCGCACGCTCCACCGAGTCCGTGGCCGGAACCGTCGTGGTCACGTCCGTGGGATCGGTCGCGCCGCCGATGAGGAACAGCTCGCGGCCCACGCGGGACAGGGTGGCGCTGTGGCGCGCGAGGACGAGCGTGTTCACCTCGCGCGGGTGAGCCTCGTCCGTGTACTGCATGCCCTCGTGGAACGGCCCCGGGGTGCCGAACACGTCGAGCTCGCTCGTCTCCACCGAGTCGAGCACGCCGCCGTCCGCGTCCTGCCCGCCCGCCACGTAGATGAAGGCGCGGCCGAAGGAATCGAACCCGTACGCGGCCGAGTGCTTCCAGCGCGCCACCTCGAGCGTCGAGTCCATGGTCTCGAAGTCGCCCACCAGGTGGCCGTCCGAGGACGGCGTGACGGACACCGAGAAATAATAGTCGACCTGCCCGTCCGGGTTCATGACCGCGATGGGCCACGGGGCGGTCCCGGGGCACGGGTCGAAGTTGGCCGTAAGGCTCGTCGGCGTGCCGCCCGTGGCAACCTTCATCGGGCACAGCGTGTGGTTGTTGGCGTCGATGATCGAGCCCGTGCAGTTCGTGCCGTCCGGCGCCATGTACCAGACCGTGGCGTCCGCGGCGAAGCCCGTGCCCGTGATGGCGAGGGCCTGGGTCGTGCACGCGCTGTTCTCCACGCGCGGCGGCTGCACGTCCGTGATGAGCGGCGGGGCCGTGCCGGTGATCGTGAAGATGCCCTCGTCCACGCCGCCGTCGGCCTCGGTGACGAGCCACTGCGCGCCGAGCAGGTCCGGGTTGGTGACGAACACGTGGTACTCGCCGGGCTGCATGTGCAGGGTCTCGGAGGGCGCCGTGGCCGTCAGCTCCGTGTCCGAGACGAAGCCCACGAGCAGGGCGTCGTAGAAGACCGTATTGTCGGTCTTGACCCACCGCACGGTCGGCGTGGACACGAAGCCCGTGCCCGTGATCGTCACGAGCCTGTCCGACTGGATGCCGTCGCCCGAGACGCCCGCGTACGCGGACGCCGGGGTCACGTCCGTCACCGTGGGCGGCAGCTGGGCCAGCACGCGGAAGGCGCACACGAGCGAGTCGGTCTCGGTCCCGAGCGGGTTCACCACGGTGATGGTGTACAGGCCCTGCTCGCGCGTCACGTCCGCGGGCAGGGTCACCACCACGGACCTGCCGTCCGCGGCCACGACTGCGCCGGCCGAGAGGTCGTAAGGGGTCGTGCTGTCGCAGTTCGTGAGCACGATCGACGCGCCGTCATGGATGCCGGTGCCGAGGAGGGTCACGTCGGTCGTCACGGCGCGAGACGCGGCCTGCGGGATGACCGCCGTCAGGCTGAGGGGGAACCCCGCGTCGATTCCGCCGTCGCTCGCGTCGGGTCCGGCGTCCACGATGGTGGCGGTGTCCGTGCCGGTGTCGGTTCCGGTGCCCGTGTCCGAGCCGGTTCCGGTGTCGGTTCCGGTGCCCGTGTCGGTTCCGGTGCCCGTGTCCGAGCCGGTTCCGGTGTCGGTTCCGGTGCCCGTGTCCGAGCCGGTTCCGGTGTCGGTGCCCGTGCCCGTGTCCGAACCGGTGTCCGTGCCGCCGTCGATGCCGGCGTCCTTGTTCTTGTCGCCTCCGTCGCCGCAGCCGAGAGCCGTGAGCGCGAGCGCCGCGAGCAACCCTGCGAACAGTGTTCGAGCCATGGTCAACGCCTCCTTGTTACGGAACCAAAGAGAACAACCCGCGCAGATCCTCGGTCATGGAGATGGGCACGCCGCTCTTGAGCGACGTCGCGCGCCACTGGTAGATCATGCCAGGCTCGAGCGCCGGCCCGCCGTACGCGAGCTCGACCCATTGCTGGCCCGTCACCTTGCCCAGGCTGTCGTCCTGCCACACGAGCGTGCCGAACGAATCGTAGACCACCACCCTGTAGGCGTCCTCGCTCGAGTCGTCTGCCCACGAGAAGGTCGGCGTGCCGCTCACGGCCTCGGGGGCGTCCGCGCCCGGGCCCTTCACCGCGAGCGCCTCGGTCACCTTGAACGACGTCCCGATGTTTTTGCCCGCGCCGCTCACCTCGATGTGCACGATCTGCGTGCCGGCGATGGACGTGTCCGGATCGCGCACCAGCCCGTCGTTCTCGAACGCGGCCAGCACCACGTATTTGCCGTCCGGGACGCCCGAGACCTCAAACGCCCCGGTCACGTCGCCCGCGCGCAGCCCGGGAGGCACCTCGCCGCGCGCGAAGCTCTCGTTGAACGTCGCCTCCACCACGAGCACCACCGACGTCTTCGAGCCCCCCGGAGCGTTGACGATGTTGACGCTGCCCGACACGGTCACGGGCGCGGCGCTCGAGGCCGTGAAGTCCGCGTGGGTCACGTCCGCCCCGGCCGGGACGTCGACCTGAATGGGCTCGTACTGGGCGCCGCCCATGTACGCCCGCAGCCCGTAGGCGCCGGCCGGCACGTTGAAGATGGTGTAGCCGCCCTCGAGATCCGCCACGCCCGTGAGCGCCGCGCCGCCCTCTGCCACCACGAGCGCGCCCTTTCCGCCCGGCACGTTGCCCGAGATGGCGCCGAGCCCGGACGCGCCGCCCGGGAGCGGGATGAGCCCCACGTCCGTCGACGAATTTTGGATCGTGAGCTCGTTCTCACCTTTTGCCCCGGACAAAGCGATCGGCATGGCCGGCCGGAAGCTGCCCGGGTAGCTCTGGTACGAGGTCGCGTCCACGCGCAGGGTGAGCGCCGCGCCCTCCACCGTGCCCTGCTCGTCCGTGCGACGCGCCGGCACCGTGAGCGCGTACGAGCCGTCGGCCCCGGACACGGCCACGGGCCCGAGCGCCGCGCCGTTCGCGTCCCTGGCCACCACCCGCGCGCCCTCGATCCCCGCGTCGGTCGAGAGGTCGAAGACCCGGCCGCGCACGACCACGGGCGCGAAGCAGGCGGGATCGCCGTAGGAGGTCTCCTCGCACACGAGCCCCTGTGCGCAGCCCTCGGCCAGGCCGGGCGTGCACGCGCCCGCGTCCGGTCCCGCGTCGGCGTTCTCAAGGAGATCCTCCTTGTTGCACGTGGCCGAAAGGACTGCGGCCAGCGCCACCAGGAAATGCGTTGCGCGATATCTCGTCATGATCCCTTCTTTCACGTTCGTACCGTGCGGGCCTCTCATGTCAGCCTTTCATAGGGATGGGGCACGATCCCGCTCGAAGCGGCTCAAAATTTTTCCACGCAACTTTCCTCCTCGAACGACCGATAGGACCTCCATGGACGGTCGCATCAGGGTCGTGGAGGCGCATCTCGTCTACAGCGCCACGCAGCGCTGCAACGACCGTCTGTTTCTCTTCCGGCCGGACCACGACCCTGCTCACCCGCTCCTTCACCTCGGCTGCCCGCTTGAGGCCCTTGACCCCGAAAGCCCCATCATCCCAGTGCCCAGCACGCTCAACCTCATCGGCGCCAGCGCCGTGCGCGCCCTCGAGCTCTCTCCGCTCAACCTCCACTGGCTCGCGGGAAACCTGAACCACATCCATGACGGCGTGTCCGTGACCGCGGAGCAGATCGGCAACGTCGCGCCGTTCTTCCGCGACTTCCTGAGCGGCGTCGCCCGCGGTACGAATCGTCTGCTCGAACGAACCAATCATGTCTTCGGCGGTCGCTACCGCATGGAGCCGTGCCTCGACCTTCCATCGGCCGAGCAGCAGCTCGCGTATGCGCTCGTGAACCCGGTGAAAGACCGTCAGGTGGAACGCGTCTCGGAATCCCCATTCTTCTCTACGTACCGACACTTCGCGTTCGGCGACCCGCTCGAGTTCTGGGACATCGACTGGGCCGGGTATTGGGCGGCGGGCGGTCCGCGCAACAAGCGGCACACGCCCAAGACGTACCTGCGATGGCGTCGGCTGGAGCTTGCTCCGCTGCCCGGTTGGGAAAGCCTCACGGTTCATCAGCGCCAGACGCGGGTGCGTTGTCTCGTGCACGATGCCGAGGAGGAGGCCGCGGAGCGTCGCCGGTCAGAGGGCCGGATCGTGGTCGGCGTGCCGCGCCTGTACGAGATTAATCCCTTCGATCGGCCGAAGACGCCATCGGACAGCGGCCCGCAGCCGCTCTGCCACGCGAGCGACCCGGACGGACGCCGTGACTACAAGAGCCGGTGGATGGAGCTCCAGGCCGAGTATCGCAAGGCGTCGATCGATTACCGAGCCGGGTACCACGAGCGGGAGTTTCCGCAAGGCACGTACCGCCCGCCGATCGTGAAGATCTACACCTCGTCGCGGTTGTAGCTGGCGGGGTCACAGATCCTCGACCGTTCTTGCTCGGATCTCCGTGATCTCGGGGCCGCGGTTTGCCCTTTGACCGCCGTCGTCACCGTTTGAGCCCTCGCGTTGCGCTCGAACCCGCCTCGACCGAGTGATCGGACGCCCGCTCGTCGTCATGATCGCTTCGCGGCTCGCCCGACCCATCCAGTCTGGTCGAAACTTTCTAATCGCCATTCGATGTGCCCGGAAGAGTGTTCAGTGTCTGTGCGGGTGCGGCTCTCTCTCTCTCTCTCTCTCGAAGCGGCTCAAAAAAGAAAATTGAGCTATCCTGTGCTTCGGGTATGCCCTGAGTGAATAGATGACCGCCATCACGAAACCCGAGGCCGTTCCTTCTGACGACGCGGATCTCGTCGAGCGCCTGCGGCGCGGCGACAGGGGCGCCTTCCAGTCGCTCTACATGCGGCACGCGGCTTTCGTGGCCGGAGTGGTGCAGCGCCTGCTCGGGAGCGAGGGAAACCTCGACGATGTCATGCAGGAGACGTTTCTCGACGTGCTCGATGACATCGGAACCCTGCGGGACCCCGTGAAGGTGCGCTCCTGGATCACGGCCATCGCGGTTCGCAGGGCCACGCGCTGCCTCGTGCGTCAACGGCGGCGAGGGCGCCTCGATCGGAAATGGCTCGCGGAGGCGTCGCAGGCGAGCGGTTCGGCGGGCACGCACCCCAGGCTCGAGAGCGTGTACGAGGCGCTCGACCGCCTGCCAGCGCGGCTGCGCGTCCCGCTCGTGCTCAGCCGGGTCGAGGGGATGACGCTGGAAGAGACCGCGCAGACGTGCGGCAAGTCCGTCGCGACGGTGAAGAGGAGAATCGCGGCCGCAGAGGTGCGCGTGAGGAGGTTGCTCGATGCTGAACGATGACATCTGGAAGTCCATGCGCGAGCAGCCGGTTCACTGGGACGAGGTGCGCGAGAGGCGCGTGCTCGCCCGGATCCTGTCCTCGTGGGGCACAGCGCGACGGCGCCCTGTCCTGTGGGCGGCCGGCATCGGGACCGCCGTCGCCGGGATCGCGCTCGCCCTGGCGTTTGGCCTGTCGTCCGCGAAGATCGGCCTTTTGCCCCCGGCCGGCGGGCGGTCGCAGGAAACGATCCTCCCGCTTGCGGATATGGGCCGGGCCGCGCTCGGCCGCGGCGTCCGCATCTCGCCCGAGCCGCAGGCCGACGGATCCCTGCGCGTCGTCCAGTCGCTGGGCCGCGTGAGGTACGAGGTCGATCACGCCCAGGGGCGCCGGATGGTGGTCGTGGCCGACCGCGTGGAGATCACGGTCGTGGGCACCGTCTTCACGGTCGACGCGGAGCTGACCCGTGTCTCGATCCGGGTCGAGCGCGGGCGGGTCCGGGTGGACGACGGCCCCAGGGCCCTCGAGATCGGAGCGGGCGAGGAGCTCGCCGTGGCCCTGGGCGGCGCAACAACCGCGCCCGCGAAGAACAAGCCCCCTGTGCCGAGCCGGGTCGAAAGCGTCCGTCCCGCCGAGCCCGACGCGCCTCGGGCGATCTCCATGGGCGACATGCTCGCTCGCGTGGACGAGGCCCGGCGCCGAGGCGCGCTGGCAAGGGCCGCGACGCTCCTCGAGGAAGCCGTGAGGAGCCACCAGGACGATCCCCAGACCGCGGTTGCGCTCTTCACGTTGGGGAACGTGGAACGCGCCCGGGGCAACCACATCCGGGCTGCCGAGGCCTATCGCCGCTGCTGGTCCTTCGCTCCCAACGGTCCCATGGCCGAGGATGCCCGCGCCGAGGCCGCCGCGTCCTGGGCGGCTGCGGGTCGGGCCGATCTGTCGTCGGATGACGCCCGGCGCTACCTGTCCATCTACCCCGGAGGCGTGCACGCCTCCCGCATGAGGCGCCTCGCCGAATGACGCGATCTCCCGGCAAGACCCTCTCTTCGCGGGTGCTCCTCCTGCTTCTGCTCGCCTCTCCCGCCGTTGCGCAAGGAGAGGGATTGAAGGCAAAAGTCACGACGTGGGACTGCCCTGCGCTCAATCCGGCCGAGGTCGAGCGCCTCTTCGATTTCGAGATCAACCGCGGCGGCGCAATCCCCACCGGGGAGCCCATCACGCTCTCGATGGGCGTGTGGTGCGAGCCGGACGGCGTGCGGATCTCCACGCACGATCAGCTGACCGGCAAGCGTCTCGAGCGCACCATCCCGCCAATCCCGAAAGGTGCCGAGCCCGCAAGGGTCGTCGCCCTGGCCGCGTCCCAGCTCCTGCGAGCCTCGTGGCTCGAGCTCGTCATGCCGGCGCAGCCGAGCGCAGCGGCGTGGGCGCCGTCCGAGGATCGCACACCGTCGCAAGTGGGCGGCTCGTTCGGCGTCGAGGGGGGCGCCAGGTTCCGCTCCCTTGGCGGGCTCCTGCCCGTGGGTCACGTCGGCTTGCGCGGCGGCGGCGTGATCGGCACGGGGTTGATCCTCCACGGCAATGCGGCCTTCGAGTACGGCGCGATCTCGCGTCACCTCGGCTCCGTATCCGCGTACGCCATCTGGATCGGGCTCGATCTCGGCTATCGCTTCGCCATCGCGTCCTTCCTGGGCTTCGATGTCGAGGGCGGCGGCGGCGGCGGCTATGTTCTCCTGTCGGCCAAGAGAGCCGGCGCGGACGTGGTCGCGCATGACGTGGACGGGCTGACCGGCGAAATCGGCCTGCGCGCGGGCCCGGTCTTCTCCATCGGCGCCTCCTTCCTCATCTCGATCGTCCTGCAGGGCGGCTACACCATCGACAACCCGGTGGGCAGGGTCGACGGCGAGAGCGACGTCTCGATCGGCGGCTTCTCAGCCGGGGCGCTCCTGGGGCTCGGCCTGCGCTTCGACTGATCCACAGCAACCTGTGGTCGCGACTCACTATGATATCGGGCTCAGAAAGTTCTCGTCAGCACGGGGTGTTGCAGACAATCACATCGTCGCAGGTCTCTGTCGCCGGGCAGTCGGTGATCTGGCACCCGCCGCCCTGGCAGTCGAGGTTGCAGTCGCCGATGCCCGCGCAGACCATGGAGCAGCCGCTGCCGTTGCAGTTGTCGTCGCAGTCGGCAGGGCCGTTGCAGAAGGTGCCGAACCAGCCCGTGTCGACGTCGCAGCAGGCCCGGGCCGGGTTCGCGCACGCCCCGGACGTGCCCGTTCCCCCGAAGGAGGTGCACGATTCCGGAATGAGGCACTGGAACGCGCAGGGGCTCATGTCGGTATCGCCGTCAGCATCGCTGTCGGTGTCTCCGTCCGAGTCCCCTCCTCAGTCCACCGTCGCGTCCGTCTCCACCCAAGATTGCCGGAATCGTCGCTATGTGCCGCATGGTCTCCTCCTTTCCAGAGGCTCAATAGCTCTGGAGCACGACCGTCCCGTCCACGACCATGCCGATGCCCTTCACGTAGATCTTGATGGAGGAGCCGGTCTCGAACGGGCTCGTCTCCGTGACCTCGAGCGTGTCGTCGAACTCGCCCGCGGGCACGGAGAGGTGCTCGCCCATGGCCGTGATCTCGCCGTGATCCTGCGCGACGTCCGGCGCGTACTCCTGGTCGTACTCCATGCCGACCTCTGGCGCGGCCGGCACCTGGATGCCGGGCAGGGCCCCGTCCACTCCCGCGCGCCAGGCGCCGGCGTGATCCACGACGCCCCCGTCCGCGTCGTAGATGTCCACGTCCTCGCCGTAGTAGCAGACCGTGCCGTCCGGCGCCTGCACGAAGAAGTTGCGCGAGATCTCGAGCAGCACGCCGTCCTCGCTCTCCTTCTCCTCGAGCACGCGCGTGGTCACGCCCGCCACGTCCTGCGTCTCGTCGAGCACCGTGATCTCGAGGTGGATCGCGGCGCCGTCCTCCTCGCCGTCCAGCACGCGCTGCGCGCCCACGACCATGGGGAAGAACTCGTTGTCGATCGCGAGCGAGAACGGGCCGTTCTCCGGCGCGCACACAGCGATGTCGAGCCCGGTGTCCGTGTCCCCGGCGTCGAGGCCCCCGTCCGCCTCGGTGCCCGTGTCCGTGGCCGAGTCGTCGTCCCCGCCGCAGCCCGGGATCGACAACGCGACCAGACAGGCGATGGCGGACAGGATATGGGTCGCTTTTCTCATGGACTCCTCCTTCCCACACATGGTTGAATTGGACGATATAACCCATTCTACAACCATCATGCTCCTCTTCCCTCGGCAGGTCGTCTGGGCCGCGGCTCCCGCTGAAACCCCACGTGAACCGCCCGAAACCGTGATAAACGAAGGAAAGGTCTTGTCCAACGGGCCTTTTCAAAAGGTTTCACGATGCGGGTCATCGACGATCGGACACGGCAACTGCGACGGGAGCGGATGGAGCTGAACGCGATCCTCGCCCGGCTCGGCGGCGAGCCGCTGCCGTCGACCGGGGACTTCGTCGCGGCCCGGATCCCGGCCGCGGCCTGGGTGCGCGACGTGCTCGTCGGCCTGGGAGCGGAACCGCACTTCCTGAAGAGCAGGTCGGCCTTCACGCGGCCCGTGTGGTTCAGGTGTCCGGGCGACGAGATCGCGTTCGCGCGGCTCGCCCACGGCCTTGAGACCGCGCTCGCGCCCGAGGCCGTGCTCTTCGACATGGACGACACGCTCGTCGACGCCACGGCGTCCTACCGCAGGGCCACCATCGCCACGGCCGCGACGTTCGGCGTCTCGGTCACGCCCTTGGACATCACGGCCGCGAAGGCCGCGGGCGGCGCGAACGACGACTGGGAGCTCACCTACCGCCTCGTGGCGCGCGCCGGGGCGAAGGCGACCCTCGCCGAGGTGACGAGGCGCTTCGAGGCGCTCTACCAGGGCACACCCTCGAAGCCCGGGCTGCGCGCGGCCGAGACCATGCTCGTCGAGCCCTCAATTCTGCGCAGGCTCGCGCGCCGGGTCAAGCTGGGCGTGGTCACGGGCCGCCCGCGTTCCGACGCGCTGCGCTCGCTCACCGAGAATAACCTGCGGCGCGTCTTTCGCGCGGTCGTCACCATGGACGACGGTCCGCTCAAGCCCGATCCCGCGCCCGTGCGGCTGGCCCTCGAGAAGCTCGGCGTCACGCGCGCCTGGATGGCGGGCGACACGCCGGACGACGTGCGCGCGGCCCTCGGCGCGGGCGTCATCCCCCTGGGCGTCATCGCGCCAAGCGACGACCCCGCCGTGGCCCGCGCCGCGCTCGAAGGCGCAGGAGCGGTCCGCGTCCTCGGATCGCTGGCGGAGATCGAAGCTCTCTTGGCCTCGGTGCGGAGCGAGGGCTGAAGCCGCACGGGCCGACGACGGCTCGCTGCACAGGGAAGCGAGACCCGTTGACCTCCACCTGTCTATTACGTACACTGTACATATGACAGACATCCGCTTCGAGTGGGACGAGCGCAAGAGCCGCGAGAACAAACGCAAGCACGGCGTGTCGTTCGAGGAGGCGCAGACCGTCTTCCTCGACGAGAACGCCCTGAGGTGACGCCATGCGATCGAACTATGACTTTTCGAAGATGAAGGGCGAGAAGAACCCCTACGCGACGCTCCTCAAGCAGCCGGTCACGATCCGGCTCGACAAGGCGTCGGTGGAGTATTTCAAGGCGCTCGCCGAAGAGCTGGGCATTCCCTACCAGAGCCTCATCAACCTGTACCTCCGCGAGTGCGCCGTGAACCACAGGAAGCTGAAGCTCAAGTGGGTTTGCTGACGGCCAGCAGCTGACCGTACGCGGCACCGACGTCGGCCCCGCGGCGCTTGCGCGGGAACACCGAGAGGGTGGAAACGAACAAAGACAGGGGAACGGGTGGATCGCGGATCGGGCGTATGTAATGCGACGCGGTCGCGGCCCTAGTCCGAGAAGACCTGCACGCCGAACTGGCCCGAGCCCGAGAACATGCGCACCTTGACGAGGTACTCGCCCGTGAACGCGGGGCAGGGGCTCGTGTCGAGCGATGGGAAGTTGGTATTGGTCTTGTCGCTTTGGATCTCGCGCCCGCGGTCGACGAGCGAGAGGTTGAGATCGCGCACGGACGGGGCGCCCGCGGTGATGATGGTGTAGCAGTGCCCGCCCGCCATGCGCACCTTGAACACCTGCTCGTCGCCCGTGGCGAGGTTGCCGCGCAGCACGGCCGAGGACGCGGCCCGGCCCTTGCCGAGCTGGGCGTGGAGCTGCCGGATGCGGTTCGCGACGAAGTCCGATTCCGCGCCGCCCACCTTCTCGGTGGCCTTCACGCCGGGCGTGGGCGCGCCGAAAACGCCGAGCGCGTAGGCGCCCGAGCCGCCGTACATGGAGAGCTTGACCGACGCACGCGTGCGCCCGGGCGCGCACCACTCCACCACGGGCCGCATGCCCGAGATGCGGTCGCTGCCGACCTCGGCGCCGTCCACGAGGATCCACATGTTGAGGTCGGTGACGCCGGGTGCGCCCACGGCCACGAACTTGTAGCAGCGCGCGCCGTCGAGCTCCATCTCCACGGTCTCGGTCTCCCTGTGGCCGAGCTGGCCCACGTGGGGAGCGCCGGAAGGCTCCATGCCGGCCCCGAAGCTTTTGCCCGCGGCCGTAAGATCCTTGAGCAGGGCCTCCTGGCCGCCCGTGGCCGCGCCCGCTCCCTTCACGAAGACGCCGAAGGCGAACGAGCCTTTGCCCTTGTACATCTCGAGCCTGACCTCGGCCTTTATGTCCGCTTTCGCGCAGTGCTCGGCGAACGGCCGCGACACCGCGCCCGCGTCCGAGGCGAGCAGGGCGCCGTCCCCGTAGAGGCGAAGGTCGAGATCCTTCACGTCGTCGCCGCCCACGGCCATGAACCGGTAGCAGACGCCGGCCTTGAGCAGGTAGCTGAACGTGGCGGTCTGACCCTCGCCGAGGCCGCCCGCGCGTGCCTCCCCGAGCCGCGTGTACCCCTTGCCCAGATCGGCCGAGGCCTTGTCGAGATCGGCCTTGAGCGCGTCCTGCGTGCGCTCGGCCAAAGCGCCCTGCCCAATCGCGAAAAAGGCGACGGCGATCACGGCAGCGAATCGTCCCGGCGGTCTCATGCCTCTTCCTCCTTCTTGTTTGGACGCCGCCCCACGGCGGAGGATTCACGGTTCTCAGTGCAACGGCGGCGGGAGGGCCATGGAGGCCCGAAGCTCGCCGTCCCGGTCGTCGGCGAAGGGCCTCGACGCGCGGTAGGCGGCGGCGTAAAGGTGCGCGGACATAAGCGCCGAGGCGAAGCCGGTGACCGCCACGCCCACGAAGAGGCCCACGAGCCCCACTGCGCCGATGAGGCCGAAGAGGAAGGTGGAAACGGCCCACGCCGTGAGGTACGTGCCCGGGTTGCGCTTGATGAAGTCGAAGATGTGCCGGAACTCAAAGGCCGCGCGGGTGGAGCGTTTGACCGCGAAGCGCACCATGCCGAGCGGGAAGAGCACCGAGATGACGAGGCCCACGAGCGCGTTGATGAAGAGGTTCACCATGCCGAAAACGAGGAACGCGGAAAAGCTGAAGCCCACGATGGCATGGACAATCTGCTCCAGGATGAAGAGCGCGATGAAGGGCACCGTGTAGAGGATGCCGATCATGACCGGCAGGAGGCCCTCGTTGAAGAACCCGCCGAGGTCATCCCAGTCCGGGAGGTTCGCGTCGCGCCCCTCGAGGGCGTTGCAGAAGACCCGCATCACGTAGCCGGCCACCACGAACGCGAAGAAGACGGTGAAGAAGAGCAGGCTGAACACACCCCCGAGCAGCACCTTCTTCGGCCATTGCTTGTCGTTGAAGATGAACACAATGGAACGCTCGATGTTCATCTCTTGCACCCTCGCATTTTTTCTTTTGGCCGCCGCGCGTTCGCGCGATCGGACATCAAGACTCTACAATGTTTGGCCCCGAAAGGCCATGCCCCACTTTTTTCAACCATGGCCGCGGCCCGACCCTGCCCCACGTGATCACCCACGGGAAGAACGGCCGCGCCGCGGCGATTTGCGCTACGTTCGAAAGCCCGCACCGCATCGCGAGCGCGCTCTGCTCGTGCCTCGGAACGGCCCGCGCCATGCCCGGCCGCCAGGGGACGAGCATTGTGCCGAGGCGCCCGCGCGCCGTGTCCGAAGCGGGGTGGGGCCAGACCACGAGCCCGCCGGGCTTCACGAGGTCCATGAAGAGCGAGATCGCGGACGCAGGGGCCACGCGGGACGGCAGGCCCATGGACAGGATGACCACGTCGACGCTTCCGGGCGCCACGGGCAGGGCGTCGAGGCGCGCCTCGGCGAAGACCAGCCCGTCGCCCGGCTCGCGCGGGACGAGTCCAAACGCCGCGTGCAAAGGGCCGAACCTGTCGCCCACGACCAGGGTCGGATGGCCCTCGGCGGCCACGCGTGCGACGAGCGCGGGGTTGCCCCGGCAAAAGACGGCGACGGTCACGCGGCGACCGCGCGCCTGCGCGCGCAGAAGCGAAATGACCTCGTCAATCATCGGGGCGATCGGCGACAGGGGCAACCTCGCCGGTGGACCCGATGGACAGCCGCAGCACCCTCCGGGCGTCGGCCTCGACCACCTTGAACTCATGCCCCGCGGCCGCCACGACCCGGCCCGTCTCCGGAATGCACCCGCACTCGGCCGTGACGAAGCCGCCCACGGACTCGTACTCCGCGGAGTCGGGCAGGGCGATGCCGGTTGCGCCCTCGAGATCGCGGACAGAGACGCGGGCGTCCACGATCCACCGGCCGTCCTCGGCCTTGCGGATCATGGGATTGTCCACGTCGAACTCGTCGCCGATCTCGCCGACGAGCTCCTCGATGATGTCCTCCATGGTGACGAGGCCCGCGGTGCCGCCGAACTCGTCGACCACGACGGCCATGTGCTGGCGCCGGCGGCGCATGGCGGCGAGCAGCGTGCTGATCTTGAGGGTCTCGGGCACGAAGAACGGCGGCTTGCGCAGGAGCGGGGTGATGGTCCCGCGCTCGTCGCCGCGCGCTTTCTCGATCTGGCGCAGGAGGTCCTTCGAGTAGAGCAGGCCCACGATGTCGTCGAGGCTGTCGCGCGAGACCGGGATGCGCGAGTAGCCCTGCGAGATGACCGCCTCGAGCGCTTCGCCGACGGGCGTCGACTCCTCGAGCGCGAAGATGTCGGTGCGCGGGACCATGACCTGCCGCACGGTGGTCTCCGAGAACTCCACGGCCGACATCAGGAGATCGCCCTGCTCCTTCTCCTCGAACACCTCGTGGTCGTGGCCGAGCCGGATGTGGAACTCAATTTCGTCCTCGGTCACGGGCGGCTCCTCCGGACCGCTCACGCCGCCGCGCAGGAACAGCCCCGGGATGCGGGACAAGGGCGCCGTCACGATCCACAGGAGCTTGTCGAGCACCCACACCACGCGCAGCACCGGCACCGCGATGCGCTCGGCATAGTGCAGGGCCAGGCTCTTGGGCGTGATCTCGGCGAAGGCCAGGATGACGAGGGTCATGCCGAAGACCGAGAGGGCCTCGGCGTAGTTCGGCACGTAGCGCTCGGCCAGGCGGTAGGCCAGGATCGAGCACAGGATGTTGACGAGGTTGTTGCCCACGAGCAGCGCGGCGATGATCCGGCGCCTGTTCTCGATCCAGAACCGCAGGAGCCCGTAGCGTCCGGGCTCGGACTCGATGAGGTGGCGGGCGCGGTTCGCGGTGATGCGCGTGAGAGCCGTCTCAGCGCCCGAGAAGAAGAAGCTGCCGGCCAGGCAGGCCACGATGCCCAGGATCTCGATCAGGGGAGCTGATTGGGCGTCGTCCATGGCGCTAGCGGCCGCCCGCGCCGTCGGACCGCGCGGCCATGTTCGCGTTGTGGATCGCCACGGCGGCCTGCGCGGCGAAGCTGGCGAAGAGATCGAGATCCTCCTCGCCGAAGGCCCCCACGTCCGCGCTCTCCGCGTCGAGCACGCCGATGATGTCGCCGAACACGCGCAAGGGAGCGGCCATCTCGGCCCGCCCGCCGCTCATGCCCGTCACGTAGCGCGGATCCTGCGTCACGTCCGGGACGAGCGCCGGCACCCCGCTCGAGGCCACGTGTCCCGTGATGCCCTTGCCGAGAGGCAGCCGCCGCGGGGCGTCCCGGTCGTAGCCGATGGCCGCGCGCAGGACGAGCGTGTCCGGGGCCGTGTCGTCCTTGAGCAGGATCGCGCAGTGGTCGATGTCGAACGCCTCGGTGCACAGGCGCAGGATGACCTCGATGAGGTCGTCGATGGCGAGCCGGCGCGTGAGCGAGCGCGCCACCCTGTTCAGGAGGTCGAGCCGCCTCGCGCGCTCGTCGAGAGTCCGCACCTGCCGCGCCGCGTCAGCCCGCAGGCGCGAGGACGTCAGCGCCGTCGAGACCTGCTCGCCGAACGCCGCGAGGAGACCCAGGTCGGCGCGCGTAAAAACGCTTTCCACGCTCTCCACGTCGAGAATGCCGATGCACTCGTTGCCGGCCCGCAGGGGGATGGCCATCTCGGACTTGGCTCCGGGTGCCACCTCGATGTAGCCCTCGTCCTTCTCCACCGAGGACACGAGCACCGGCTGACCCAGGCGGTACGCGCGACCGGTGACGCCCTCGTTGGCCGGGACGCGGCTGCCGCGCTCGGTCTCGGGGTAGCCGCGGCTGTGGGAGAGGACCAGGTGGCCCGTCTCGGGCTCGACGAGGAGGATGGCCGAGCGGTCGTAGTGCAGCACCTCCGCGGCCAGCCTCAGGATCTCGGCGAACAGGGCGTCGGGCTCGACGATGGCGTTCAGGGCCTCGCCGACCCTGCCGAGCAGCTGCACCTTGAGCTCGGTGCGCGCGTGCGCGGCCCGCTCCTGCGCGAGGCTCTCCTCGCAGCACGCAGCCGCGACCGCGGCGGCCGTGTAGGAGGCAACCACCTGGAGCAGGGCCACGTCCTTCTCGCCGAAGGCCGCGAGATCCGGGCTCTCCACGTCGATGACGCCGCACACGGCGCCGCCGCGCGTGACGGGCACGGCCAGCTCGGAACGCCCGTTGCGAAGGCCCTTCACGTAGCGGGGGTCGCTCGTCACGTCCGAGATGATGACCGGCTCCCCGTGGCGCGCGGCGTAGCCCGTGGCGCCCTGGGAGACGGGAATCCGAAGCCCCTTGGTGTCGCAGTAGCCGTAGGCCGAGATGATCTCGAGCTCCTCGAGCGCCGGATCGAACAGCAGCACGGAGGTGTGGTTGTACCCGAGGCTCGTGGCCACGAGCTCGGCCACGCGCTGCATCGCGGTCTTGAGATCCGGGCCATCCACCAGGGTCTGGCCCACGCGGTGGATGAGCTCGAAGCGCGCCGCCTTGGCCGTGAGACGCGAGATCTCCTCCTCGAGCGCGGCGCGGGCGCGGGCAGCGCCGAGGATGGCCCCGGCCTGGCCCGCGAACACGGACAGGAGCAGGAGATCGTCCCTGTCGAAGGCTGCCGGCTCGCGGCTCTCGAGGTCGATCACGCCGATAACCTTGCCCTCGTGCCGCAGCGGGACGGTCACCTCGGAGCGCGCGGTGTCGATGGCGTTCAGGTAGCGCGGCTCGGCCCGCACGTCAGGTACGAGCGCGGGCTCACCGTGCTCCGCCACCCAGCCGACGAGGCCCTTGCCCACGGGGATCTCGCGGAACGCGTCGTCCACCTGGTAGTGGTAGTGGGCGGCCAGGACCGTCCTGCCCCGGTCCTCGACGAGGAACAGGGCGCAGATGTCCATGCGGAAGGCCTCGGCCACCACGTCCACGACGCGCTGGCAAAGATCGGCAGGCTCCGGATCGGCCGCGAGCTTTCGGCCAGCCTCTTCCAACCGTCTGATTTTCGTTGCGAGATCGGACACCGCTAGACACCTCGACGCAATCGCTCGTGCCGGGATACGCTATCAGCCAAGCCGCGGGCCTGCAATATGCAAGCAAAAATATGCAGGCAAAGACGGTTCGCACCGGCGTCCGACGGCGCGTGGCATCGTGACGAAGACCGTCACCGTGCCGGTCTCCCTCATTCCTGTTGGCTCAGGCCTGCGTTCACGGCTGGGAAGAGAGGCAATGTCAGATGTTCTTCCCTGCGGTTCCAACGGCAGCCCACTCATCCGATTGATTCTCTTCATTCTTTTTATGCAGTTTTCTCAAAACGTTCAGGGCGTTGGGCAAGTCTCGGTTCATTCTTCCGAAAAATCTGGGCCTGAGAAGATGCGCCAGCGTGACGGTCGCCTGCTCCCCGTCCGGCACCAGAAGGACGATGTCGGCGGAGTGGAAACCCTCGCAAATGGAGATGATGTCCAGGAGGTCTTTCCTCTTCGTTGCAAGAATCACGACAAAGCCCACGTTGCGGTTGTCGAGGCGCCTCAACCTCATCGACAATGACATCGAATCGCGAAACATCTCGATCCCGTCATCGTCGCCGACGATTTCGCGTATTTCCTTCAAAATGGATTCACCGTCGCCAATCGATTCCGGGGCATAGAGGTAGTTCATCGTCATCGGCATTTTGGATGAAAATTCAGTGTTTCCATTCTCAAACGGATTCTTGTAAGCAAAAAACGAGCCAGCGAATCGTGGAAACGAAATCGAAGGAAAGCAGAGGTTGAATTGTTTTTGAGAGGCAGTATGAGTTGGCTGGCGGGAAAACCGACATGGCGAACGTACTCATCATCGACGACGACAAGGCGAATTGCGAATCGATTACCGCGGTCATCAGGCGGATGGGGCACGACGTGTCGAGCGCTTTTACGCTCGAACAAGGCTCCGGGGCGGCCAATGCGAACAAATTCGACGTCGTTTTGCTGGACGTGCGCCTGCCGGACGGAAGCGGTCTGGATCTCCTGCCGCGAATCCGCAGGAACGCTCCCCTTACGGAAGTGATCATCATGACCGGCTTCGGCGATCCGGACGGCGCGGAGTTGGCGATAAAGAACGGAGCCTGGGATTACATCCAAAAACCTTCCTCGGCGAAGGACATCACGCTGCTTGTCACTCGCGCTCTGCAATACCAGGAAGAGAAGAAGAATCGCCAGCTGGCGGTGGCGCTGAAGCGCGAAAGGATCATCGGCAGAAGCACGGTGATCGGCGAGAGCTTGGATCTCGTGGCACAGGCCGCCGGCAGCAGCGCCAATGTCCTGATCACCGGGGAGTCAGGCACCGGCAAAGAGCTTTTCGCAATGGCGATTCATCAAAACAGCGCGTACGCGGACAAGAACTTCGTTGTCGTCGACTGCTCGGCGTTGCCCGAGACGCTCGTGGAGAGCGTGCTGTTTGGCCACGAAAAAGGCGCCTATACCGGGGCGGATCGCAGCCGCGAGGGTCTGGTCGCGCAGGCGGATCAGGGCACGCTTTTCCTCGATGAAGTCGGCGAGCTTCCGCAAAGCATACAAAAGACATTTCTTCGGGTGCTTCAGGAACGGCGGTTTCGCCCGGTGGGCGGCAAGAAGGAGTTACAAAGCGATTTCAGACTTGTCGCGGCGACGAACCGCGATCTGGCCGCCATGGCCGAAAGAGGGCAATTCCGGGAGGATCTGCTCTTTCGCCTTCGCACGCTCGTCATTCCGCTGCCGTCGCTTCGGGAGCGCAAGGAGGATCTCAAAGACCTGGCGCTCTACTACATCGCACGCTTGTGCGAACAATACGGTGTCGAGACGAAGGGGGTTTCACCGGAGTTCTTCGACGTGCTTGCAAGATATGACTGGCCAGGCAACGTGCGAGAATTGACCCAGGCCTTGGAGCGGGCGCTGGCTTCGGCCGGTCGCAATCCGCTGCTTTATCCCAAGGACCTGCCGTTGAACATCCGCACGCAACTCGCCAGGGAATCAATCGCGCCCGATCCGGCCGGAGGTGACGCGCCGTTTTCGAAGTTCGACGACGCGGCGAAAATGCCCAACCTCGAAGATGTGCGGACCCGGGCCGTTGCCGAGGCGGAACGAAAATATCTGCTCGGAATTCTTTCCCATACGCAAGGCGACATACCCGAGGCCTGTGAGATCTCCGGTCTGTCCCGCTCCCGCCTCTACACATTGCTCAAGAAACACCGCATCGTCACGCCTCACATGCGAAAAAACTAGCGCCGTGATCGATTGATTGAGCCCGGCCTTTGGCCGCGCGCAAGGCGGCATGGATATTGCTGCGCCAGCGCTCGGCCAATAACACACGACCGGCGTGCCCACTCGGGCCGGACGGCGTCAAGCAGCGGAGGAAAACAGATATGCACGTCGAAAAGATGATCCCTTGCTCGTGCGCCCGGTGCGGGGACCCGGCGATCGCGGAGCTGGCCGGATTCCCATACTGCAAGGAGTGCCTCATCATCGTGCTGGCCGCGACCGGCGACCGGAACCTCGTCGGCGAGGTGAAGAAATTCCCCGGGAGCGAGTGCCAGGCGCGCTACGCCTGTAACGTGGCCCTCTACCTGATGATCGCCGCGAATTGTAAGCCCACCGCGATGTTCGATGCCCCCACATCGACCGCGCCCCTCGACTGATGTCGGCCGCTCCTGCCGGAAACGCTGTTCCGCTCATCTCATGGAAGTCTTGCCCGGCAGGACTCAAGTCCTGCCCGGCGGAACAGGCCAATAGCGGATTGGCGGTTCTTGTTCTGGCCAACTGTTCAGTCGTGACTCGGTCGCCTTCGAATAATGCGGCTGTTTGGCGCACGCTTTCAGCATGGCGAACCGCGGCATGGATATTGCTGCGCCAGCGGGTTGTTCGACAACACGTGGTCAACAGACACACCAAAGGAGAAAGGATCTCGCGATGAAAAACCAGGAAAAGATGATGGGTGACATGTTCACGATAGCCCGCGCGACTGTCGAGAACGGCGTGAAGAACATGGATTTCTTCCAAGATCAGGTCGCGAAAAACGTCGATTTCGCGATGAACAACATGAAGACCGCGCAAGACAGAACGCGGGAGATCGCGTCGGCCTGGATGGAGCAGGCCAACAAGATTCGTACGAGCTATCTCAACTTCGTCGACGGGGGACTCAACATGCTGGAGCGGCAATTCGACGCAGGGGACCCCCCTCAAGCTCGAGCAGGGAAGTAGTTCCTCCTGTTGTCGGCCCGGCTTGGTGGTCACGATTTTGAGGCGAAGTATTCACTTCGGAAAAGGAGATGAATCATGAACTCCTGGATTCTGCCGTCGACCGATCGCCGGGCATTGGCCCTCGTGGCGCAGCACGCGGAAGAGCCGGACGGGATCGTCGCCAAGAGCGACAGGATGCAGCAGGTCGTGGACCTGACGCGCCGCGTGGCCAAGGTCGACGCCACGGTCCTCATCACCGGCGAGAGCGGCTCGGGCAAGGAACGCATCGCGCGGCTCCTTCACGAGGAGTCCACGCGCGCCGCGGGTCCGTTCATCGCAATCAACTGCGGGGCCATCACCGAGACGCTCCTCGAGAGCGAGCTGTTCGGGCACGCGCGCGGCGCGTTCACCGGCGCGGCCTCGGATCGGCCCGGCCTTTTCGAGGCCGCCAATCACGGGACGCTGCTCCTCGACGAGATCGGCGAGATTTCGCCGGGCATGCAGGTCAAGCTCCTGCGGGTGCTCCAGGAGCGGGAGATCCGTCGCGTCGGGGAGAACAAGAGCCGGCCGGTGGACGTGCGGGTCGTGGCCGCCACGAACCGCGACCTCTCTCACGGGGTCGCCGGCGGCGCGTTCAGGCAGGATCTCTACTACCGGCTCAAGGTGGTGGAGCTGCAGGTTCCGCCGCTGCGCGATCGCAGGGACGACGTCCTGCCGCTCGCGCGGGTGCTGCTCGCGGACGCGGCGACCCGGATGGGGCGCAAGATCTCCGGCCTCACCCCGGGCGCCGCGGACCAGCTCCTGCGCTACGAATGGCCGGGCAACGTGCGCGAGCTCGAGAACGCCATGGAGCGCGCCGTGGCGCTCGCGCGCTCGAATCGCGTGGACCTCGAGGATCTGCCCGAGGAGATCCGCGAAACGTTTTCCCCGCCCGTGGTCATCAGGGGAACGGCTCGGCCGCTCGATGAGGTCGAGAAGGAGCACATCCTCGCGGCGCTGGAAATGAACAGCGGGAACCAGCGGCGCACGGCCGAGCAGCTCCGGATCGGCTCGGCGACGCTGTACCGCAAGCTCAAGAGCTATGGCGTCATCGGCGGCAAGCAAACTCTCGTGTGCTCCTAGACGCGAACCAACGGCAGCGGTAAGACAATATTGAACCCGGGAGGTCCCGGCGGAACCGAGTCAGGGATTCCATTCGTGAACGACCGCGAGAAAAAGCCCAAGCAGCCCGAAGGGCGAAAACCGCCGCCCGCCGGGAAGAACGTCCATCTCAAAAGCGGGAACAGAAAGCGCCCGGGCGCGGAGCCGGCCGAGGCGGTCGAGCGGGACGTGGCCCACCAAGCCAGGGTTGAGCAGCACGTGCGGCAGATACAGAAGATGGAGGCATTGGAGACATTGGCCGGTGGGATCGTGCACGATTTCAATAATATTCTGAACCCGATCTACATCAATACGGAGCTGGTCCTCCTCGACGCCCACCTGGAGCCTCAGATGCGTCGCCTTCTGGAGATGACGCTCGAAGCGGCCGAGAGGGGGAAGAATCTCGTCAAACAAATCACCGCTTTCAGCCGGCGAAAAGAGTGTGAGCGAAGGCCGACAAAGGCCGCGCCGGTCATAAGGGAGGCCCTTGATATTCTTCGCGCTTCCTTGTCCGGCACGATCGAGATTCGTGAGGATGTCCACGAGGAAACGAGGGACATTCTGGCGGACCCGGCCCAGCTCCATCAGGTGGTCATGAACCTTTGCAGCAATGCGGTTTACGCCATGAAGGAACAGGGCGGTGTGATGAGTGTGGATTTGGCGGGGGTGGAGGTGGATACGGAACTGGCGTGGCGCCATCCGGATCTCAAGCCCGGACCTTACCTGCGGTTGACCGTGGCGGATACGGGGACGGGGATTGCGCGTGAAGCGATGGAGCGGATCTTTGATCCTTTCTTTACGACCAAGAAGCCCGGGCAAGGTTCGGGGATGGGCTTGGCTGTGGTCCATGGGATTGTCAGGAGTCATGGAGGAGCGATCACGGTCTGCAGCGAGGTGGGCAAGGGATCGACCTTCAATATCTTCTTTCCTCAGGTGGAGCCCGAAGGTTCTCCATCGTATGCGTCCTCGGGAGCTCTCGATCTTCCCATGGGCCATGAGCGCATTCTCTTGGTGGACGATGAGGAAGTTCAGCTTGAAAGCGTCCGGAACATTTTGGAGCGGCTGGGTTACAAGGTCGTGACAGAGACGGACGGCGCGGAGGCCTTGGCCCTGTTCCGAAAGGATCCCGGGCTGTTTGATTTGGTTATCACCGATCAGACCATGCCGCGGATGACCGGGACGAGATTGGCCGATGAACTTTTGCGCATTCGGCCGGATATTCCGATCATCCTTTGTACGGGGTGTCGCGAGAAGGCGGATGAGAACAACACGCGGGCCACGGGAATTCGCCAGTTTCTGATGAAACCTTTTTCGGTGCGGGGAATGGCCGGAACGATCCGACGCGCTTTGGGGGAAGCCTCCGGAGGTTTGTAAAACCGGTCGATGCGCCGCCCCTCCGCGGTCACGGGCACCTCAAGGCCGGCGCGAGCAACGGGCCGGCGACTCCTCGTCCGGCCACAGGCGCGCCTCCATCGCGGCCATGAGCGGCCCGAAGGTGTTCCTGTCCATGGCGCAGACCGCCACCGCGCCGAGCTGCGCGGCCTCTTCCGCCACGTCGCCGGGCGGGACGAGATCGCACTTGTTGAGCACGAGCAGGCGGTCCTTGCGGTGCAGATCGAGGTTCATCAGGATCTCCTCGACGGAGCGGACGTGATCCTTGAATGACGGATCCGACGCGTCGATGACGTGCAGGAGCAGGCACGCGTCGTCGAGCTCCTCGAGCGTGGCCTTGAACGCGGAGAGGAGCTCCCTCGGCAGGTCGCGGATGAAGCCCACCGTGTCCGTGACCACGATCTCGCGCTCCCTCGGGAAGCGCAGGCGGCGGCTCGCGGGATCGAGCGTGGCGAAGAGCTTGTCCTCTACCAGCACGTCCGAGCGCGTGAGCGCGTTGAGCAGCGTGGACTTGCCCGCGTTCGTATAGCCGATGATAGAGACGACCGGCACGCCCGAGCGCTGGCGCTTCACACGGCGCTGGGCCCTTGCGCGGGCAAGCTCTTCGAGTCGCTGCTCGAGGCGCGTGATCCGGTCGCGCGCGCGGCGCCTGCCGATCTCGAGCTTGGTCTCGCCGGGCCCGCGTCCGCCGATGCCGCCCGTGAGCCTCGACAGGGCGTCGTCGCGCGTGCCGAGGCGCGGCAGCAGGTACTTGAGCTGGGCCAGCTCCACCTGCAGCTTGCCGTCCGTGGAAAGCGCGTGCTGGGCGAAGATGTCGAGGATGAGCTGGGTGCGGTCGATCACCTTCAGATCTGTGAGATCGCCGATGGCGCGGGCCTGGTTCGCGCCGATGTCGCAGTCGAGGATGAGCAGCTCCGCGTCCTTCTGGCGCGCCCGGATGACGACCTCCTCGAGCTTGCCGCGCCCCATCACGTAGAGCCGATCCGGCTTCACGCGGACCTGGATGACGCGATCCGCCACTTCCACGCCGGCGGTGCGCGCGAGCTCCGAGAGCTCGTCGAGCGAACGCTCGGCCTCGGCGGCGCGCCTGCGATCCGTCGACACGTGCACGAGCACGGCGCGGCCCGATGGCATGTCCACGCGGCGACCGCGCACCTCCTTGCGGAACTCCTCCTCGAGCGAGCCGATGAGCTCGAGGAAGTCGATGTCGATAGCGCCCAGGTTGAGCGGCCCGAGCTGGCGGGTGAGCTCGCCGCTCGGCGACGGCGGCAGGAGGTGCGCGACGTACACGGCGCCGGCCCGGCCTTCGGGATCCACGCCCACGGCCACGACCATGTCGAGGCGCAGGCGCGTGAGATCCGTGAGATCGTCGCGCGAGAGCGGCTCGGAACGCAGGTGCGTGTGCACGAGGCGCAGGCCCCGGAACCTGGCCTCGGCCGCGCGCAGCCGCCCGAAGTCGGGCAGGTCGATCTTGGACGCGTCGCCCACGGCCACCTGCACCACCTGGCCGCCGCGATCGATGAAGAGCCCCACCTGGCGCCCGGTCTCGGCGGACACGAGGGCCATGGAGTGGGCCAGCTCGGGCGTTACGACGCGCGAGGCCGGGACCCTGCGCTGGCCGAGCCGCTCGAGGGCCCGCTTGGCGCCGGGCTTGAGGCCCGTGGTGTTCCCGTGGATGGTCACTTCGGCGGCGCGGCGGGCCCGGCCTCGGCCTGACCGGCGAGAAGCTTGTCGAGCCTCCGCATGATCTCGGGCGGCAGGTGCTCCTTATCGATGGCGCGCGCCTCGGCGACGAGCTTGCGCGCGGTGTCGAGTTCACCCGCGAGGGCCTTGGCCTCGGCCGCCTTGAGGACGATGACCGCGTTCGTGGGGTCGAGGTCGCGCGCCTTCTCGAAGGACGAGGCCGCGTCGCCTGGCCTGCCCGCGGCCACGAGGCTGTCGCCCACGCCCGTGTGCGCCGCGGCGAGGCGCGGGTCGAGGTCGCGCGCCTTCTCGAACGCGGCGAGGGCCTTGTCGGCGTCGCCGTCCTTGAGCTCGATGAAGCCCGCGAGCACGTGCCAGTCGGCCCTCTTGCCGTCGAGCGCGAGGGCTGCGGCGATGGCCGCCCTCGCCTGTGCGAACCGGCCCGCGTTGTACTGCGCGAAGCCGAGCCCGTAGAGCACGTCCGCGCGCTGGGCCGGGCTCAGATCCGCGAAGTGGGCCGCGTCGCGCGCCTTGGCCAAAAGCTCCGCCTCATCGGCGTAGAGCCCCTTCGCGTTGCGCAAGGAAGCGAGCCCCACGTACGCCGCGGGCTCGTCCGGCGCGTCCTTGACCATCTCACCGTAGAGCGATTCGGCCGCGCCGTCGTCGCCGGCCCTGTGCTGCAGGTCGGCGAGCAGCCCCTTGCAGCCGTAAGGGCACAGGCCGCGCCCCTGCGCCATCCCGAGGAAGCGCCGCGCCTCGTCCGGCCCCTTTTTGTCGAGGACCGTCCGGCCGATGCGCTCCGAGGGCACCTCCATGGAAGGGAAGCGCTTGCGCGACCGCTCGAACGCGGCGAGCGCCTCCTCGTATCTTCCCGCGTCGGCCAGGATGCGGCCCATGAGGTAGTGCGGCCGGTGATCCGCCTTGTCCCGCACGCCCGACTCGGTGAGCAGATCGATGGCCTCGTCGGTCCTGCCGTCGGCCGCGAGCACCACGCCCTCGCACAGGAGGGTCTTCGAGTCGAGGGTGAGATCGTCAATGAGGGCGCGGGCCTCGCGCCCCGAAAGGTCGCTCGCGCAGTCGCGCCAGGCCCGGCTCGAGATGGGCTCCTGCACGGAAGGCAGCCGCACGCCCGTCCCGCAGCCGCCGAGCGCGGCCGCCGCGGCGAGAACGCTTACGAGAAACGAGAATCGGAACGGATCAGAAAGGCGCTCCACTCTGGTATTCCTCCGCGACGAGAAGCCAGTCGCTGTCCTCCCCCTCCATCCAGCGCTGGACGAGGACCGTGTCCTTGGCCTCCATATCCTTCACCCGGTACCACGACACGACGATCGTGACCTCGGCCTTGCCGGTCTTGTCGTCGAGCACGGTCTGGACGATCTCGTAGGCGCTGATCTGGATGTCCGAGCCCCAGCCGGCGTGAAGGGCCATGAACTGCTCGCGCGCCTTCACGTCGACGCGCGGCAGCACCTCGCCCAGCCGTCCCCAGCGAACGCCCTCGTTGAACTGGGTCACCGCGTATCCGAGCTTCTCGGAGCTCGAGTAACCGGCGCCGCAGGCCGCGGTCAGGATGACGAGGGCCGCGCCGACGATGAGGTGTGGTTTCATGGGGAAGGGGCTACTCCTCGGCGACCTCGACGAGGACCACCGTGACGTTGTCCTCGCCGCCGTGGCTGTTGGCGAGATCCACGAGGGCACGGGCGGCCCCGTCGACGTCGCCCGCGTGGCCGACGACTGTTTGCAGGATCTCCTCGTCGGAGATCATTCCGTTCAGGCCGTCGGAGCACAGGAGGTGCACGTCGCCGACCTTGGGCTCGTGGGTCTGCACGTCGACCAGGACCCGATCCTGCATCCCGAGCGCGCGCGTGATCACGTTGCGCGGCAGCTCGGCGATCTGTTCGGCCGAGAGGTCGGGCGCCGCGCGCAGGTAGTCGTTGACGAGCGAGTGATCCAGGGTGAGGAGCTCGAGCGCACCGTCGCGGATACGGTAGCAGCGCGAGTCGCCCACGTGCGCGATGTGGCAGACGTCGAGTCCGTTTACGAAGTGCATGGACACGGTCGTGGTGCCCATGCCCTGGTGCTCGTTGTTGCGCAGGGAAGCCTGGTAGATGCGGCTGTTGGCCACCTGTATGGCCGTCACGAGCCGGTTCACCGAGAAGGGGAGGTTCGGATCAAACTGGAACGGCCAGGTGATGTCCTCCTTCTCGGTGGTGGTGAAGAACTCCTCGACCGCCTTGATCGCCATCTGGGAGGCCACGTCGCCTGCGCGGTGCCCGCCCATCCCGTCGGCGACCAGGAACAAGGAGAACTGCTCGAGCAGCCCGTAACTGTCTTCGTTGTGCTCGCGTTCTTGGCCGACGTCCGTCAGGCCGGCAGCGCGGAGAAACCTTCCCATGACACTCCGTCTTTGCAAGTCCCAGAAAAACAGCGTCTTCTGGGGACGCCCGAAGCAGCTTACATGAAGCTTCCGGGAATTTCCAACGAAACTGGCCCCTTGGGGGGCTCAGGGAACAACACCCGCTGCGTAGGCCAGGATCGCCACGATCATGGCGAACGCCAGGAACGCGGCCACGCCTACGCCCATGAGGAGCCACTTGCGGCTGCGATCCTCTTCGTGGCGGATCTCGGATCCCATCCGCACCTCACCCTCCAGCATCTGGGCGAGCGACGGTCCTTCACGCGCCGCGGCCGGGGAGACGGGCTCGTGCGCGGACCGCGCGTCGTGGCCTTGACCGTCGTCCGGTTCGAGCCCGGGCTCGCGCCAGCCATCGCCACCCGCCAGCGGGCCGTCCCCCTCGATCACGCCGAGCTCGCCGAGCCAGGCCCGCGGATCCTCGAATCCCGACGGGTCGAGCGCAAACTCCCCGCCCCGATCCGCAGGATCGAGATCGTGGACGGAGTCGCGCACCTCGTCTTCGAGGGTCGAGAACTTCTGGAGCTCATCCTCGATGAGCTTGTCGATGATGGACGGCTTCTGCACATCGCGCGCCTCGTCGTCCGCCACGATCGTCTTGACGACGCGCTGGAGGTCGAAGCCGGTCACCTTGAGGCGCTTCGAGAAGAGGAACCCGGCCAGGATCTCGCCGAGATCGTTGCACGACTGGAAGCGGTCGGAAGGGTCCTTGGCGAGGGCCTTGTCGACGATCGCCTCGAGCTCGGCGGGCACGTCCGGGTTCTGCCTCGAGACCGACGGCACGTCGCCGAGCCGCACGAGCTCGACGGTCTGCACGTCGGTCTCGCCGAGGAACAGGCGGCGGCCGGTGAGCAGCTCGTACAGGATGATCCCGCAGGCGAAGATGTCGGCCCGGTGATCCACGGGTCGCCCCCACGCGGCCTCGGGCGCGAGATACGCGAACTTGCCCTTGACCACGCCGGGGTCGGTTCGCTCGAGCTGGCTCGTGGCCCGGGCCAGCCCGAAGTCCACGATCTTCACCTCGCCCTGCTTGGAGAGCAGGACGTTGGGCGGGCTCACGTCGCGGTGCACGATGCCGTAGCTCTTGCCGTCGTGATCGGTGAGCGCGTGGGCATAGGCCAGCCCCTTGCACACCTCCATGACGATGTAGACAGCGTGGGCCACGGGCAGCCGGGTGCCCTTTTCGCGCATGGTCTCCATGACGCGCTTTAAGTTGGTGCCGTCCACGTACTCCATGACGATGAAGTACGTGCCGCCCGAGCGCCCGATGTCGAACACCTGCACCACGTTGGCGTGGTTCATGCGCAGGCTGAGCCGCGCCTCGTCGAGGAACATGGTGAGGAACTTGGCGTTCTCCGCCAGGTGGGGCAGCACGCGCTTGATCGCGACGCGCTTCTTGAACCCCTCGATGCCCTCGGCCTCGCCGACGAACACCTCGGCCATTCCGCCCGAATCGAGCTTGCGAAGGACGCTGTATTTCTCGCGCTGGCTCATGGAAGTGGCACACCCCACGTGCGGGATTCCCGCGAAAAATCCGCCATTTCTTCGATCTATGTCTTGTTTCCCCGGGCGCGTCAACGCCGGAAAAGCGGCTTCGAGGCGCGGCGTCGGAAATATCGGCTGCGGACTCCCGGACAAGGGACCGAGGGGCCTTTAGGAGCCCGCGCGCACGAGCCCGAGGAGCTTGATCTTCTTGTGCAGGTTGGTGCGCTCGATGCCCAGGATCTGCGAGGAGCGCGAGATGTTCCAGTCGTTCTCCTCGAGGACGCGCAGCACGAAGTCGCGCTCCACGTTCTCACGGAACTCGCGCAGCGTGAGGCGTGGACCGCTGAAGGACGGCGCGGGCGCCGCGGGCGCGCGGCCGCTGATGCCGGGGGGCAGGTCGGCCACGGTGATGCGATCTCCGCTCATGATGACGAGCCGCTCGGCGATGTTCTTGAGCTCGCGCACGTTGCCCGGCCACGGGTAGGAGAGCAGGAGGCGCATGACCTCATCGTCGACGGGCTTTTCGCGGTAGCCGTTCTCCTTGCAGAAGCGGGAGATGAACGCCTTGAGGAGCAGGGACACGTCTCCCTGGCGCTCGCGCAAAGGCGGCGTCAGGAGCGGGACCACGTTGATGCGGAAGAAGAGGTCGTCGCGGAACGTGCCATCGGCCACGGCTTTCTGGAGGTCGCGGTTGGTGGCGGCAAGCACGCGCACGTCGACCGTGACGGTGCGCTGACCGCCCACGCGCGTGAGCTCTCCCGACTGCAGCACGCGCAGGACCTTGGCCTGGGCCGGAAGGCTCATGTCGCCGATCTCGTCGAGGAAGAGGGTGCCGCCGTCGGCCAGCTCGAACTGGCCGGGCTTGCGGCCGTGGGCGCCCGTGAAGGCCCCGCGCTCGTAGCCGAACAGCTCGCTCTCGATGAGCTCGCCGGGGATGGCCGCGCAGTTGACCTTGATGAAAGGCATCCCGGCACGCGGGGAGGTGCGGTGGATGGCGCGCGCCACGAGCTCCTTGCCCGAGCCGGACTCGCCCGTGATGAGCACGCGGCTCTTGGTGGGGGCCACCTTGCGGATCTCCTCGGTGAGGCGGCGCATGGTCGGGCTCTCGCCGAGCATCTCGTCGCGCTCGCCGGCCGCGGCCTTGAGCTCCTCCACCTCGCGCGCCAGGCGGCGCTGCTTCAGGCACTTGTCGACGCGCACCAGGATGCCGTCGCGGTCGAGGGGCTTTTCGAAGAAGTCCGTGGCGCCGAGGCGCACGGCGCTGACCGCCTCGGACAGGGAGGCGTGACCCGAGATCATGATGACCGGCACTTCCTTGTACTCGGCCGTGCCCGAGCGGATGGCCTGCAGGGCCTCGGCGCCGCTCATGCCGGGCAGCTTGATGTCGAGGATGACGAGATCGGCCCCGTCGCCCTCGAGGATCTTGAAGCCCTCCTCGGCCGTGGGCACGCCCACCACCTCGTAGCCCTCGCCCTCGAGCACGAGGCCCAGCGTGAGCCGGATGTTCTTCTCGTCGTCGATGATGAGGATGCGCGGCGCGATCATGGGTCCTCCCGGTCAGAGATCCGTGAAAGAGGGCGGCGCGACGCCGTTCTCGACGAAGGCCGCGTGCATCTCGCGCACGGCGGCCTCGAGGTGCGCCCCGTCCGTGACGAGCGAGATGCGGAAACCCGACGTGCTCAAGGAGAAGATGGGGGCGTTTAGCTCGCGCAGGATGCGCACCGCCTTCTGCACGTTGCGCGTGTCGCGGTTGATGCCCACGCCGATGAGCGAGACCGCGCCGAGCCCCTCCACGATCTCGAGCTCGCCGCGCCCGGCCTCGAGGAACGCGGCGCGCGCCCGCTCCCAGTCCGGGATGAGGGACGTGGAGACCACGAACGAGCCGCGCGCCCAGGAGACCTCGGCGCCGGGCCACTGGAACCTGAGCTCTTTGACGGGCGTGATGGTGCGCTCGGCGGCCTCGAGGATGTCGAGACAGCCCTCGGTCACGGCGCGTCCCATGAAGCGCACCCACGCCACGCCGCGCTCGGTGACGACCGCAGCCACCCCGTGCGGCTCGGCGGGCGCGTCGCGCCTGACCACGGTCTCGCGTCCCGGGGCGAACGAGGCGCGCGCGTAGATGGCGATGCCGGCGCGCTTGGCGAACTCCACGGCCTGCGCGTTGAGCACCTTGGCGCCGGCCGCGGCCATCTCCTGCATCTCCTGGTACGAGATCTCGGGCAGGTGGCGCGCGGCCTTCACCTCGCGCGGGTCCGCGCTGTAGACGCCGTCCACGTCGGAATAAATCTCGCAGCGCTCGGCCGAGAGGGCGGCCGCGAGCGCCACGGCCGTCGTGTCGGAACCGCCGCGGCCGAGCGTGGTGATCTCGCGCTTGTAGCTCATGCCCTGGAACCCGGCCACGATCACGATGCGGCCGGCGGCGAGCTCGTCCTCCACGCGGATCGGGCGCACCTCGATGATGCGCGCGTCCGAGTGCCGGTCGTTGGTGAGGATGCCGCACTGGGAGCCGGTGAGCGAGACGGCCTCGCTTCCGAGCTCGGCGATGGCGATGGAGAGCAGGGCCGAGGTGATGCGCTCGCCGGCCGTGAGCAGCATGTCGAGCTCGCGGCGCGGGGGCGTCTGCGAGAACTCGCGGGCGAGCGCGATGAGCTCGTTGGTGGTCTTGCCCATGGCCGAGACCACGACCACGACGCCGTTGCCCTCGGCCTTGCAGGCCACCACCTTGCGCGCCACCTCGCGGATGCGCGCCGCGTCGGCCACCGAGCTCCCGCCGTACTTCTGGACGATGATCGCCATGCGGGACATTGGTAGCACAGGCCAGGAGGGTTGAACAACACGTCCACCGGAGCGACCGTCATCGCGACGCTCTGTGTTAGAATCGGTTTCGCGAACGGAGGGACATCCATGCGACACGCGCTCTTTTTCCTGATCGCGCTCCTGCCCGCGTGCTCGGGCAGCTCGTCCGGCAAGGACGACGCAGGCACGGGCTCGGACACCGGCAGCGATTCAGACGGCGATACCGATAGCGACGGGGAATGGTGGCACACGTTCTATGGATCTTCCGGCTATGACTCCAGCAAGTCGCTTGCGGTTGACCAGAGCGGAAACCTCTACGTGACAGGGTACTCCAACGCCTCCTGGAACGGCCCGAGCGGAGAAGGCCCGCTCCACCCGTTTTCCGGAGGCAACGACATCTTCATTCTCAAGCTGTCCTCGAGCGGCACCTACGAGTGGCACACGTTCTATGGGTCCGTCGGCGATGACTCCGGCCTCTCTCTTGCAGTCGACGGCAACGGGAACCTCTACGTAAAGGGCTACTCCGAAGCCTCCTGGAACGGTCCGAGCGGGGAAAGCCCGCTCAACATCTTTTCCGACTCCTCGGGATACTTCGACATTTTCGTTCTCAAGCTGTCTTCGAGCGGTGCGTACAAGTGGCACGCATTCTTCGAAACCGGCGACAACAACCTCTGTGACTCGCTTGCCATCGACGGAAGAGGAGACCTTTACCTGACAGGCTTCTCTGCAGTGTCCTGGACAGGCCCGAGCGGCCAGAGTCCGCTCCACGCCTTCTCTGGGCTCATCGACATACTCGTTCTCAAGCTAGATTCGAATGGTGCGTATCAGTGGCATACGTTTTTCGGATCCGAGGCTGGCGACTACGGCAATTCGATTGCCGTTGACCAGAGCGGAGATCTCTACGTGACCGGTGAGTCCTGGCTTTCCTGGAATGGCCCGGCCGGAGAAAACCCGCTCCACGCCATTTCCGAAAACATGGACATCTTTGTTCTCAAGCTGTCCTCGAGCGGAGCCTATCAGTGGCATGCGTTTTATGGATCCGACATGGAGGAGAACGTCCAATCGATTGCCGTCGACGGAAAGAAGAACCTCTATGTGACAGGGTTCTCCAACGCCTCCTGGAACGGCCCGGGCGGAGAAAGCCCGCTCCACGTTTTTTCCGATGCCTCGGGAACTATGGACGTCTACATCCTCAAGCTGAGCTCGAGCGGCGCCTATGAATGGCACACGTTCTACGGATCGGGCTCTGACAGCGGCAGCTCGCTTGCCCTTGACGGAAGCGGGGATCTCTACGTGACAGGCGATTCAAAGATTTCTTGGGCTGGCCCGAACGGAGAAAGCCCGCTCAATGCCTTTTCTGGATATTGGGACATCATGGTCCTCAAGCTGGACTCAAACGGTTCCTACAAAAGGCATGCGCTCTACGGATCCGACAATCAGGACAATGGCATCTCGATCGCCGTCGACGGGAAAGGAAGCGTCTACGTGGCAGGAGAGTCTTGGTCTTCTTGGAACGGCCCGCACGGCGAGAGCCCGCTCCACGCCTATCAAGGCAGCGGCGACATCGTCGTTTTAAAGACGAAGCTGTGAGCCAAAGCAACGGGCCCTCGGGATCGCGGCCCGCGTTGCGCAACAGCGCCAGGGGCGGTATGGGGAGGCCATGCAGCGCGCGTCATTTGCCGGATGGCCCCTCACGCCCGCGGTCAAGGCGATCCTGATCGCCAACGCGGCGGTGTGGCTCGTCGAGATCGTGACCGTGCGCTGGTTCGGGGTGGCGACGCTCGTCGAGCACCTGGCCGTCACGCCGGCGCTCGTGTGGCCCGGGCTCGAGCTGTGGCAGCCGTTCACGTACATGTGGCTGCACTCGCCCTCGGACTTCTCACACATCCTGTTCAACATGCTCTTCCTGTGGATGTTCGGCGGCACGCTCGAGCAGTCGTGGGGCACGCGGGCGTTTGTGCGCTTCTACGTCATCTGCGGCGCGGGCGCCGGGCTCGTGGTGTTCCTCACGGGGCTCGCGTTCGCGCCGGGCACGCCGGTGCTGGGCGCGTCGGGCGCCATCTACGGGCTCGTGGTGGCGTGGGCCGTGGCGTTTCCCAACCGCATCATCTACTTCTTCGGCATCTTCCCCATGAAGGGGAAGCACTTCGTGCTCATCCCCATCGGCTACGCGGTGGTCGACTTCCTCATGGCCGCCTCGGGCGTGAGCCACGCGGCGCACCTCGGAGGCATGGCCGTGGGCGCCCTGCTCGTGACCGGCTTCTGGCGGCCGCGCAAGCTCGCCTCGCGCCTGCGTTACTGGTGGCTGCGCCGCAAGCTCAAGGTGCTCGAGGGCGCGCGCCGCGACGAGCCTCCAGGCGGCTGGGTGCACTGAGGGATCAAGTCCCCGCGACGTCGCTACTCGGCGAAAGAAGGATCCGCGGCGGCCTTCTTGGCCTTGGCTGCGCCGCCGGGCTCGGCCGAAAGCTCGTCGAGGCGCGCCTTTGCGCGGTTGAGGTGCCCGAGTCGCCGCTCGCAGGCCGAGGCCTCGACGAGGGCCTCCGCGCGAGCCGGGTAGGAGGGGTATCTGCCCAGCAGCTCGTCGTAGTAGGGCAGGGCCTCGGCGCAGCGTCCCTGGCGCTTCTCGCAGCGTCCCATGTGGTGCAGCGCGGACGGCACGCGGTCCGGAGCCCCGCTCGCGGGGCCGAGCACGCGCCTTAAGGCCTCGGTGGCGGACGCGCAGTCGCCGCGTGCATAGGCCGCCATGCCGTCCCGGTAGCTCGTCTCGCCAGCGCCCACGTTGCCCGCCAGATCGCCGAGCGCGGGTGCGGCCCCTGCCCCTCTCGCTTCCTCCCGCGGCGCTTCGGTCTTCCGGGCGCGATCCGCGCCGAGAGCGGCGCGCTTGTCCGCGTCTTGTTCGAGGTCTTTCTTGTCCTCGGCCTGCACGAAGCCATCCGCGGCCTTGGCCGGTCCGGCCGAGGCCGGTCGTGCCCCACCCTGCTTGCCCCTGGGGGACAACGCGGTTGCCGACGCCGCCGGTGCATTCTCGATCCGCGCGCCCTCCTCGCGCGCGGCGGTTTTCGACTCGACGGCCGGAGCCGCGCCGAGCGGAAGCGCCGGGCCGAGGAACGGCGACTGCGACTCCCGTCGCCCGGATGACCCCGAGGGCGACGCCGTGTTGCGCATGACGAAAACCGACACGCCGAGGACCACCGCCGCCACGCACGCCGTGACGAGCGCCGGCCGCAGGAAGAGCGCCCGCAGGCGTTCCCCGAGCGAGGTCCCCTGCACGACCGGGCGCCGTGCGACTCGAACGGGCTCGGCCTGTCCGTGTGCCCCGGCGTGCGACGCGGTGGCGAGGCGAGCGGCCTCGAGGATGGCGGCGTCGAACGCGTCCGGAGGGGCCGGCGTCTCGATCTGCGCGGACAATTTCCTCGTGAGCACGATCGCATCGAGGGCGGCGGCGCAGGCGGCGCACGACGCGGCGTGGGCCTCGAGCCGTGTGCGGGTCCCGTCGTCGAGTTCGCCATAAGCGAGATCGAGGAGCAGGGAGTCGAACTCTCGGCAGGCGTCGCTCATGACAGCGTCCTCGCGTAGTCGGCGTACTCGGCGAGCTCGATCCTCATGGCCTCGAGCGCGTACCTCATGCGGCTCTTCACGGTGCCCACCTTGGCCTCCACCACCTCGGCGATCTCCTGGAACGACAGGCCGTGGTACTCGCGCAGCAGGAAGACCTCGCGCTGCTCCTCGGGCAGGCGCTCGATGGCCGCGACGAGGTGCTCCCTCATGCGGCTCGCCGTGGCGCTCCTGTCCGGCGCCGGTCCCTTGCCCGCCTGGCGCTCGCCGAGCGTCGGCCCGTCCTCGCGCGTCTCCTGATCGAGCGAGGGGTGCGCCCGGTGCCGCGCCTTGCGCGCCGTGTCCACGGCCAGATTGCGCGCGATGGCGTAGATCCACGTGGAGAACTTGGACTTGCGCTCGAACGCCGCGGCGCCCTTGATCACCCGCATGAAGACGTCCTGCATCAGATCCCCCGCCGTGTCCCTGCTGCCGCATTGGCGCAGGAGGAAGGAGAAGATCGGAGCCTTGTAGCGGGAAAAGAGCTTCTCGAAAGCGCCCGCGTCCCCGGCCTCAAACATGCCCATCAATTCCTCGTCCGATGGCGTCGCGCAGCTCAAGCGGGCTCCTTTGCCTCCTCTTCCGCTGCGGTTCGACGCGCCCCCTTCGGGGGCACCGGATACCATTCGAGACGCGCGGCGGGCGAAAAGGATCTGCTCTTCGAGACGCAAAGCTATCGGCTTCGACCCCGGCTGTAAAGTCCGTCGCACCACGCCCCCGAGGCGTTCTTGCGCAACGCGGAGTCCGCGAAAAGTCAAGAAGATGTCGGGATCGGGAGAGGCTTGACGCCTGCAACCTTCCCGCGTAAGTAGTGGCCCGTGAACGAGCGAAAAACGATCGAAAGCAAGGACGTGAAGGCCCTGCCCTTCCGGACCAGCCCCCGCTCGCACCCCACGGAGAACATCATGCACGCAGATGATCTCTTCACTGCTCCGCAAGTCGCGAAGATCTGCTCCACCGACCTCAAGACCATCCACAACTGGGTCAACCGCGGAGAGATCAAGTCGTTTCGGACTCCGGGGCGGCACCTGAGATTCAGGCGGCAGGACATCCTGGATTTTCTGGCGCGGTACGGATACCCCGTGCCGGACGGCTTCGCCCCCAACAAGCAGCGCGTGATCGTGGTCGATTCCGAGGACGGCACCCTGCGCGGCCTCAAGCGCGCGCTCGCTCGCGACTTCGAGGTGGAGGCGTACGGCGATCACATCGACGCGCTGCTCGCGATCGGCAAGGAACGGCCGAGCCTGGTCGCCATCAACATCGATGGCGGCGCCGAGGCTCTGCACATGGTCGAAAAGTTGGCGGCCGACAAGGACTCCTTGGTGGTGCTGGCTTACGCGGGCGGTCCCGCGCTCGAGGAAAAGGCTCTCGGCGCCGGCGCGGGCGAGTTCGTGCCCGTCACGGACGGCAAGGAAGTGCGCCGCCGCATCATGGCCCTGCTGGGCAAGTAGGGCTCGCAGGTCCCTTCAGCTCGAAACCGAAGCGCGCGAGATCGGCCGCCAGCCAGGCGTGGTCCTGGTCGATGCGCTGGCAGGCCGATGCGAACCCCATCTCCTCGGTTTCGGTCCTGTAGAAGAAGCGCATGAGGGTGCCGGACATCTGCTCCATGTCGCGCGGGGTCGGCGAGAACAGATAGACCGCCGCGTCCGGGTAGACCTCGTCGGCACGGCTGATGACCTCGGAAAAGCGCGTGCGGATCATGGACTTGACCGACTGCACGGTGTTGAAGAAGCCGCCGCGGCTGCTCACGTAACCCGGTTCGGCGGCCTGCACGGGCGTGAGGGGATCGACGCAGATGATGAGGCACGCCCCATGATCCACGGCCACGTCCAGGTTGAGCGTGCGCGTGAAGATGCCGTCCACATAGTAGCGCCCGTTGATCTTCTCGGGCGCGTAGTATGGCGTCATGGCCGCCGAGGCCCGCACCGCGTGCGAGATGGGCACGTCGCGCAGGGGCTGCTCCCCGAAGGTCACGTGGGTGAGCGTATCCTGGTCGGTGGCGCCGATGTACAGCTCGCGCCTGAGCCGCGCGAAATCGTCGGTCAGGCCCGGTTTGGCGAACTCGTTTTCGAGGTGGCGGCGCAGCTTGTCGCCGGAGAAGATGGCCGTTGGCGTGACCTTGAGCGCGGAGTCGATGGGCCTCGAGATCCAGCGCCCGCGCAGAAGATCGCCCGCGGCGCCGGCCGCGCGCCCGGCGATCTCGGCCAGGTTGGGCTCGAAGAGCATGCCGCGCGAGATGGGCGAGACGCGGCTCGGTTTGCCGCGCAGCGCGTCCGCGATCTCCGCGGGGCGGACGCCGTTGGCCAGGAAGCTCGCCAGCACGGCGCCGGCCGAGATGCCGGTGAAGATGTCGAAGTCGGCCAGGTTGCGGTCACGCAGGCGCGAGTCGAGCGCGCGCAGGACGCCCAGCTCGTAGAACATGCCCTCGATGCCGCCTCCGGCCAGGCACAGGGCCACCTTGCCCTTGCCCGTGGGCGCGGCCGCCCGGCACGCGGCTTCCAGGGCGAAGGCCAGGCTCGGCGGGCTCACGATGACGCCGCCCATGTGCAAGGTTCCCACGGCGTACGCGTGATGGGGCGTGGAAGGCGAGTCCGGGAGCACGACCAGGATCGAGCGCCGCGCCGGAGCCCGGCCGGGGACCGCGCCGGCCAGGAGCTCGGGCAGGATGCGGCCGGCCACGGTCTCCGAGAAGGCCGTGCTCGCGTCCTTGCCGCGGTTGTCGAGCAGGATGGCGTCCACCGGGCGCTCGCGGATGGCGGCCACGGCCTCGGCAGGCTCCCCGTACAGGAGCACCGAGGCCCGCGCGCCAGAGGGCAGGCTGACCGGGATGCCATGTCCGGGCTCTGCCGCGGGCCCGTCCTCGACGTCGGCCAGATCCCGGAGCTCGGCCTCGCGGGATGCGAGGATCTGCGCGTCCACCACGAGCAGGATGAGGTGCGCCTTCGCGCCCGGGAGCGGCCTTCTCTTTCCGTCCTGCGCTCCCTGATCTCCCGAGCTCATGCCTCGCGGCCTCCGTTTCTCTCATGTTTTAAAGTCATATGTATCAAATTCGATATTTGAATTCATTAACGTTCATGGTAGTGATGACAAGCTGACATTGGGCAAAAACACAGCGGGAGGATGACATGGCCGAGGACAAGGTCGTCGCCAGTTTCAAGCGCAACCCCACCGAGGAAGTCAGGGCCGGAATCAAGGAGTTCAAGGGGCGGAGGTACATTGACGTCCGCATCTACTATATGGACGATCAGGGCGAGTGGAAGCCCACGCGCAAGGGGATTTCCCTGGCGACGGACTTCATGCCTGAGCTCCGGCAGGCGGTGGACGCCCTGGAGAAGGAGCTCAAGGCCAGCGAGCAGGAACACTAGTCTCCCGCCTTACGAACCGTCCTTTTTTTTCGCCTTTTGCGGCGAACCGCCCGTATGGTATGGCCTGCCCAGACGAGGAGGAGCAAGATGGCCCACCGCATCGAGGTCGCGCTCCGACGCGGCCACCGCGACGCCCTCGGAGCGCGTATGGCGGCCCGGATCGCGGAGGATCTGGGCCTCGGCGTGAGCCGCGTGCGCACCGTAGACGTCTACACGGTCGACGCGGAGCTCGGCTCCGAGCCGCTTTCCCGGCTGGCGGCCGCCATCGCGGATCCGATCATCCAGGAGTGGGCCGTGGACCGCCCGCTCGCGCGCGGCTTCGATTGGGTGGTGGAGGTCGGGTACCGGCCCGGCGTGACCGACAACGTGGGGCGCACGGCCACCGAGGCGGCCCGGCTCGTGCTCGGCGACGCGCTGCCCCAAGGCGCGACGGTCTACACCTCGCGGCAGTACCTGCTCTCGGGCGAGCTCGTCCGGTTCGAGGTGGAGAGGATCGCGACCGAGTTGCTCGGCAACCCCCTCATCAACCGGCACAGGACCGCGGACCGGGCCGCGTTCGAGGCCGAAGGCGGGATGCGCGCCGAGGTGCCACGCGTGGTGTCCGGTGCGCGCGCCGAGGTGCGGACCGTCGATCTGGAGATCGGGCCCAAGGAGCTCTCCCGCCTGAGCCGAGAGCGCACGCTCGCGCTCAGCCTCGAGGAGATGACCGCCATCCGCGACCACTTCCGCGACGCGGCCGTTCGCGAGCGGCGGGCCGCGGCCTCCCTGCCCGCGAGCCCGACCGACGTGGAGCTCGAGGTGCTGGCCCAGACGTGGTCCGAGCACTGTTGCCACAAGATCTTCAACGCGCGCATCATGTACGAGGAGGAAGGGCGCAAGCTCACGATCGACTCGCTCTTCAAGACCTTCATCCGCGGCGCCACCGAGGCCGTGCGCGCGTCGCTGGGCGAGCGCGACTTCTGCCTGTCCGTGTTCGTGGACAACGCCGGGGTGTGGAAGCTCGACGACGAGTGGAGCCTGGTCTTCAAGGTGGAGACGCACAACTCGCCCTCGGCGCTCGACCCTTACGGCGGCGCGCTGACCGGGATCGTGGGCGTCAACCGCGATCCGCTCGGCACGGGCCAGGGCTCGCGTCTCTTCTGCAACACGGACGTGTTCTGCCTGGCCTCGCCCTTCCGCGAGGGCGAGATCCCGCCGCGCCTCCTGCACCCCAAGCGCGTGCTCGAGGGCGTGCGCGAGGGCGTGGAGCACGGCGGCAACAAGAGCGGAATCCCCACGGTCAACGGCTCCCTGGTGTTCGAGGAGCGCTTCCTCGGCAAACCGCTCGTCTTCTGCGGCACGGGCGGCGTGATGCCGGCCACGGTGAACGGCAGGCCCGGGCACGCGAAGGCGGCGCGTCCCGGCGACCGGGTCGTGATGATCGGCGGCCGCATCGGAAAGGACGGCATCCACGGCGCCACGTTCTCGTCCGAGGAGTTGCACGAGGGCTCCCCGGCCACGGCCGTGCAGATCGGCGATCCCATCACGCAGAAGCGCACGATCGACTTCCTCTTGCGCGCGCGTGACATGGACCTCATGACATGCCTGACCGACAACGGCGCGGGCGGGCTGTCCTCGTCCGTGGGCGAGATGGCGCGCGATCCGGGCGGGGCGCGCATCGACCTTAAGCGGGCGCCGCTCAAGTACGAGGGCTTGAACCCCTGGGAGATCCTGCTGTCCGAGGCGCAGGAACGCATGACCGCGGCCGTGGCGCCCGAGAAGATCGCGGCGTTCGCGGCGCTGGCGGCCGAGATGGGCGTGGAGACCACCGATCTGGGCGAGTTCACCGCCGGCCCGGCTTTCGAGGTGCTCTACGACGGGCGTCCCGTGGCCCTCATCGACATGGGCTTCCTGCACGACGGCGTCCCGCAGATGAAGCTCCGGGCCAGATGGCACGCGCCTTTAGAGGACCTGCCCGTGGTGCCGCGGCCCGAGGATCAGGGCCGGCTGCTCACCGACATGCTCTCGCGGCTCGACATCTGCTCCAAGG